>JAAFJI010000001.1 GCA_013298045.1 Betaproteobacteria bacterium
TGAGCTCTCCGCGCGAGCCCGTGTGATCATCCCGCTTGACGCGCATATCGACTCGACGCAAGAGGTACGTAGCTTGCGCCCAAGCGCGCGGTACGGGGTCTACGCCAGCGCACCCAGGCTTATTTTGTTCGCGCCAAACGCGGCCGACGAGGCGAGCGACAACGATGCCGAAGACGATGCCGATGAGTTCGACCTGGCCGACCAGGACGGCGACGGCTATCTTTCGTTTCGCGAAGCGCGTCGCGCCAATCCGGATTGGGCGCGCAATTTCCGACGCATCGATACGAGCGGCGACGGCTTTCTGACCCGCGAAGAGCTCGATGCGTTTTACGCGACTGCGCCCGTGCAATCAAACGAGAAACAACGATGAAAAAACACGCTTTCACAATTGCGCTTGCCGCTGCCGCGACGCTTGCTTCGACGAACGCTTTTTCGGCGACGACGAAGTTCTCCAAATCCGACAGCAACCGCGACGGCGCACTTACCCGCACCGAAGCCTGCGCAGGACGCACGCCGAGCATCTGCAAGCACTTTGATCGCATCGACGCGAATCGTGATGGCTTTGTGACGCGCGCAGAAGTCAAGGCGTACAACAACGCAAAGCGATATCGCCGAAGCGTCGGAATGAAACCCTAGGCTCGCGTGACGAATCCGCGCTACGACGCCTGTTCGTACGCGATGTGACCGGCGGCGATCGTTGCCCGAACGACGCCAGGCAGCTCGTAGCCCATGAAGGGCGTGTTTTTCCCGGCGCTCTTGAGGCTCGCTTCGGTGATGTGCCGATACGCTCCGGCGTCGAATACGCAGACGTCGGCGGCAACACCAACCGAGAGCGTGCCGGCCGCGATACCGGCGGTTTTGGCAGCGCGCGCGCCGATCATCGCGAGCGCATCCGGCAGATCGAGCTTCGCCGATTCCGCGAGCCGCAGTACCAGTGACAACAACAATTCGACAGCCGTTGCGCCCGGCGCTGCTTCGCCGAACGGAACCTGCTTTGCCTCGCGCGGGCGCGGTGTGTGATCCGAGACTACGCAGTCAAGCGTGCCGTCTTTGAGCCCTGCAATCAGCCCGTCGCGATCACGCAGGCTACGCAGCGGCGGCGAGAGGCGGAAGTTTGGATTGAAGTGACCGATATCGATATCGGTTAAGTGAAGGTGATGAATCGAGACGTCCGCAGTAATCGGCAGACCTTCGCGCTTCGCGGCGCGAATCATCTCAACCCCACGTGCGGTTGAGATCTTGCTTAAATGACACTTTACGTTAGTGCCCCTAGAAATCTCGATAATTCTCGATATCTCTACAGTCTCGGAAGAGCTTGGAATGCCGTTTAGCCCCAGTCTCGATGAGACTTCACCGTCATGAGCAGCACCTTCCCTGCTCAGGTACGGGTCTTCCGGACGCAGCCACAGCGTAAAACCAAAGGTCGCTGCGTATTGCATCGCGCGCCACAGCACCTGGGTGTCGGCGATCGCGGCGTCGGCCTGCGAAAAGCCGATGCAGCCAGCCTGCGCGAGTTTCGAGAGTTCCGCGAGCTGCTCGCCGCCGAGCGCTTTGGTCAGCGCGCCGAGCGGGTAGAGGTGCGCACCGTGTTGTGCGTTGGCACGCATCCGGAGCATGTCCACCAGCCCGGGCTCGTCTAGCACCGGATCGGTATCGGGCGGGCAGACGATTGAGGTGACGCCGCCAGCGGCCGCCGCCGCGAGTTCGGTTGCGAGTGTTCCGCGTTTGACGTGAACCGAAAGATCGACCAAACCGGGCGCGACGATCAAGCCCTGGGCGTTGATCTCTTTGTTGCTGTGCCAATCGGATGGTGCGCTGCCGATCGCTGCGATCTTACCGGCGGCGATGAAGACATCTGCGACCTGGTCGACATGGTTTGCCGGGTCAATCAGGCGACCGTTGCGAATTGCAATTTTCATCGCGTTGCCCCTGCAAGAATCGCCATTACAGCCATACGAATGGCGATGCCGTAGGTCACCTGCGGCAAGATCACCGACTGCGCGCCATCGGCGACCGCCGAATCGATTTCGACACCTCGATTCATCGGCCCGGGATGCAGCACGATCGCATCGGGCTTTGCAAGCGCGAGTTTTTGCGGCGTCAGCCCATAGCGCGAAAAGTATTCGCTTGCGGAGGGAAGTAGCGCACCGTTCATCCGCTCGTTTTGCAATCGCAGCATGGTCACCACATCGACGCCGCGCAGACCCTCTTCCATTGAGGTAAAAACGCGGACGCCGAGGCGCTCGATTTCGGCGGGTAGGAGCGTTTGCGGCCCGATGACGCGAAGCTCCGGCACGCCAAGCGTGGTGAGCGCGTGGATCTGCGAACGGGCAACGCGCGAATGAAGAATATCGCCAACGATCGCGACCGTTAAATGATTGAACTGCTTCTTGTACTTGCGAATCGTGAACACATCGAGCAAGCCCTGGGTAGGATGCTCGTGACGCCCGTCGCCTGCGTTCACAACATGGACATGCGGCGCGACATTTTGGGCGATGAGATAGGGCGCGCCACTCGCCGAATGACGAACCACGAACATATCGGCGTGCATCGCCGACAAATTCGCAATCGTGTCGAGAATCGATTCGCCTTTACTGGTTGACGAGCGCGCTACGTCGAGACTCACAACGTCGGCAGACAATCGCTTCGCCGCGATCTCGAAAGTCGTGCGGGTGCGCGTCGAATTCTCGAAAAACACATTGAAAATCGATTTGCCGCGCAGGAGCGGCACCACTTTCATCTCGCGCTCGTTGATTCCAACAAAGCTCTCTGCTGTGTCAAGAATTCGTTCGAGAATTCGCTTTGGAAGCCCCTCGATTGCGAGCAGGTGGTGCAGCTCGCCGTTCTCGTTTAACTGGATATTTTTCTTCGAGAGCATTTACTTTTTCCATGGCTCCATGGTCAGGAATAGTTTTCCGGTCTCGTCTCGGTTGAGCGCGAGCATTTGATCGGCGGCAACGATCAGCGCATCGCCAACAAAATCCGCAGCGATCGGAAGTTCCCGACCACCGCGATCGACCAGTACCGCCAACCGGATCGAGGCCGGGCGGCCGTAGTCAAACAAGGTGTTAATGGCAGCGCGAATTGAGCGGCCAGTGAACAGTACGTCGTCGACGATCACCAGGTGCGCACCTTCGACCGAGAACGGAATATGCGTCGCGCGCACGGTCGGTTTGAGCCCCGACATGCTCAAGTCGTCGCGATAGAAAGCAACGTCAATGAAGCCGAGCTCGTGTTCACCGTCGAGTTCCGCCTTAAGCCGCTCGGCGAGCCACGCGCCGCCCGAATAAACGCCGATCAGCTTTGCATCATAGGCAATCGAGGCTGCCATCTGGTCGCGTAGCGCATTGAATAACGGCTCGGCGTCCGTCTGGTGCTTTTGGACACTCATGCTTTGCTTGCCTCCGCTTCCATGTTTTTATGCAGACCGCTTTCAAAGAACCGACGCAGAATCGTTGCGGCGGCCTCTGCGTCGAGCCGCGACTTCAGCTTCGATTTTCTGTCACTGCGCAACGCCATTTCGGCCGCCGCCTCTACGCTTGAATAGCGTTCATCTACGAGCATCGCGGCACGACCAAAGCGTCCCTGCAGCTGCCGCGCGAAGCGCGTTGCGCGAACGGTCATGGCGTGCGCCGCGCCATCGGGATGCGTCGGCAGACCGATCACGAACGCGGCGGGCTGCCAATCGTTTACCAGCGGTGCGATTTTTGCAAAACGCTCGTCGTCATTGGTCGCCGAGATCGTCGTGAGCGGGTTGGCCAACTCGGTAATATCACTGCCAACAGCGACACCAATCCGCTTCTCACCAAAATCAAACGCGAGGAAAGTTTTGCCGTTCATCGTGCCGCCGACCGAGGCAAGCGAAGCCGACGCATCATGCGTGACCCGCAACGCTTGAGAGCGCAAACCGAGAAACGCCTAAACGCTGCATCGCCACGTCGAACAACCGCTCCGCAGGCGTTTCAAACAAAAGATCCGCCGAGGCTGGCACCGAAAGCCAGGCGTTTTGCGAAATTTCTTCCTCCAGCTGCCCTGCACCCCAACCCGCGTAACCAAGCGTAATCAGCCAATCGCTTGGCCCCACCCCGTCTGCCACCGCTTCCAGAATGTCCTTCGATGTCGTCAACACGAGCTCGTCGCCGACAGCAATCGAGGAGTTCCAGACGCCGTGCGGGCGATGCAAAACAAAACCATGCTCGACGCTCACCGGTCCGCCGAAACGCACCTTGCGCTCGGCAAAATCGAGATGACGAACCTTGATTTCGACCTGGTCGAATAGCGCTGCCATTGAAATATCGGTTTGCCGGTTAAGAACCACGCCGAGCGCGCCTCGCTCGGTGTGTTCGCACAGATAAGTGACTGTTTCCTTGAAATTTGGATCGACCATGCCGGGCATGGCGATCAGAAAATGTCCGGCAAGGCAACTCGCATCCATTCCGTGATTTTACGGTTTCGATGGCAAACGTCGGCGACAATAGGGATGTCGGCGAGCGCCGAATCCGCCCCGCGCATACTGAACCTGCCTAACTCAAAATCTCCATGCTCACACGCCCGTTCGCTCGATCGCTCTTCTGGTTTCGCCGTGATCTTCGCGCCTTCGATAATGCAGCCCTGCATGCCGCGCTGCTGCAAAGCGAAAGGGTTTTCTGCGTGTTCGTGTTCGATCGGCAGATTCTCGACGCGCTCGAAGATCGCGCCGACCGGCGCGTAGAGTTCATCTGGGAGAGTGTGCTCGAGTTGCGCAGCGCGCTGCGCGCACTCGGTGGCGATCTCTGGATTGCGCATGCTGTCGCGAGCGAAGCAATTCCCGCGATTGCTTGTGCGCTCTCGGTAGATGCGGTGTTCACCAATCACGACTACGAACCGCAGGCGAAGGCGCGCGATGAGCGGGTGTGCGAAGCGCTCGCAAGACAGCAGATCGAATTCAAAACGCACAAGGATCACGTGATTTTCGAAAAGGACGAACTGCTCACTCAAGGCGGAAAATTCTTTTCGGTATTTACCCCGTACAAGAACGCGTGGCTGAAGCGATTGGAGGCTTTTTATCTAAAGGCGTATCCGGTCGCAAAACATGCAAAGCGTCTCGCCGATGCGACGCAGGCGTCAGCGGACATAAGGGTCTCTTCAAGCTCGGTCGGGTTCTCGACGGACATTCCATCGCTTGATGCGATGGGCGTTACGCGTACCAACCTTCGCGAAATGAACTTTCCCACAGGCGCGAGCGGCGGCGAAGCACTACTCGGAGACTTCCTGAAACGCATTGATCGCTACGATGAAGCGCGAAACTTCCCTGCGCTCAAAGGACCTTCGTATTTATCGACTCATTTGCGCTTCGGCACTGTCTCGATTCGCGGTCTTGCACGTGAAGCGTGGACGCGCTGGCAGGAGGGTTCGCGTGGTGCGGAAGTCTGGCTGTCGGAATTGATCTGGCGTGACTTTTATGCGCACATCTTGCATCACAATCCACGCGTCGTGGAGCGCAGTTTCAAACCAGAGTACGACGGGATTGCCTGGTCGAATGACGAAGCACTTTTCGCTGCATGGCGCGAAGGGCGAACCGGCTACCCAATCGTTGACGCAGCCATGCGGCAGCTCAATCAAACTGGCTACATGCACAATCGACTACGCATGGTGGCGGCGAGCTTTTTGGTGAAGGATTTGCTCATCGATTGGCGCTGGGGCGAAGCTTATTTTGCAGCGAAGTTAAACGATTTCGATTTGTCTGCAAACAATGGCGGTTGGCAATGGGCTGCGTCTACCGGATGTGACGCACAGCCGTATTTCCGTATCTTCAACCCGCTAAGTCAGAGTGAGAAGTTCGACGCCGACGGCGTTTTCATTCGGAAGTACGTTCCCGAAGTCGCGATGCTTTCGAACAAGGACATTCACGCCCCTTGGCTCACGTCGCCCGTGGAGCTGCGTGCGCGCGGATTCGCGGTGGGTCGAGACTATCCTCTGCCGATTGTCGATCACGCAAGGGCTCGCGAAGCGACACTCGCGGAATTCAAACGAGCGCTCAACCAGAAAACCAAAGCGTAGGCGCACGGGAGGGTTCGCCGATCGATTCAAGCAAGCGTACCCATACGTCTGCCCACACGCTGATTCCGTTCATCGTACAAAATAGCGCGAACGCATCCGAATTCCAGGACATGAACACAGTAGAAAACAAAGTCGCGCTCGTTACCGGTTCGACAAGTGGCATCGGGCTTGCGATTGCCCGTCGCTTCGCGCTCGCAGGCGCGGAAGTGGTGATGAACGGTTTCGGCAACCCTGCGGAAATCGAGCAAACCCGCGAAGCGATTGCCGAGCAATCTAAAACGCGTGTGCATTTCGTTCCGGCGGATCTGTCGAAGGGCTCGGATGCGCAAATGCTGGTGAAGCAAACCATCGCCATTTGCGGTCGCATTGATGTGCTGGTGAACAATGCCGGAATTCAGCATGTCGCCCCGGTTCCGGAGTTTCCGGATGAGCGATGGGATGCGGTCATCGCGATCAATCTCTCGTCGGCATTTCATACTTCGAAAATCGCGCTTGCCGACATGCAATTGAGAGGCTGGGGACGGATCATCAACATTGCTTCGGCGCACGGACTGGTCGCCTCTGCAAACAAATCCGCATATGTTGCTGCGAAGCATGGCATTGTCGGTCTGACCAAGGTCTCGGCGCTGGAAAACGCACGATCGAATATCACCTGTAACGCGATCTGCCCGGGCTGGGTAGATACGCCGCTCGTACGAAAGCAAATCGAAGCGCGCGCTGTCGCGCAAAGCATGACGGTCGATGCAGCAACCAAGCAACTGGTCGGTGAAAAGCAACCGAGCGAACGATTCGTCTCGCCGGAGCATCTGGCGGAGCTCGCACTGTTTCTCTGCTCCGAAGCTGGCGGCTCAGTTACCGGAAGCGCGTACTCCATGGACGGTGGCTGGACTGCGCAGTGAGGCCGAACGACGACGAGACGAACAGATTTGGAGGTCGCAGCGCGCATAAGCCAAATTGGCGCGATCGGCTGACGAACGATTGCAAATCGTTGCTTCTGTGCGCGCAGCACGTCGTGCTACAGCGACGCGCGTCGTCCTGACGAGCGTCGCGAACACCCGTGCGTTTAGTCATCGACACCAATGTGCTGGTCTCTGCACTCATTTTCAAAGACTCGCGTCATTTGCCACTACGGGCTGCATGGACACAAAAGCGCGTCACCCCGCTGCTCTCGATTGCGACCTACCGCGAGCTCAAAAAAGTGCTCGGCTACAGAATGTTCGACATTGACGATAATCGGATTCAAGACGCCATTGCCGCGCTCGGGCCGTTCGTCGAATGGGTGACAATCGATGACGCACACGCGGCATCGCTTCCGAAATGCAGCGATCGGGACGATCAAAAATTTCTTGACGTGGCGCTGTGCGGGCGTGCAAACGCGATCATTACCTATGACAAAGCGCTACTCAAATTGCGTCGTCGAGCGATTGGTTTTGCGATCTGCAAGCCAGAAGACATTGACCTTACAGCTTTAACGGCACAAGCCCTATAAAATAGGAATTATGTGAGATTTTGATACTTTTCTTATATAGTGACTGAATCAGCTACAGCCTATATTTTAAGAGGCATCAATATATTGAGCTGTTATTACAATCGATGGCAGTCGTCGATTTCCGCAAATCGGTCGAGGATGCGATTCGCCTTGGCATTTCCGATGACGAGCACTTTAAAAAGTTCGCCCATCTCGGTGGGCGAGACGAGTTTCTGGATAGCACCGGTCGCGGCAAGTCGCGACGCCTCAGTCGCAAACATCGCAGTCTCCAGCATTGCAGGCAAGCCGCTGGCGAGAAGAAACTTCGCCTGCGTCGAGTAGCAACTGACGCTAAGCGCGTCGCTTGCCTCAATCATCGCCTCGGCGATTGCTGTGAAATCGACATGTGCGGTGATGTCCTGTAAACCGGGAAGTATCAGCGGGTCGTCGTGGGCGCGATGTCGGTAGTGACACATCAATGTCCCGCGCGTGCGCGACGGCATATAGAACTCGCTTTGCGGAAATCCGTAATCGATAAAGCAAACGGCCGTCGGCTCGCTTCGGCTTAGCCGCGCGGCGAGTGTGGCCGCGAGCGCCTCGGCCTCAAGATTGATCTCGCTCGCGTAGCCCTCGATCGGCGGGATGCGATGTTTTGCGGCCTCGAAGAGCGCTCCGCTTTCAAGCGCCCGCCACTGAAATTCGAAGCCTCGTTCGTGTTGGACAACGAATGCTTGTTGATAGCGTGAACTGTCGAAGCGAACGATCTCGCAAGGCAGCGCATCGAGCACTTCGTTTAGCAGTACAACACCCGCAATTTCATCGGGTAGTCGGTCGAGCCATCGGGTACGTGTTTGTGCGAGCAAGCGCTCTTGTCGCTCGCGCAAATCGGCACTGACTTCGAGTATTGAGTAGTCGCAATCGCCCGCAGCGGAAATGAACGATTTCGCGAGCGCGCCGCTGCCCGCGCCAAGCTCGGTTACGCCATGCACGACGAGCGGTGCAAATGCGCCCGCAAGCGTCGCACCAAAAAGCGGCGACATTTCCGGTGCGGTGGTGAAGTCCCCGGCACTGCCCAGTTTTGCACTGCCTGCGGTGTAATAGCCGAGATTCGGCGCGTATAAACACGCCCGCATAAAATCAGAGAATGCAATGCGGCGATCGGGCGACGCTTCGATCTTCGCCGCAATCGAGAGCGCCACAGCTTCGCCATGCATCCGAAGCGACGCCTCGGGCGTCGGCAGTCCTCGCGCGACAACATCAAAGAGCGCATTGAAAAGTGGATAACCCATGACGAAAGAAACCGGAATAAGAGTTGCGCTGGTCACCGGTGGCGCGAAGCGCGTCGGTGCCGCGATTGCGCGTCGCCTTCATCGCGAAGGTTTCGCTGTCGCGATCCATTATCGCGCATCGAAAGTCGAGGCCGAGTCACTCGCAAGTGAGTTAAACGCCATTCGTATACGCTCAGCCGTGTGTATTCAAGCTGACCTCCTCGCGACTGCAACGCTTGAGCCGCTCGTGGAAAGCGTCATTGAGCGTTTCGGGCGACTCGACGCGCTGGTCAACAATGCCTCCACTTTCTACGGCGGCACGCTGGATCGAATCGATGAGACGCAGTGGATCGAATTGATCGGCAGCAACCTTAAAGCGCCGCTCTTTGTGTGCAAGGCCGCCGCGCCGCATCTGGCGAGAGTAAACGGCGCTATCGTGAACATTACCGATATTCATGCCGAGCGACCGATGAAAGACTATGTTCTCTACAACATCGCCAAAGCCGGATTGCGCGGACTCACGCTCGCGCTCGCTCGCGATCTCGCGCCAGAGTGCGAAGGCGCGCCACATGTGCGTGTGAACGCGGTTGCGCCAGGCCCGATATTCTGGCCCGACGATGACCAGATTGACGAGGTAGAAAAAGCGCGCATTCTCGATCACGTGCCGCTCAAGCGCGAAGGCGGTGTCGAGCAAATCGCCGAGGCAGTGAAATACTTGATCTGCGACGCAAGCTACGTCACAGGTCAGACAATCAACGTCGACGGCGGTCGCTCAATTGCGATCTGAGCCGTTCTCTCATATCTTGTTTTTCGATAAGAAATATTTAAAGTATTCGCTTTACTGATAAGAATATTGGGTAGATAGTTGAACCTTCGATATCTCATCTGGAGTTCAACATGTGCTTTCTGCGTACCTTCGCGTCTTCTATCTTTCTCGGCACCAACGCGCTGGCCGCGACCGCACTCGCTGGCGTTCCGGCGCAACTGGTACCGCAAGGTGAACGCGAAAAGATGAATTACGCCGCGATCGGCGTTCAAATTTACGAATGCAAGCAATCGGATAAAGGGCCCGCCTGGACGTTTGTCGCGCCTGAGGCGGATTTGTTTGATTTGAACGGCAAACTGGTCGGCAAGCACTATGCCGGACCAAGCTGGGAGAGCGACGACGGAAGCAAGATCGTCGGCTCGCTCAAAGCGCGCGCCGAGTCCACGCGCGCGGGCGCGATCGCTCACCTGCTCGTCGCGACCAGGAGCGAGGTGAAAGTAGGCGTGTTTAGCGATGTTTCCAGCTTGCAGCGTGTGAATACCGTCGGCGGTGTTGCGCCCAGCTCGGGTTGCGATGCCACGAAACTTGGCCAACAGGCTCGGGTCTACTACACCGCGAACTACATCTACTTCACCAAATAGGAATCACATGTCGAAATCTTCTCCGTTCCGTGTCTGCATGCTCTCATTTGTTTTAGCTGCGGCACCCATCGCTTATGCGGACTACACGCCATCAACGCCTGCGGAAACCGCAAAGATTCCGACCTACGAAGAGGGCATGGCCGCCGTCAAACGCAAAGACTGGGCGGCTGCCGCGAAGCACTTCGAGTCGGCGACCGTCGCAGCGCCCAAAAATGCCGACGCTCACAACATGCTTGGCTTTTCGTATCGCTGGCTTGGCAAATACAAGGAGGCCTTCGCAAGCTACGACCGGGCCTTCGCGATCGACCCGAATCATCGCGGGGCGCATGAATACGTTGGCGTCGCGCATTTGAAGCAGAAGAATGTCGAGAAAGCGCGCTGGCATTTGTCGCAACTGGAAAGAATATGCGGCAAACAATGCGAAGAGTACAAAGACCTTGAGCGCGCAATTGCCGAGCACACGAAAGCCAAGGGCTAACCGATTGGACGTAGCGCGTGGTTAACCTCGACATCGCCGCTCTGCGCACGTTTGTTACGCTTGCCGACAACAAAAGCTTCACACTCACTGCGGAGCGCGTCGCGCGTACGCAGTCGACGGTGAGCGCGCAAATCAAGAAACTCGAAGAGCGGTTGGGCTTTCTCGTGTTCGAGCGCGATCGGCGCAATTTTTCGGTGACGTCCAAAGGCGACGCGCTGCTTGCCTACGCGCGTGAAGTACTGCGTGTTCACGACGAAGGCGTGCAGCGTGTCATGAGTGGATCGGTCGGCGGCACTATTCGGCTCGGCATAACCGACTACTTCGTACCCGGCGCGTTGCCGGAGTTATTGATGCGGTTTCGTGAGCGCTTTCCGGATGCGCGCGTCGAAGTCACCGGTGGCCTCACCGGCGTGCTACTCGCGAAGAAGAAGGAAGGCGAAATCGATGTTGTGATTGGGCGGCGGGACGCGACCGATGCGTCGGCACGCAACAAAAAAAGCGCACACGTTTTGCGTCGCGAAAAACTCTACTGGGTTGCAACGCCGAATGACGAGGCGCTTGATCGACTGCGCCGCGACGCAAAAACGGCGCAAAACGAATTGCCGCTCGCGCTACTGCCGCATGGCTGCGGCGTGCGCGCGCACGCACTTCGCGCACTCGCGCAAAGCGAAAAGCGGTGGTATGTTGCGTACTGCGGCCAAAGCGTGCTCTCGTTGCAGTCGGCGATTCATGCGGGCGTTGGCGTTGGCGCGCTTACCGAAGGTTCGGTCGCGAACGGCTTGAAGATATTGGGAAAACGCGACGGTTTTCCGCCGCTGATCGATTCGGAAATTGTGCTCTACGGTGCCGCGTCGCCGACCAAGGAAATTTCGGCGCTCACCGATCTGCTCGTCGAGCATTTCTTGAAAACGCCACACACGTAAGCGCTACTCTTTTGGCTTCTCGCCACCGTCATCCATCCCCGCTGCGACCTGCGAATAGCCGTTGTCCACATAGAGAATTTCGCCGGTCATCGCGCTTGCCCAATCGCTCATCAAAAACGCAGCTACGTTGCCCACTTCGTCCGCAGTGATGTTGCGACGTAGTGGCGCAGCCGCTGCGAAGTTTTTGAGCATCGTCGAAAAGCCTGCAATACCCGCAGCGGCGAGCGTTTTGATCGGCCCCGCGCTGATGCCATTGACGCGTGTGCCTTCGGGTCCAAGCGTGGCTGCCATGTAGCGCACGTTCGCTTCGAGCGCGGCCTTGGCAACACCCATCGTGTTGTAGTTCGGCACCGCGCGAATCGCACCAAGGTACGAAAGCGTGAGCAGCGCGCCGTTGCGGCCCTTCATCAATTCGCGCGACGCTTTGCCAAGCGCTGCGAACGAATAGGCGGAGATATCCATCGCGGTCATGAACGACGAGCGCGACAGCCCATCAAGAAAATCGCCCGCAATCGCTTCGCGCGGCGCAAAGCCGATCGAATGCACGACGCCATCGAGTCCGCCCCATTCGGTTTTGAGCTTAGCGAAGACTGCATCGATTTCGTCTTGCTTGGTGACATCCATGCTCATCACGAGGCCGCCACCTAGTTCGGGCGCGAGTTTGTCGACGCGATCCTTCATCGATTCACCGGCGTAGGTGAACGCGAGCGTTGCGCCTTCGCGCTTCAAGGCTTTGCCGATGCCGAACGCGATCGAGCGATTCGAGAGCAGACCGGTGAGGAGGATTTTTTTGTCTTTGAGGATCGACATTCAAGAGCGTCCAATATGCGATACGTGAATTCTAGGCTCGCAAAGGATTTCGTTCATGGCTCAACGAATCTCCACAAATGCCAATCGCGAATGTTGCGATCGTGTTGCGCGGCAATCACGCGAAAAAAGCGGAAATCGTCACGCGAACGCAATAGCCGAATTCTTATGTCACCGACTTAGACCGTCCACTGTCCAGCGACTTGGTCAGCGAATGTCAAACGCTGGGGCACAGCGCGACGAGCAGCGCATCCCGGTTCGCGGCAGAGCCGCTCCTACAATACGTACGTACTTTCATCGTTTGAAGATCGCTGCACAATGTCCTCGCTCATGACTCCCAAAGAAATCGTTCACGAACTCGATCGTCATATCGTGGGGCAGGGCGCGGCGAAGAAAGCGGTGGCGATCGCGCTTCGTAATCGCTGGCGTCGTCAGCAGGTGCCCGATCCGTTGCGCTCGGAGATTACGCCGAAGAACATTTTGATGATCGGACCGACCGGTGTTGGCAAAACGGAAATTGCGCGACGGCTTGCGAAACTTGCGAACGCGCCGTTTGTGAAAGTGGAAGCGACCAAGTTCACCGAAGTCGGCTACGTCGGTCGCGATGTCGATACGATCATTCGCGATTTGGTGGAAGTCTCGATTAAGCAAACGCGCGAACAGGCGACCAAGGCCGTGCGCGATCGTGCGCTCGACGCGGCGGAGGAGCGCGTGCTAGATGCTTTGTTGCCGCCACCAACCGCCGTCAACTTCGAAGATTTGAAGCCGACCGATAACACGACGCGACAGAAGTTTCGCAAGATGTTGCGCGAAGGGCAATTCGACGACAAAGAAATCGACATCGAAGTCGCGCAGGCTGCGCCGCAGATGGAAGTGATGGCACCGCCGGGTATGGAGGAATTGACGCAGCAGATTCAAGGCATGTTTTCGAACATGCATCAGGGGCGCAAGAAATTCAAGAAGATGCGTGTTGATGAAGCGCTAAAAATTTGTCAGGATGAAGAAGCGGCGAAACTCGTCAACGAAGAGGAACTTAAAGCCAATGCGCTCGAAAACGCTGAGCAAAATGGCATTGTGTTCTTGGATGAAATCGACAAGATCGCCGCGCGACAAGAAACGAGCGGCGCGGACGTGTCGCGTCAAGGTGTGCAACGCGATTTGCTGCCGCTCGTCGAGGGCACGACGGTCAACACGAAATACGGCGCGATCAAAACCGATCATATTTTGTTCATCGCGAGTGGCGCGTTTCATCTCTCGAAACCGAGCGATTTGATTCCCGAATTGCAGGGACGCTTTCCGATTCGCGTGGAGCTCACGGCGCTTAACGTGAAAGACTTTGAACGCATTCTTACGGCAACAGATGCTAGTCTTACGCAGCAATACGCCGCGCTGTTACTCACTGAACAAGTGACGCTCGATTTCAAAACCGACGCGATTACGCGACTCGCAGAGATCGCGTTTACAGTGAACGAACGTCAAGAAAACATCGGCGCGCGGCGTCTGCACACAGTGATGGAGCGACTCGTCGAAGACGTGAGTTTCGATGCAGACTCGCTCACCGGTTCCGTTATTGAAATCGATGCGAAGTTTGTGGACAGCAAACTTGCGAACATTGTGAAGGATGAAAATCTCTCGCAATTCATCCTCTGACTTTCTAAGCAAGCTTTTGCAGCGATTGCCCTAATGAATATGGCAATAAGTAAGTTTATATACTGCGTTGAAAATTTATAAAAATAGACATCAATTCATATTTCATTGGGCGTCGAGTGATAGTGCTATATCCGAGTTTTATGTCGAAGCAGAGAAACGCATCGAACGCCATTTGCGAGTTGTGCGGTGAATAGCGTCGCTCAAGCGGCGAGCTTCAACACGCTGCGTTTCACGCTCGCGATCTTCGCGCCGTTCGGTCTTGCCTACGTCATCAGCTATGCGTTGCGTACGGTGAACGCAGCCATCGCCCCACAGCTCACACGCGAGTTCGGTCTCGACGCGGCGCAGCTCGGTTTTCTCACGGCGGCGTACTTTCTCGCCTTTGCATTTACTCAATTGCCGCTTGGTAGTTTCCTTGATCGATATCGTCCGCGCCGGGTCGAAGCCCTGTTGATGCTCGTCTGCGCGTCAGGCTGTTTCGTATTCGCGTCGGCAACTTCATCCATCGGGCTGATTGTCGGTCGCGCGCTGATTGGGATCGGCGTCGCCGCATGTTTGATGGCGACTCTGCGCACATTCGGATTGTGGTTGCCGAAAGAGCGCGTGCCCGCGATGAATGGCTACATGCTTGCGGTCGGCAACGCGGGCGCAATTCTCTCCACCGCACCGGTGCTGTGGTTACTCGGTTTCATCACGTGGTCGCAAATGTTCTTCGCGGTCGGCGTGCTCTCGATTGCGGTCGCGTTTTGGCTCGCGTTCGTTGTTCCCGATCCGAACACAGCAAAAACCGCACAAGCGAACAAAGAAAAAGTTTCAGTCGCGGTCATACTGCGGTCACCACTGTTCTGGGCCGCGGCACCAATCACCTGCTTCGGCAACGCGATGGGGCTCGCCGTGCAAGGTTTGTGGGCGGGACCGTGGCTCGTCGATGTAGTCGGCATGGCACCGCGCGAGATCGGCAACTATTTGTTGTTGATTTCCGCAGGGATGCTCGTCGCGAACATCACACTTGGCACGCTCATGGGGCGCTACGTCGCGCGCGGCGGTTCGGCACCGCTCTTTGCATGTTTGGGTTGCCTTGGCTGTTTGATCGGACTCTTGCCTTTGCTGTTTTCGTGGAAAGGCTCGCCCGCCCTCGTGCTTACGTTTTTTGGTCTAACGCACGTCGCGGGGAACCTCGTGTTCGCCGCGCTCACGCCGAGTTTTCCAAGTGCCGTTGCGGGAAGACTCTCGACGATCATCAATTTCATGATGTTCGGGTTGGGTTTTCTAGTGCAGTGGTGCATCGGCTTGATCGTCAACAAATTCCCCACGGAAACGCCGGGACGCTATGCGCAGGCAGGCTATGAAACGGCATTCATGGTCGTTGCCGCGATTGAAATCGCAATCATCGTGTGGACGCTCTTCGCGCTGCCTCGTGCCATGAAACCTATGAGGCAACCGGTCGCATGAATACCGCATTTCGCATCGCCGAAATCGTTTTGCCGGTGCTGCTCATCATCGTGCTCGGCTACGCACTCGGTCGCGCGTGGAAGCCCGACATGCGGATGATGAATCGATTCAATCTCGATGTGTTTGGGCCGTTCCTCGTACTTGCTTATTTGAGCGACAAGAGCGTGGATCTCGTGTCACTGTGGCCGCTTGCCGTTGCCTCGATTGTTGTGGTGCTCGGATCGGGCGTGCTCGCGTGGCCATTCGCGAAACTCGCGGGCGAGAGCCCGCGCACCTTTGTGCCGCCAATGATGTTCAACAACTGCGGCAACATGGGTTTGCCGCTCGCGCTCTTTGCGTTTGGTGCACCGGGTGTTGCTGGCATGGTGGCACTTTTTACGACTTCGAACTTGCTGCACTTCACGGTCGGCTCGTTCATCGTCAATCGACATGCCGAATGGAAGTTTTTGCTGAAAAGCCCAATGATCTGGGCGACTGCGCTCGGTGCCGGACTGGGGCTCAGTGGTCTGCACCTGCCCGATGTCGTGCATGCACCGATCAAGATGGTCGGCGACAGCGCGATTCCACTCATGCTGCTGTCGCTGGGCGTGCGAATGACCGATGTGAAGCGCGAGGATTTCTCGATGTCCTTACTCGCCGCCGCCGTTTGTCCGGTGGTCGGCCTGATCATGGCGGCGATTGCGGCACTCATCGTGCCGATGAGCAAAGAGCAAATCGGGCTCGTGTTTTTGTTTGGTGCGCTGCCGCCTGCGGTGCTTAACTTTTTGGTGGCGGATTACTACAAGCAAGAGCCAGCGAAGGTTGCATCGATCGTGCTTGTGGGCAATATTGCGAGCGTGGTATTTGTGCCGCTCGGCTTGTTGTTTGCGTTGCGATAAATTACGGACACGTCGTACACATAGAGCGAATGTCGCGAAGTGCTACCCGTCGCCCAAGGTTCCAAGCGCTACCTATATTGCAAACGCCGACGATGGGTATCGCTTTGCTCCGCCCATCTTGCGCGCGGTCGCGCCTACACGCGCAACGCCAATTGCTCTGCCGCCCAGTTCGCGCCTGGCTTGCGTTTAAATCCGCTCTTCGCATAGCTGTGCCAACGTCCGAGCGCGTAGGCAACGCATGTTGACGCGCAGGCAGCGGGGTTTAAATCTACGCCTGGATTGGCTGCGGTGACCAATTGAAGCGATTGTTTAATCGATGCTTCGACACGATCCAAAATTTGATTAATGCGCGTTTGCAAACGCGCATCTTCGTTGACCAACGCATCGCCGATCAATACGCGCACCATTCCTGGATTTTTCTCGGCGAAGGTGAGCATCATCGAGACGATCGACAGCGCTTGCGTGCGCCCATCGCGTTCGGCAGCCACAATTTGATTGATGACGGAGAACATCGATTCTTCAATGAATTCGATGAGCGCTTCAAACATCTGCGCTTTGCTTGCGAAGTGACGATAGAGCGCCGCTTCGGAGACGCCCACTTTCGCCGCCAGTGCGGCGGTCGTGATTTTCTCGCCTTGCGGCGTTTCGAGCATGCCCGCCAGCACCTGCAGAATCTGAGTTCGGCGCTCCCCCGGTTTGCTTGCCATATCTTTTTCCTCTCAACCGAACGCGCAGGCTCGATTGATTTCGATCACTTCAACGGGCTCACGCATCAATTCGCGCGAATCATGGTTCCCACGCCTTCCGACGTGAGAATCTCCAACAGTAGCGCATGCTCTACACGCCCGTCAATGATGTGAACCGCTTTAACGCCGTGCAGCGCAGCATCCAGGGCACCTTGTATCTTTGGGCGCATACCGCCAGAAATCGTACCGTCGGCAAACAAAGCCTCGATTTGCGCGTGGGTTAAGCCGGTCAAGAGCTTTCCGCTCTTGTCGAGCACACCCGGCGTATTGGTCATAAGAAGCAATTTCTCTGCGCGAAGTGTCTGGGCGAGTTCCGAGGCCACCAGATCGGCATTGATGTTGTAGGCCTGACCGTCTGCACCGACGCCAATCGGCGCGATGACCGGAATGAAGTCTGCCGCATCCAGATGATGAATCAGCGACGGATCGATCGACTCAATATCGCCGACGAAACCGATGTCGAGCTTCTCGCCTTGATGGGTTTCGGAGTCGAGCATGAGCTTGCGCGCGCGGATGAATCCGGCGTCCTGGCCATTGAGCCCAACGGCGCGACCGCCAGCTTGGTTGATCAAGCCCACGATTTCCTGGTTTAACTCGCCAAGCACCGCTTCTACGACATAGAGCGTTTCATCGTCGGTCACCCGCATGCCCTGAACGAAGCTGCCTTTCTTACCGGTTTTATCAAGCATTTCGTTGATCTGCGGGCCGCCGCCGTGTACCACGACCGGGTTCATGCCAACGAGCTTGAGCATCACCACATCGAAGGCGAATTTCTTTTTGAGTTCCGGATCGGTCATCGCATTGCCGCCGTATTTGATGACCAGCGTTTTGTCGTGAAATTGCCGGATGTAGGGCAGTGCTTCGGCAAGTATGCGCGCACGGTCGGCGGCGGTAGCGGCGGAAAGTGGCATGGCGGGCAGCGATTGGAGCGAAACGACAACGAAGCCGATTGTAGGCGTAACGTCGATGCAGCGAGCCGGTTATTTGCGCCGAAACCGGGGTGAAGACGAGCGACCGACTCGCCTCGCGCGCGAGAAAATCTAGCGCAAGAATTTCCCGTCTTTGGAAATGATCGTGTCCTCGACAAACGAGCTTCCTAGACGATCATTGACACCGTAGCTCAGGGTGAAGTCGCCGAGTTCGAACGCGCGTAGTCCCTCGATGGCGCTCATGAGTGAGGCGGCGGCTACGTTTTTCCCCGTCCGGCGTATGCCCTCGACCAACAGACGGGCGCTGATGTAGCCTTGCAGCCCGGCATGACTCGGTTCCTGCTTCGCCGCCAGCGCCGCCGCTGCGTACTCTTTTGAAACGCCCACGGTCTTCGAGGTCGGCAGCGGCACCACCTGCATCACGATAACGCCGCGCGCGTTAGCGCCGAGCCCTTTGATGAACGAATTCGAACTATTGTTTGACAAGGTGACAAACTGGGTCAAACCGCCGCGCTCGGCGTAACGATTGACGAAGCCCGATGCGCAAGCCGCATTGCAGATCAGAAACACAACGTCGGGTTTTGCCGCAAGAAACTTTGCGAGTGCCGCGTCGGTGTTTGCGTTTCGGTTGTCTACCTTCTCAAAAAGCGGCGTGAGCTTAATTTCAGCCAGTCGCTTGGTTGCTGCCGCAAGCAGTGGATTGCCGTAGGCGTCGTCGGACGTTAAAAATGCAAACTTGGTGCGTCCGAGCCGCAGTTGTAGATCAATCGCGCGGATCAGTTCGGAGGAATAGCTCGCGCGCACCGTAAACGCAGTTTTTTGTTGACCATCGTACAAAAACTCGGGACCGACTTGCGGCGCGACCAGGGGCACTCCGTTGACTTCGCTGAGCTTGAGCAGCGCCTGGATGCTGGGCGATGTTCGGGGCATGAAAAATGCGAGCACCTCTTTTTTCGTGATCAGATCGGCGGCGAATTGGTCGGTCAATTTCGCATCTTGCTTGTCGTCGATTTCAACTAGTTCGACCTTGCGCCCGTTTACGCCACCTGCTTGATTCACACGATCAAATACCAGTTTCGCGCCAGCGAGCGATTCGTTATTGGCGCTGGCCAAGGGGCCGGTAAACGGTCCGATATGGTGGATTCGCACGCTGGTCGCAGTTACAGCGAGGGATTGCGCAAGCGCAGCGGCTTGACCCAAAGAAAAGAAAACGACCGCGCACGCGGCGCGCAAAGACCCGTTCATTCACCCTCCAAGGCTTTTTTGTTGCGCGAGCACGGTCGAGCTGCATACACGCGAGACATGAATCTAGCGCAGACGCCCTGTCAGAGGCGACAGCCTCGGTAAAATGGTGGTTCCTCCAAACGCAACGCCGGATAAAGCCGCGCGCCCTGCAACATGAATGACACCCCCGTTTTGTCGGCGGCTGATGCTCAGCCCGCGCCCGACGCGCCATTCCCCGCCAAGAAAAAACTCTTCATCCGCACCTTCGGCTGCCAGATGAATGAGTACGACTCCGACAAGATGGCCGACATCTTGAATGCGTCCGAGGCGGCTTCGTCTGCCGACGGTAAAACCGGTTTCGCGAAGACCGACACACCCGACGACGCGGACGTGATTCTCTTTAACACCTGCTCGGTGCGCGAGAAAGCGCAAGAGAAAGTGTTTCACGATCTTGGTCGCGTGCGCGAACTCAAAAAATCAAACCCGAATCTGCTGATCGGCGTCGGTGGTTGCGTTGCGTCGCAAGAAGGCGCGGCGATTGTCGAGCGTGCGCCGTTCGTAGATGTCGTGTTCGGGCCCCAGACTCTGCATCGCCTTCCGGCGTTGATTGCGAAACGTCGCGAAACCGGGCGCTCGCAAGTCGATATCTCGTTCCCCGAAATCGAAAAATTCGACAACATGCCGCCCGCACGGGTTGAGGCGGCAAGTGCGTTCGTCTCGATCATGGAAGGTTGCAGCAAATATTGCAGTTTCTGCGTCGTGCCCTACACACGTGGCGAGGAAGTGTCGCGACCGTTTGAAGACGTGTTGACCGAGATTGCCGAGCTCGCGATCAAGGGCGTGAAAGAGATCACCCTGCTCGGGCAAAACGTGAACGCGTACAGAGGAAAGATGGGCGGCGGCAATGAGATTGCAGACTTTGCAACACTGATCGAATACATCGACGAGATTCCGGGGATTGAGCGCATCCGCTATACGACCTCGCATCCGCGCGAGATGAGCGCTTCGTTGATTGCGGTGTACGAAAAAATCCCGAAGCTGGTCTCGCAACTGCATTTGCCAGTGCAGCATGGCTCCGATCGTATTCTCGCGGCGATGAAACGCGGCTACACCGCGCTCGAATTCAAATCGACTGTGCGAAAGCTGCGTGCAGTGCGCCCGAACATTTCGCTGACCTCCGATTTCATTGTCGGCTTCCCTGGCGAAACCCAGAAAGATCACGACCTCACGATGAAGCTGATCGACGACGTTGCCTTTGACGGTGCGTTTAGCTTCACGTACAGCGCACGCCCCGGAACGCCGGCGGCAGATCTTGCAGACGATACGCCAGCCGCTGAGAAATCTGCCCGTTTGAGTCAACTGCAAAAACGGATCGACGAGCTCTTCTCTGGCTACAGTCGGGCGATGGTGGGCAATATCGAACGCGTGCTGGTAGAAGGCACATCGAAGAAAAGCAAGAGCGAGCTTGCTGCGCGCACTGAGAACAATCGCGTGATCAATTTCCCGGGCGGTCCAAACGCGCATCGCCTCGTCGGCGAATACGTCGACGTGAAAGTCATCGAAGCGGTCGCGCACAGTCTGCGCGGCGAAATCGTGACGCACTAGCCGCGGAGCGTTTTGCCGCAATGAACTATGTACTTGATCGCCCCGCGCAGAACGACTTGTGCGAGAGTTTAGAAGCTATAGGACATAGATACTTAACTCATCGTACTTGAGCTTTAAAGCGGCGAAATTGTAAAAAGCTACAAATGACCCAGTCGTATCTATCGCTCGCGGCTGCGGCTTACTGCCGCGCCGCGTGATCGCCTACGCGTTGGCTCTCGCGGCAAGGGCGACCCACGCCTGAACGCTTGGCCGCGCCCATTGCGCGCGCACATACTTCGCGATTTTTTCCGGTATCGGATCGCCGTTGTGTACCAAGCGATTCAACATCATCGCCAGATCGGTGTCGGCAATGCTCCAGCCGCCGAACAGGTTGCCCGAATCGATCGGGATCAGCGCATCGGCAAATTGAACGAGTTTCGCGACGGCCGATTTCGCCTCCGCCGAAAGCGGTTGCGGCTTGTCGTGCTGAAACACCGTGCTCGTTGAGCGCTCCATGCGAATCGGCATCAGATCGCTGCGCACAAAGGCTTGAATCTGTCGCGCCCGTGCGCGATCGCGAACGTTGCCGGGGTAGACACGCGGCGTGTCGGGAAAGGCCTCTTCCAGATATTCGTCCATCGCGGAGGATTCGGAGAGTGCGAAATCGCCATGCAATAGCGTCGGGATACGCTCGGTTAACGAGCGCCGAGCGTAATCGCCGTCACGATGCCCATCGCGATCCATGTCGATTTCGCGAATTTCGAACGCCAGATTTTTCTCTTTGAGCGTGACGAACGTCGAAAGGGCATACGGGCTGGTGTAGCCGGAGTTCACATAGAGCGCGAGGGTGTCGTGATGCATAGCGTCCAACGAAAAACGATAGAGAAGAAAAGTTTACGCGCGCGCGAGCTTTGGATCGAGCTGAACCGCCACTTTGCGCAGTGTTGTGGCGAGATTGCAGAGCGCGGTTGCCAGCGGCTGCAGCACGGAGACCGTAAGCGGCTGCGCGAAGCTTGGGCCGACGTGTTGCACAAGCGGTGACTGCGCGGCAAGCGCAACCCGGGCCTGCGCGGTGGACGACATCGATTCAATGACCACGCTGCCTTGTTTGCATGGCACTTGAATGCTCTCGCCCGCTTTAATGAAAAAGTCGGCGCATTGACCGTCTACAGTCACCCAGAGATCGCCCTTGAGCGACTCAATGTGGCGAACTTGATTGGCTTGGAGCACCAGCGTGCGATGCCGAATGAGCGACCAATCTTGCGTGGCAAAGGGATAATGAATGTTTTCCATGACTGCCTTCCTTTCAGGCTAAATGACAAGTGAGGAGACTTGTCAGATTGCATTTAAGAGGAGAAAATCCGTGAAGTCCAACGAAATGATTGCGGTCAAGGCTGCAAATTCTTCATAAAATGACAACACTCAGCCATCTCCACTCACGCCATCGTCCGCTCACCCTCGCCGGGCTTCGCGGGTTCGAGGCTGCTGCGCGCCACATGAGCCTGACCAAAGCGGCGGCGGAGTTAAGCCTCACCCAGTCCGCAATTTCGCGTCAGGTACAGGGGCTTGAAGAAGAGCTCGGGGTGCCGCTGTTTGCCCGAAAAGCACGCGAGATCGCACTAACCCCGGCCGGGCGGCAGTGGTTGCCTCAGCTCCAGCGCCTGTTGAGCGAACTCGATCATAGTGTCGAGCGTATGCGTCGCGAGGCCGATTCGCCGCGTATTGCGATTTCGACCTTCGCCTCTTTCGCGTCGCTGTGGTTGATCCCTCGCCTGGGCGGCTTCCGTGCGCTGCGTCCGAATGTCGATATCGACCTAGGGGCGACCGATCGCATCCTGGATTTGTCTACCGAGGACATCGATCTCGCGGTGCGCTATCTGCGCCACGAAAGCGCTCCACCCGGCGCGGAGCTTTTGTTTGAAGAGGTGCTGTTTCCGCTGGTGAGCCCGGGGTATTTAAAAAGCGCGAAACGATTGTGTCGGATTGAAGACCTGACGCAGCACACCTTGATCGAGAGTCGATCGAGCGGACCGGCGGAAATCTCTTCGAGCTGGCGCGGGTTTTTCGGCAGCCTCGGGCTCGAAGACATGAAGGGTGCTGCCGAGTTGCGCTTCGATTTCATCGCGCAGACGTTGATGGCTGCCGAGCGAGGGCAGGGGGTCGCGCTCGGTCGCACCTACGGTGCCGATATGTACATGTCCGGCGAGCTCGTACGCGCACTCGACGCCTCGGTGTCTTCCGGCGCCGGTTGCTATTTGGTCGTCTCCGAGCGTGCGGCGGAACGACCGGATGCGCGGGCGTTCGTCGCCTGGCTGCGAGAAGAAGCGGCGAAATTCAATCGGGAACTTTCCGCCTGGTTTGCGCGAAGTGTGAATTCGACGCTCGTTTCGCCCGCGTCGGCGCGCGCTCGCCGAACGCAGACGACATCGGTGCGGGAGAAAAAATCCACGTGAACCGGTACACCTCACATGGTCAGAGCTAACTCGTCATTCGTCGCAAACCTCGTTTCACAAGGCGATGCGCACGTCGCGCGGCGTACACTTTTGTGCTTTCCACTGACCCGTTTGCGGTTCGTTGGCGCTCAAAATTTGTCCACATTCGCCCCGTTAAATCGGGGAAATTCGGACGAATCGCAAAATATCATTTATTTATCTTTCTGCAATATAAGCCCGAAATCATTGGGCAAATACCTAAAAAGCTGGCGCTACGCCACCGGGATCGCACACTATGGCCATTGACCCTATGAAATCTTCGCCGCGCTTCTCGACGATGGCGCTTGCCGCCGCCCTCGCAGTCGCACTCACCGCCTGCGCAACGGTGCAGGCACCGACCGCGCCCGCCGCCGCCTCGCCCGCGTCTAGCGCGTCCGGCGCAAGTGCAGCCGCCGCTGCAAACGCAGGCGCACCGCCCGCCGCTGCGACGGGCACCAACGCCGACAGAGCCGCACCCGCGCGCGCCAGCGCGCCTGCGGCCGGTGCCGCCCCAGCCGCTGCCGCCGCGCCAGGTGCAGGCGCTTCGCCTGGTGGCAGCGCGCCGCCGCCGCGACCTTTCGCCGAGGTCATCAAAGACGCAAAGGAAGAAAAAGGTTTCTTCACGACGTGGCACAAAGACGACAAGGTCTGGATCGAAGTCCCGGAAGCGATGTGGGACAAGCCCTTTTTCTTCTCGGTCAACGTCACCCACGCGCTGGGCGATGCGGGCATCTTCGGTAACCAAATGGGCGGCTATTTGGCGGCGGGCGGCGGCGCGCAGATGGCGAGTTTCCGCAGACACGGTCCCACCGGCGTGCAGTTAATTGCTAAAAATACCGCGTTTACCGCTGCGAAAGATTCCACCGCTGCCAAGATGGTCGAGCGTTCGTTCTCCGATTCGTTGCTCGGTAACGCCACCGTCGTGAGTGCGCCGCATCCGGAAAAGAAAAGCGTGTTGATCGAGGCCAATGCGCTGCTGGTTAACGATTTCCCATCGGTCGCTGCGAAACTGGAGCAGGCGTTTCGCCAGCCCTACGCCTTCGATGGTCGCAATTCAAGCATCGAGCGTGCGAAAAACAGCGAAACGGAAACTGGATTCAACGTTCGGGCACATTACAACTTGGCGAAAGTGGTATTGCCGCCGCCGGTGCCTAATCCGATGTCGCCGCCGCCCCGGGTGCCGTCTACCCTAGCGGATGTGCGCTCGACATTTTTTGGTTTCTACTATGGTTTCTCGAAGCTGCCTGAGCCAATGCGACCACGTCTGGCCGATCAACGAGTGGGTTACTTCACAACGGTGGTTAACGATTTCAGTGACACAGCGCGTCGCGATACGAAGAGCCGCTTTATTGAGCGGTGGCGTTTGGAGAAAAAAGACCCCTCGGCTGCGATCAGCGAGCCCAAGGAGCCTATCGTCTACTGGCTCGATAAAAACGTGCCACTCGAATATCGCGACACCGTAAGAGCGGGCATTCTGGAATGGAACAAGGCGTTTCTCGGGGCAGGTTTCAAGGACGCGTTGGTCGTGAAACAGCAAGGCGATGACGCCGATTTCGATACCTCGGCCACCCGCTACGCCTCAGTGCGTTGGGTCACGGGGCGCGGCATTAGTTTTGGTGCGAGAGGGCCGTCGAAAGTCGATCCTCGCACCGGCGAAATCCTTGACGCCGATATCGAGATGAGCGATGAGAATTTCCGCTTCTATCAGGGGCGACTGGTTGAAGATCCGCCGCGTCCGATGAGCCAAAGCGCGCACCTACCGCACTTCCATGCCAACGGAGAACTCTGCACCTACGCGCATGGCAAAGCCAACGAAGTCTCTTTCGCGCTTGATCTGCTCGCTGCGCGCGCTGACTTCGACCAAAGCTCGCCTGAGGCGAAACAGCTGGTGCTAGATGCGATCAAAGACACCACGATTCACGAAGTGGGCCACACGCTTGGATTGCGTCATAACTTTGTTGCATCGACATCGATCACGGCTGAACAGCTCCGTGATGCAAAGTTTGGCGCTGAAAACGGTATTGCTTCATCGGTGATGGATTACAACGGTCTCAACATCGCACTTAAAGACGAGCGCCAAGGTCAGTATTCGATGGTGACCGTGGGCGCGTACGACAAGTGGGCGATTGAATACGGCTACAAAGAAACAACGCCCGCCAACGAAAAGGTCGAGCTCGACAAAGTGCTCGCCCGTGCTACGGAGCCCGCGCTCGCTTACGCCACCGACGAAGACGCAGGTGTGGGCTCGCTCGTTGAAGGCATTGACCCTGCAGTCAATCGCTCCGATCTGGGCAACGATCCGCTGGCGTTTTACGAAAAGCGCTTCACGCTCGCGAGAGAACTATGGGATCGCTGGCAAGCCAAACAGCTGCAACCCGGTACGCAGTATGAAGTGTTGCGCCGAAATTTTCAGCGAGGCTTTGCTCAATATGAAGTGTTCGGCGAGTTGGCGGCAAAGTACGTGGGGGGTGTGAGTGTGTTGCGTGATTCTGCGGGCACGGGTAGGCAACCCCTGACGCCGGTGGATGCTTCGCAGCAACGCCGCGCACTCAATTTGCTCACCAAGAATTTGTTTGAAGTGGATTCCTTCAAGTTCAAACCGGAATTCTTAGGCAAACTCACGCCCGACTTCGAAGCACGTTGGGACGACATTTCCGAGATGGGCACCGGCGCAGTTCGCAGCCTCGATTTCTCGGTGGCTGGACGAGTGCTCGGAATTCAGCGCAACGTGCTATCACAGTTAATGCGTGACACCGTTGCAGCGCGACTCATCGGCGCGCCCGAAAAACTCACCGATCCTAGCAGAGCGCTCAGCGTGGCCGAGCTCTACGGCACGCTGCAAAAAGCGGTGTGGAGCGAGATCACAAGCGGTGCTGCCATTTCTCCGATGCGCCGCAATCTTCAGCGCGAACATCTGCGCATGCTGGCGCAGGGCGTGGCGAGTCCGTCGCCGCGTACGCCCGCCGACGCGCGCAGCTTGCAGCGCGAATACGCTGTCGAGCTGCTCGGCAAATTGAAAACCGCCGCCGCGAAGCGAGGGCTGTCGATTGAAAACCGGGCGCACCTGAACGAGTCGATCTCGGTGCTCGACGCCGCGCTCAAGGCGCAGGTGGCGCGCGCGCTTGGCTAGTGTCGCGTGCTGGCGAGTCGAAAAACGCGACTACGGTCGCGTTTTTTGTGCGCCAAAGCCAACGATGCGACAATTTGACGATGCAATATCGCCTGTTCATCCTCGCCACCGTCGCTGCGCTGTTCGCGGCTCCGGCGTGCGCGCAGGTTCTCCGCCAAGCGCCGACCAACGCGCTCGTCTCAATCGAAGCACCGAGCGCGACGCAATTCAGGCGACTTTGCGAGAACTCCGCCGACCCGGCCGATTGCGGTAAACGTATCGAGTCGGCAAATCTGAAGCACCCGAGTGCACCCGACGTGGTGCGGCGCGATGGCAAGCTGCTTGCAGTTACGATCCCCGGCGAGCCACCGTTCATTTTTGAAGACGTGGACTCGGAGGCCGGACCCAACGTGAGTTTCTACGCCTATTCAAGCGGTGCCGACGCGGTGGTGCTCTACCGTGCACGCGCTGACAAGCTCGATTTTGTGCTTTTGCATCGCCCGACGGGCAATGTGACCGAGCTGCCGAACGAGCCGAAATTCAATCGCGACGGCCGCTATTTCGCGACCGCCGATTTCTGCAAGGACGGCTGCGAAAACCGGCTTGCGGTGTGGCGCATCGAGCGTCGCGGCGCGCTGCGCGAGCGGGTGTTCACACCGCGCGTGCCGTGGGAGGACGCGGAGGTGAGCTGGGGCAGCAATATCCGGCTGGTGGTCGATGCCACCGAGGGCGGTAAATCCACCGCGATTAACCTGGATGTGAACGATCCGCGCTGGACCATTCTCGCGCCGTAGCCACTGCAATTTCCTGTTGCGCCGTACGCGCTCGTTGGGCTCCCTTTTTTTCGCTATGAACGACTCTTCCGAACTTCGCTATTCCGAGGCTGAGGCTTTGACCGGTACGCCGCATCGACCGATTCGCAGCTTTGTGGTGCGCGCCGGACGCATGTCGCCGAAGCAGATGCGCGGGGCAAGCGAGGGCATGGCGCGCTACGGTGTCGCCTTTGCAGCTGCCGAATGCGATTGGTCGCAAGTCTTTGCTCGAAGTGCGCCGATGATCCTCGAAATTGGCTTCGGCATGGGACAGACGACCGCCCAGATTGCGGCCGCGCAACCGCAAGTGAACTTCGTCGGTGTTGAGGTTCATCCGCCCGGTGTTGGCAATCTGTGCAACCTGTTAGATGCACAGGCGCTCACCAATGTGCGGGTGGTTCAGCACGATGCCGTCGAGGTGCTCAAACACATGATCGCCGCAGATTCGCTCTCGGGTGTGCACATTTATTTTCCCGACCCGTGGCACAAAAAGCGCCATCACAAGCGCCGCTTGATTCAGCCGCCGCTTGTTTCTTTGATTGCCTCACGCCTCGTGCCGGGTGGATATCTGCATCTGGCCACCGATTGGGTGCCCTACGCCGAGCAGATGCTCGATGTGTTGCGTGCCGAGCCGCAATTTCGCAACAGTACCGCTGATTACGCGCTGCGCCCAGGCTGGAGACCGCTCACGAAATTCGAAAATAGAGGCATTAATCTCGGACACGAGGTTCGCGATTTATTGTTTTATCGTCAATAAAAACAGGGCAATAAAGAGTAAAGTTTTACGTCGATGTGCCTTACGCGACATGTCGCACCTGAATCGCTAACCGCGTCTGTTTCGATATCGATTGAACTGCCGAAGTCATGGCAACGACTCAATCGCCATACCGATTCACTTTACGCGAGAAATAGCCATGAAATCCGCCCCACGCTTGTTTACCGCCGCACTCCGCCTTGCCGCAGCCGGTGCGATTGCAACCGCTGCTCTGACCGCAGTGGCCGCACCTGCTGCAACGCCGGCGCTGCCGAAAAGTCCAAACGCGCCGCAAATCGATCCGGCGCTGCTCAAGGGTGTCGTTCAGCGCCCCGATCTCACCGTGATGAGCATTCAGCCGCGCATGCTCGGGGCAACGCCCTACGCCTACGTGTGCGTGAAAAACACGGGCCCCGTTGCCGCTGGCGCGTTTGACGTTCAGCTCACGATGGGGGCCGCGCATCCGACCGGCTCGCCGCCGATCTCTTGGATTACGCTGGTTGGCACCATTCGTTACCCGAACGTTCCGGCGAACGGTGGATTCACCTGCAATGATTTCAAATTGCCAGGTCAAGGATTGCCGAACTGCGTGAAATACACCGCGAAAGCCGACGTGCGAAGCGAGATTTCCGAGAGCAACGAAGCCAACAACACGCGCGAACATTTAGGCGGATGCCTTGGCGAGCCACCTCATCCGGCGAGCAGTCCAAAATTCGGCGCTCAGCCGACGCGCTAGCGAAGCACGAGATCGGCGTAGCAGGTTCGCGCCGTGCCGCCGAGGGAGTCGGTATCGGTCATGATGCCAATACTTTCGATTTCGCCGGGCTCCTCCCCGGCGAAGGCACGCCGAAAATCCTCCCGTACGTTGCGTTCGAACGAAAGCCATTGTCTGAGCCCGGGCTCGCCGCTGCGAACCACGATTTTCTTGATGCGCGATACGGTGTGATGCGGAATGACCGCTTCCGGCTTCGCGTCTGCCTCCCAGATGTACTGCAGGCTCGCGAACGGAATTTCCCAACCGCCGATCAGCTTTGCCATATTCATTGCCGAGCGATCGAGCGCATCTAGCTTTGACCGATCACCACGAAACGCGACCAGCACACGAGCCGCCGCGTCGTCTTTGCCCGCGATCTCGCTGTCGGCGCCCGCAGGTAGATTGTTTGCGTTCCACCGCCACGACAAGGTTGATGCTGACGCAAACACGCTTGGCACAGCTGCTGCGTGAAGCGACCAGGTGGCGCTAGATTGTGCGAGAACGCAGGGCACGCCGTCGATTTCCGCGCGCGAGTAATCGGTGGGCGTTTTAAAACGAATCGCGACCGATTGCCAGGGGGGCTGCGCCGGGTCGTTCGGCAGTATGAAACGATTCCCAGCGACCGTCCCGGGCGACGCCGGTGGCGTCGAAAGCGTCGAACAACCACTCAATGCGAGCGCCGCAAGCACTAAAAGCCAAACCGTTCGCGTCACGATCGTCCCGCTGCCGCTACACGCGCGGCAAGTTCAAACAGTTCGGGAGCTTAGCCCGATTTTTGTGCGCCGTCGTCCATGAGAACCCTCGACAGTGCGTGGGCCACAGCAGGCGTGCCCGCAATCACACGATTGCTTTGAAGGAAGTTTTGACTGCCGTCGAAATCGCAGACCACACCGCCTGCCTCGGTCACCAACAGCGCGCCTGCAGCCGCGTCCCACGCAGCCAGGCTCATCACAAAAAAGCCGTCCAGCCGCCCGGCCGCGACCTGCGCCAGATCAAGCGCCGCCGCGCCTGTGCGGCGAATGCTCGCCGCCGCGCGCGCCACCCGAAGCCAGCGCGATAGCACCGACTCGAAGCTCGCGTTCGCACTTGACGGCAACACTGAGGCGACCAGCGCGCGCGACAGACCGTCGCACGCGCTGACGGTAAGTCGAACCGGCGCACTCTTCGCCGATTGCAGCCACGCGCCGCCACCGCGCTCCGCGTAGAAGAACTCGCCCGTGAGCGGATTGGCGATCACGCCAAGCCGAACTTCGCCCGCCAACTCGACGGCGATCGATACGGCGAAATAGGGAAAGCCGTGCACAAAATTGAAGGTACCATCAAGCGGATCGACGATCCAGCGCCAACCGCTTGCCGAGTGTTCCGGGACGAGCGCCCGTTCGCCGCCTTCCTCGCCGAGCATGCAGTCGCCCGGAAATATCGCTGCGATCCGTGCCGCGAAAAGCGCCTCTACCTTGGCGTCGGTTTCGGTCGCGAAATCGTTTGCGGATTTCTCGGAGATTCGATGTTGACCGTGCCGGTACGCTGCCTCAATTTCAAAGCTCGCTTCGGCAGCAAGATCGAGCGCCAGTTGCAGTCGTGGGTTCATCGGTGAAGAATACGGCAAACTAAGAAGCTCGCGCGCTCCATCGATTGCAATAACGGTCGAAGAAGCGCTCGCCCTTCGCCCCAGTCCCTGCGGACTCGGGGAGAAAATCGTTTGCCAGATGCATCCGCGCCCGGCGAACACAACCCGAGGAGCCCCCGTGTCCGACATTTCGATCAAGCGCCCGCATTCCGTCACGCTCGCCGAGGCAAAAAAAGTCGCCGACAAGGTCGCCGCCAAGCTCGAAAAGGAGTATCAGCTAAAGTCATCGTGGGCGGGCGACGTGCTCAACTTCTCCCGAAGCGGCGTCAGCGGCACGCTCGCGGTCTCCGCCAAAGAGTTCAAGATCGACGTCAAGCTCGGGTTCTTGATGGCCGCATTCAAAGGGCCGATTCAGTCCGCCGTCGAGCAGAATCTGGACAAACTGCTCAAAGCCCCCGCCGCCGAGAAAAAGCCAGCCGTCAAAGCGAAAAAATAATCGCGTCCCGACCTCCTGCGCAGATGACTAGACCGAAAGCGCGAAGCTCTCCGCCCGCGCCTTGTCCCAGTAGTAGGCGAATACGCGGTGGCTGGTGGTGTCGGCGACCAATTCCCCCGGTTTGAGGAATTTGTAGAGTGTGGCGAGCGAGGTGACCTCGGTCGAGCTGATGCGACGGATGATGTGCTCCGGCTTGAGCTGATTTGGGTGGCTGAGTCCGGCGGCAGCGACCAGCTCGGCGAGCGCGTGCAGCGTACTTTTGTGGAATTCGCGCACGCGCGCGGCTTTGTCCGGTACCACGAGCGCGCGCTGCCGGGTCGGGTCTTGCGTGGTCACACCGGTCGGGCAGGTGCCGGTGTGACAGGTTTGCGCCTGGATGCAGCCAATTGCAAACATGAAACCGCGCGCGCAATTGCACCAGTTGGCACCCATCGCCATCGTTGTTGCCATGTCGAAGGCAGAAACGATTTTTCCGCTCGCCGCGACTTTGACGCGATCTCGCACCCCGATGCCGACTAGCGTGTTGTGCACCAATAACAGCGCCTCGCGTAGCGGCACGCCAACGTGATCGGTGAATTCGACCGGTGCCGCGCCAGTGCCGCCCTCGCTGCCATCGACCACGATGAAATCCGGCGTGATTCCGGTTTTAAGCATCGCTTTGGCAATCGCGAAAAACTCCCAGGGATGACCAATTGCGAGTTTCATTCCGGCAGGTTTGCCGGAGAGTTCGCGCATTTTCGCAATGAATTCGAGGAGTTCGATCGGGGTTGAAAACACCGAGTGCTTGGCGGGCGAAACGCAGTCCACGCCCTGTTGTACGCCGCGTGTCTGTGCGATTTCGGCGGTGACTTTGGGGCCGGGCAGCACGCCGCCATGTCCCGGTTTAGCGCCTTGTGAGAGCTTGAGCTCAACGAGTTTCACTTGTGGGTCGCGCGCTTGTTCGGCAAAACGAATGGGGTCGAAGCCGCCGTCGGCGGTGCGACATCCGAAGTAGCCGCTGCCGATTTCCCAGATCAGATCGCCGCCGTGTTCCCGGTGATAGCGCGAGATGGAGCCCTCGCCGGTGTCGTGGGCGAAATTTCCTTCTTTCGCACCCTTGTTGAGTGCGCGAATGGCGTTTGCCGATAGCGCGCCAAAACTCATCGCTGAGATGTTGAAGACGCTTGCGTTGTAGGCGCTCTCGCCGTGACCGATGGTCAAACGGAAGTCGTGCGACGGTAAATTGGACGGCGCAATCGAGTGGTTCATCCACTCGTAGCCGGGCTCGTAGACGTCGAGCTGGGTGCCAAACGGTCGTTTGTCGGAATCGCGTTTGGCGCGCTGATAGACAAGCGAGCGCGCGGCGCGAGAAAACGGCGATGCTTCGTTGTCGCTTTCGATGAAGTATTGCCGCATTTCGGGGCGGATGTACTCAAAGAAAAAACGGAAGTGCGCGAGGATCGGGTAGTTACGGCGAATCGCCTGCCGTGTTTGCGTGATGTCGATCAGCCCCACCGCACTCAAAAATCCCGAGATTGCGATCAGCGGCCAGGTGACCCACGGCGCTTTGAATACGAGTTCAAGCACCAGACTCGAAACGAATACGACGACGACAATGAGCAGGGTGTAGTAGCGCGAAGGGATCATGGTTTTCCTGGAAAGGTCGCTCGAACGGCGTAGTGCGGGGCAATCGCCACACGCCGCGACGTTCGAGCGCACGGCGCGGATTCACGCGGCGAGCGAGACGGCTTCAAATTCCACCTGCGTTGGCAGCCCCGGGGCCACCAGCATTTCTTTTTTGTTGCAATTGATGATCACGCCGAACACTGATTCGATCTGCTGCACCGGAGGCAACGAGCGATCCGGCGAGCGACAAATCGCCCCCAATTTGCCAGAGCTTTTGTGGCCGAGCTCGTCGCGCAAGAGCGTGGTCAGGTTTCTGGTGGTGACGCGGTCGGGCCAGCCGGTAATGTGTTGATTGGCACGATCAAGTCGCGGCTCGGTGGTGAGCATTTCCGAGAGCGGTGCCTGGTGTCGCGCTAGGTTCAAGTCGCAGAAATGGTTGGTGTGAGCCACCGCGCCTTGATCTGGCTCGATTACCGCGACGCCGCTCGGGCTGTATTCGAGCGATGCGACTCGCCCCGAGCCGTCAGCCAAAATTGCGTTACTGGAGCCGCAGAATTTAAGCGTCCTGGCGAATTCAATAATGCTATCGACAGAGTCTAAATCAAGCGCCAAACGCTGAAAAATATGGGCAGGCATGTTTGGGGCTTGCCGGTCGTTGTTTGCACGCAGAATATTGAGCCCAATTGCCACGCCGTGCGCGTTGAGCCCGATTTTGGCAACCATGCCAGCCTCTGTGAGCGTCAAAAAATCCGGTAACTCGCCGCGGTTTTTCACCCGCAGGATTACGACGTTTTGTCGCTGCAAACCCATCCAGTCCCAGTTCTGACCGAGCCGCGTGTGACCATCGGCGCAGCGTCCGCCGGCCACCGCGAAACTCGTGCATTCGCTCGGCGCGGGCGGGCTTTTCCCATCGCTGCCCGCCGCGAATGTCGGCGGAAGAATCTCGGTGCGGCAATTAAGCGCGAGGATTTCGTTGATCAGAAACCCGCTGCCTGCGGCAATTCCGTCAATTTCATCCATCACCTCGCCACACCCGATGACGACGTCGCGAAACTCGTCGCCCCGCCGCTGCGCGGTTTTCCAATCGACGCCGCAACTTGCGAACAACGCGATGTAGTTCTGAATCGAGCTTGCGATCCGAGTGCGCGCCTGAATCCCATAGGCATATCCGCGTTCGAACGCGTTGCCGGAGAGATTGAGGACCGGAAACATGCCGCCGATTGTATGAACCTGCTGCGTCTTTGCGTCGGGTTTGCTTCATAGAATGCGTCGATGAAGACCACTCTTGTCACTGGCGCAACGCGCGGCATCGGCTACGCCACCGCGAAACGGCTACTCGCCCGGGGCGCGCACGTGATCGCGCTTGGGCGAGATTTTTCGCGCTTCGACTTAGACGCCGCCGAGAACGCGCGGTGCACCCGATTGCAGTTCGATTTGCGAGCGGTCGAGGCGATCGAAACCATGTGTGCAAACCTGCCGCCGATCGACGCGCTAGTTAACAATGCGGCGATGCTCACGGCGCAGCCGTTTGAGAGCTATGACGTGCTCGCGCGGCGGGATTTGATTGCGACCAACATCGAAGCACCAGCGGAATTGATTCGCTGTCTCGCGCCGAAGATGATTGCCCGCGCGCAAGCCGACACGGCAATCAAAGGGCGCATCGTCAACATCGCTTCCGTTGCAGGCTTTGGTGGCCATCCGGACGTTTGGTACGGCGCGAGCAAGGGTGCCATTTTGAATCTCACCAAAAGTCTCGCCAAGCACTACGGGCCGCAAGGCGTCATGGTCAACGCAGTCGCACCCGGTCCGACCAAAACCGCGATGTTCGATCAATTGCCGCAATCGCGGATCGACGAGTTCAACCGGCTGGTGTTCGCGCGCCGTTTCGCCGAGCCCGACGAGATCGCGCAGGTGATCGAATGGCTCGCGCTAGATGCGCCGGAATACGTCAACGGCGCATGTTTAGATGCGGCGAGCGGCGGCTACTTGCGATAAGCTCAATCGAATATAGCTTTGGTTTTCATCGCGCTATAAAAAATGATTTTCCGATGATTTAATTGATCTACTGATAACAAAAATTTTGTCGTTTAGTAGATTGTTTTATGAGGCAATGATTGAATTTGTTATGCCTGGTTCTCCAGATGTATGGCGCGGGCTTTGCTAATACACTCGTGATCGAAAGTGCGCAGCCGGGCAACCTAAACACCGGTGAATCCGCGCTTGTTTTTTTGATGTTTTTTTGGGGGTTACAACATGACACTGTTACGCGCTTCTATTCTGCGCGCGCTCTACGGCGCGGCAATCATTTCAGCGGCGATTCCGGGTGCCGGAGTCTTTGCGCAGACGAGCGAGACAAAGTCCGACGCGCAGGTCACCGAACGCGTGAACATTGTCGGCACGCGGCGCACCGCATCTTCGGCCACCGATACGGCGCTGCCGATTGACGTCATCCCTGTCGGTAAAGTTGCCGAAACCGGCGGGCAGTTCGATCTTGGACAGACGCTGCAATACGCTTCGCCGTCATTCAATTCAACCCGTCAAACCGGGGCCGATGGCGCCGATCTGGTCGACTCGGCCGCCCTGCGCGGGCTCGGTTCGGATCAAACGCTGGTGCTCGTCAACGGCAAACGTCATCACACGGTGGCGCTGGTCAATCTCTTCGGTGCGCGCAATCGCGGCAATACCGGCACCGACTTCAACACTATTCCCGTGCTCGGCGTTGAGGCAATCAACGTGCTTCGCGACGGCGCTGCCGCGCAGTACGGCTCGGACGCGATCGCCGGTGTGATCGACATTGCGCTCAAAAAGCGCGCCGGCTGCGAAGGCGTGGTGGGCTACGGCCAGTATTCCGCCGGCGACGGAAAAAATTACCTCGCGTCGGCTTACTGTGGCTTCAAAATTGGCGATCAAGGCGTCATCTCGCTCACCGGCGAATACCAGGATCGCGGCCGCTCCAATCGCGCCGAGGCCGACAATCCGCGCATCATCGGCGACAGCAAAATCAGGAACGGAACGCTCCTGCTCAACGGCGAGCTGCCGACCTCGACCGGCAACAAGCTCTACTTCACACTCAACCAGCAACAGCGCGACGCGTCGTCGGGTGCATTTGCTCGCGGCGGCATCGGCAGCGACGACATCCCGTCGCGGAACTCCGCGGCCATGTATCCGAACGGATTCGTACCGTTCATCAACGCCGATCTCGAAGACACCTTCGCAATCGTTGGGCATAAGTGGCAGTTTGGCGACTGGACGACCGATCTGTCGCAGACCTACGGTCGCAACGCCATGCGCTACAACATCAACAACACGCTCAACGCCTCGATCGCCAATCGCGATCTGCTCAACGGCGGCCCAGGTCTGAGCCCGAAGAGCTTCGACGCCGGCGGTTTCTCGTTCCAGCAAATGACGACGAATCTGGACTTTTCTCGCTTCTTTGGAAACGTTGCCGGCGGGATGAACGTCGCCTTCGGCGCGGAGTTTCGACGCGAGAAATACAAAATCGGCGCGGGCGAGGCGGGATCCTACATCGACGCCGACGGCGTTGGCGAAGGCGGCAATGCCGGCAGCCAGGGCTTTCCGGGATTCCAGCCGGCCGATGGCACGAACAAGGGCAGAAATAGCGTTGCCGGTTATCTGGACATCGAAACCGACTTAAGCAAAGCCGTTCGCATTCAAACGGCCGTGCGTGGCGAACACTTTAGCGATTTTGGTTCGACGCTGACCGGGAAATTCGCGGGCAGCTTCAAACTCTCCGAACAGGCGCTGCTGCGTGGTTCGGTCAGCACCGGGTTCCGCGCGCCCTCGTTGCAACAAGTCTATTTCTCGTCGACGATTACCGATTTCATCAGCGGCCAGCCAGTTGATGTCGTGATCGCCCCAATTGGCGGACGCGTTGCCAACGCAATTGGCTTGCCGAAACTGAAAGAGGAAAAATCGACCAGCTTCACCTTCGGCGCAACCTTTAATCCGACAAAGCAAACTGCGATTACCGCCGATTTCTACAACATCGACATCAAGGATCGCATCGTCCTCTCGGGTCGTTTCGACAACACCTTCCCCGGTCTTGGATCAATCCTTGACGGGTTGGGGGTCGGGCAGGCTCAGTTCTTCGTGAACTCGGTCAAAACCCGCACCGCTGGCTTCGACCTGACGGCGTCGCACAAGGCGAAGCTCGCGGGCGCGAGCTTGAACACGTTCCTCGCGCTCAACATGAGCAAAACCGAAGTCAAGAAGATCAACACCCCGGCTTCGCTGGTCGGCTCGGAGAACATCCTGCTCTCCGAGCGCGAGCGTTTGTTCATCGAGCAAGGCGCGCCACGACGCAAGGCGACCCTCGGGTTTGAATACGCGCGCGGTGCCTGGTCGAGCGACTTGAAGATCATTCACTTCGGTCCGCAAACGCTCGGCACCTTCAGCGGCACCGAGAATGGTGTGCCCAACGCGGCGTACAAGTCGAAAACCTCGGCCGATTTGAGCGTGACCTACGCCTACGATGCAAAGACCAAGATCACCATTGGCGGCAACAATATCTTTAACGTGAAACCAACCACGCAAGACGCCAACGAAACCGATAACGGCTTTAAATACGACAGCGTTCAGTTCGGCCTGAACGGCGCATCGTATTTCATCAGGCTCTGGAAACAGTTCTGATCGGACTTTGCCCAAAAAAAGCGCGACTTCGGTCGCGCTTTTTTGTTTGACCGAGTTGCGACACAAACGGCAGGCACCCCGAGCTGTGCGATACGAGCGGCACTGCGCGGGGCGCCGCAAACGCTCTGATCACCCGAGATGGAATAAAATAGTGGGTTAACTTACACCCGCTTCGCTCGCGCTTTCGCATTCTTGCGGCGCCATCCTGAGTTCGAAGTGGAATCCAGGCGTCCTACACATGACCAACAACTCCAACGCGGCGTTGCGCAATATCGCCATCATCGCGCACGTCGATCACGGCAAAACCACTCTGGTGGATTGTCTTTTGAAGCAATCCGGCACTTTCGCCGCGCACGAGCAGGTCGGCGAGCGGGTGATGGATTCCAATGACATCGAAAAAGAGCGTGGTATCACCATCCTCGCGAAAAACTGTGCGGTGACCTACAAGGGCACGCGGATCAACATCGTAGACACACCAGGTCACGCCGATTTCGGCGGTGAAGTCGAGCGGGTGCTCTCGATGGTGGACGCAGCGCTACTTTTGGTCGATGCGGTGGAAGGGCCGATGCCGCAGACCCGATTCGTGACCAAGAAAGCGCTGGCGCTCGGACACAAAATCATTGTGGTGGTCAACAAGGTTGATCGCCCCGGCGCGCGCGCCGATTGGGTCGTGAATCAAACATTCGAACTCTTCGACAAGCTCGGCGCGACCGAGGAGCAGCTCGATTTTCCAGTGGTTTACGCGAGCGGTCTCAATGGCTGGGCAAGCTTGAACCCGGGCGAGATTAGCGAGAACATGGAGCCTTTGTTCGACACGGTGCTAGCTCGCGTTCCGGTGCCCAAACGCGACGCCGACGCGCCGCTGCAATTGCAGATTTCCGCACTCGACTACAACAGCTACGTGGGCCGTATCGGCATCGGGCGAATTCATCGTGGAACTATCAAGTCCGGAACCCAGTACGCGCTGCGCTATGGCGACGACGAAAAAGGCGTTGCAAAGGTCAACTCGGTGCTCACGTTCAAGGGGCTGGAGCGACAGGAGGCGGCGTTCGCCACGGCGGGCGACATTGTCGCGGTAACCGGTATTCCGGACATCGGCATCGGCTACACGATTTGCGATCGCGAGTCGCCCGAGGGGCTGGAGCCGATCGCAGTCGATGAGCCCACGCTCACCATGAGCTTTTGTGTGAATACCTCACCTCAAGCGGGGCGCGAGGGAAAATTCGTTACTTCTCGACAAATTCGCGATCGTCTGCAACGCGAGCTTTTGTCGAACGTAGCGCTTAAAGTTGAAGATACCGAAGACGCTGACATCTTTCGCGTTTCCGGTCGCGGCGAACTCCATCTGACGATTTTGGTCGAGAACATGCGCCGCGAAGGTTACGAACTCGCCGTTGGCAAGCCTCAGGTGTTGTTCCGGCACATTGATGGCGAGCAGTGCGAGCCGATGGAGAATTTGACCGTTGACGTGGAAGAGGGGCATCAGGGCGGCGTCATGCAGGCGCTGGGTGAGCGTCGTGCGGAACTTCTGAATATGGAAAACGACGGGCGCGGTCGGGCGCGGCTCGACTACCGCTGTCCGGCGCGCGGCCTGATCGGATTTCAAAACGAATTCATGAACTTGACCCGTGGCACCGGGCTTATCAGCCACGTGTTCGATGGGTATGCACCACATCGTGGCGACATTCCGGGGCGGCGCAACGGGGTTTTGGTGTCGCAGGACGACGGCAATGCAGTGGGCTATGCGCTGTTTTCCCTCCAGGAGCGCGGTCGTTTGTTCGTCTCGCCCGGCGACATCGTCTACGAAGGCATGCTGGTTGGCATTCACAGCCGCGACAACGACCTGGTGGTCAATCCGATCAAGGAAAAGAAACTCACCAACGTTCGCTCGTCTGGAAAGGACGAGAACATCCTGCTCACGCCTCCGGTGAAACTCACGCTGGAATACGCCGTTGAGTTCATCGAAGACGACGAAATTGTGGAGGTGACGCCAAAATCGATTCGCCTGCGCAAGCGCTACCTCAAAGAGCATGAGCGAAAGTCGGCAATGCGAAAAGCGGAACTCGAAGCAAGCGGTGCCGTCTAGCGGGCGCATTTTTTGCAGAGAACGCGGACGCGCAGCGGTGCGACGGTCGTGGTTTGTGATTTGTCGCTGAAACTGAATTTGCGCTGCGTTTTGGAGTAACCCGAAGATGGCGTTGAAGCCGGAGCTTCCCGAAGCCTCAGACATTGTCGATTTGCTTGACGTCGAAGAGGTGCGCGCGATGATTCGCGCCTCGGAGCATGGCAGCGTCGATCTGGACACCTGGACTCTGCATCGCTCGCAATCGATGCTACCGGTGCCGCCGCGGGATGCGCTGAGCTTTACTGCCGGCGCGAACGATTTTTCTGCGTCGTTCTGGCACGACGTGGTTGACCGCTCGGCGGCGATCACATTGCTGGTGGACGAATCGGGCACCATCATTTTTGAGAGCGCACAGCTTTCTCGGTTTACGGGAATGCCGCGCAACGCTCGGGTCGGTGAAGCGCTGCTCGCGGTGCTTGGCGTTCCCAATGTGGGCACGATCAACGAGGCAATTGCGCAAATGGCGCAGGGCGCGCTCGCCCGCGCGACGTTTGATTTCACGCTCGACAATGCCGAAGGCGAGCAGCGCACCTTCATGGCGGTGGCGGTCAACGCGCTGCACGAATCCCACGTCGGCGCCATTGTGCTCACAGCGCACGACATCAGTGATCGAAAGACGCTAGAGACGAAGCTGCGACACAACGCCAATCATGATTCGTTGACCGGTTTGTCTAATCGCAGATCGGCCTTGCGCCGGTTAAACGCCTGGATTCGCGACGTCAAACAGTCGCGCGCCACCCCGGCGGTGCTGCTGCTTGATCTCGACGGGTTCAAGAGCGTGAACGACGCTTACGGACACGCGACCGGCGACGCGGTGCTGGTAGAGATTGCCGGACGGCTGCGCCAGATTGACCCGGAAAACGTTGGCGTCGCGCGCCTTGGCGGCGACGAGATCATTCTCTATGCCCGGTTTGTAAATGCCGAGGTCGATGCGCCGTCGATCGCCAAGCGTGCGCTCGACGAGATACGTCGCCCGGTGCTTGCCGACGGACACTGGATTCATATTAGCGCGAGTGTCGGTATCGCCGCCTATCCGCAGAGCGGCCAAAGCGCGGACGAACTCATTCGCGGCGCTGACGTTGCGCTGCATCGCGCCAAAGCGGCCGGTCGCGGCACGCTGCGCTGGTTCGACCCGGAAGCGGCCGCTCGTCAGCGCGAGGCGGTCACGCTGCGCTCCGAGCTCACCAACGCGCTGCCTAGCAACGAGTTTCGCGTTTATTTCCAGCCGATTGTTGCTGTCAACACCGGGCTCGTTCACTCGCACGAAACGCTTCTGCGCTGGCAACACAAAACGCGCGGCTTGCTTGATGCGTCGCAGTTCATCGAGAGTGTCGAGAGCGCCGGACTCACCGATGCGCTCACCCAGTGGGTGCTGCACGAATCGTTTGCCCAGGCCCGTGCGAGCCTGGTCATCAGCACCCGTCCGATCGCAATCAATATTTCGCCTCGCTCGCTGCAGCGCGCCGACTTCGCCGAGCGGCTGCTGACTTCGCTGCGCGCTGCGGCCATTGACCCGACGCAGATTGAAATCGAAATCACCGAAGAGGATTTTGTTCGCGCCGCCGACGAGGTGCCCGCCAACATCACCGCGCTGCACTCGGTCGGAATGCGCATCATCATCGACGACTTTGGGCGCGGCTTTTCGAATTTCGGCTACCTCGCACGCTTTCCGGTCTATGCGATCAAAATCGATCGCAGCTACGTCTCGGAAATCGGTCAGAGCGAGCGCACTGAAACGCTCATCGGCGCGCTTGTACGGCTGGCCGACGAACTCGGTATCAAGGCAATCGGGGAAGGCGTAGAGACCCACGAGCAGTCGGATTTTCTCGTTCACCACGGTTGCATTTTGCAACAAGGCTTTTTGCATGGACGCCCTAGGCCCGCTTTCATTCCGGGCAGCTAAGTATTTAGTGAATATTTAATTGAATGCCGTGAAACTGCATATTTAATGTGGCAAAAACCGATAAATCTATTAGTTAAAGCGTCAACCCGAGTTTCAATGTGCCTTCAACATGGAAGCATTCATCAATGCAACTTTTGCGGTTTGAAGGCGTCCATTGCTTTATGAATCGTCGTTACGTCCAGCGTTGGTTTGCCTCAGTCATAGCACTGCTTTGGTGTGTGACGAGCGTGCTCGCCCCCGCGTATGCGACACAAACGCTCGCCGCGAGTCTTGGCGACCATCATCACCCAGCGCTGGATATGACCACGCTGGACGATGCCAACGAAAATAGCAGTAGTGCGCAAAAAATCATCGTAGTTGATATCGCCACTTTTTGGTCGGTGGTTGACGATTTCGATGGACAAAGCGACTGCAAGCTTGCCTGTATGAGCACCGCCGCAGCGCTTCCGACCACTCACCTCGCGCCGCGCTTCGAGTCGTTACAGACCGCGCCGCTCGCGTTTGAGCAAAACGCCGTTTCGTTCATTCCTGCCGTCGAGCCGCCGCCGCCGCGCGGTCGCTGAACTGTGCTTCGGGCGACGCCTGAGGCTCGCGATACTCGCCCAGTTTCGACTCGGCGAGCTGTTCAACGATTGCAGGAGTTTTTTTTGTGGATACCAGAATGCACGCGCTTCGCGTGGGCGCTGTATTGGCGACGCTAATCGCCGCGACTACAGCAGAAGCGGGCTTTTTCATTCCCAAGGGCACCACCATGGGGATGATGAGCTTATCTCCGAACGAGCAGAACTTTGAGCTCTCGTACGGCTTCGATCGGCGCTTAAGCGGGATGCTCGGTTTGACCCGGGTGCGCGAGGGCGACGCCGCCGCGTGGCGAAACGTCGCGCTTGCGCAAGCGACCTACCTCGTGCATCGACAAAGCACAGACGATGGCATTTTCAATGCCTACGTTTGGGCGGGTCCAATCGCCGAGCGTGTCGAGGGTGAAAACAAAACTCGCCTCGGCGGGCAAGCCGGCGTGTGGCTCGACTTTGAAACGCGGCTCATTTATTCGCGAATTAAGGCGCACACGTTTAAGACCGAGCGCTGGCGGCGCAACGAAGTGGTCGCGCAGGGCATGCTCGCGCCGTACAAGGCGGAGTACGACCAAATCGCATCATGGGGCGGCGTGCAGCTCAAGCGCGCGAGCGGCGAATCGCTTGAGGTCACGCCCTACCTGCGATTTTTTCAACGTAACTGGTGGGTCGATGCGGGGGTGAGCGTAGATCGCAAACACCGCAACGACTTCTTTCTGAATGTCATGTATTTGTTTTAACTTGGAGAAATGTATGAAATCGATTGCTAAATTTGCACTCACCACTGTGACCTTCACCGCGCTTGCGCTCGGCGTTGCCGCGGTGCATGCCGAGACGGTAAAGATCAAAGTCGATGGCATGGTCTGCGCGTTCTGCGCCGGATCAATCGAGAAGAAAATGAAGGCGAATAAGGAAACGGCGGAAGTCTTTGTGAGTCTTGAAAACAAGATCGTCGCGGTCGCTCAGAAGCCTGGCCAGAAGCTCGATGACGCGAAACTCAAAGCGCAGATTGCCGATGCGGGCTACGAAGTCAAAGGTATCGAGCGGGTGAACGCAACAATCGCCGACATTCGCGCCGAAGTGAAGGCGAAAAAGTCGTAATGGCAGTTGTCGCGACTAGCGAAACCTCGGGCGACGGTGGCAACGCGCAAGCGGTAAGCCGTCGCCTGACCTGGTTTTCCATCTTCACCAGTACCTCGACCTTGGTGTGCTGCGCGATCCCAGCGCTTCTGGTTGCGCTGGGTGCCGGGGCAACGCTCGCTGCCTTCGTCGGCGCGGTGCCGCAGATCGTGTGGCTCTCGGAGCACAAAACGGCGGTGTTCGCATTTGCCGGAATCATGCTCGCGATTGCTGGCTATTTCCAGTGGCGCGCACGCTTCGCACCATGCCCGATCGATCCGGTGCTTGCGGCCGCCTGTACACGGCAGCGCAGGGTATCGAGCGTCATTTATTTCGTGTCGCTCGCGATCTACTTGGCGGGCGGCTTCTTCGCCTTTGTGCTACCGGTGATTTTGTACGGTTGAGCCGTCGCACATCCCGGTTCGTCCTGGCTCCTGACGGCGGCGTAGGCGGCGATCCGATTGCCGCTTACGTCTTCGCCAACACGATCTCGAAATTCGCGGACAACTGCGCCCCGACACTCGGGTCGCGCAGCGACTCGGTCTTCACCGTGAGCCGATCGCGCTCCTGTGAGAAGCTGCCCCAGTTGCTGCGCTCTTGATTTTCGCCCGCGAAGTACATCTGCGTCGTGAGCGTGCGATAGCCTTTTGCTTCGACTTTGAAATGCACATGGGCGGGACGGCCGCCATAGTTGACCGGCTTGATGGTGCGAAACCGATACCCGCCTTTGGTGTCGCTCGCCGTGCGCCCGAATCCCTGGAAACCACGCTTGAGCGGGCCGTCGCCATCGTCTCTCGGGTGTCGGTAGACGCCAGTGGCATCGACCTGCCAAATCTCTACATTTGCGTCGATGATCGGCGCTGCCCGAACGTCGAGAATGCGACCGAGCAAGAGCAAACTCACCCCAGCGTCGTAGCGCTTGCCGTTGACCACGATTAGGTCGCCGTCAACGTCGCCCGTCCATGCTGCTGGGTAGAACGGGCCTTCGGAATCCGCAGGCGTCGGCGCAAGTGCGCTCGTCTTCGCAGAGCCGTGGTTCGAAAGCGGCAAACTTGCGAGTGTGGCAACGCCGAGCAAGGTGTCGCGACGGACGCGGTTCATGGTAAGTCTCCTTTGGGCGTGGGCGAAAGCTAAGACTACAGCTACGCCGAGGCGTTCACTTGCGGCGAAGTTAGCGGTAATTGCAGCTCTTTTGCGTAAAGCCAAGTAAAATATACCTATAAGGCTCATTTAGTAATAAGACATTAGGCAGCAAAACCGGCTACAAATCCATTTTTAATGGGGCATAACGCGCTGTAGCTAGCAATGCTTTCACGCTGGTTGTGCTGCGAGTAGCCGCAGTGCGTGGCTGACTGCCGTGAGCCCGATAGCAGCCGTCATATGCATTGCCGATCCGTAGCCTGCGCAGGCGAGCCCGGTGCCGCCGTCCTGCGGTGCCTGAGCGGGCGGCTCTTCGCTATAAACCGCAGTCACCGCAAACTTAGCGCTTCTGCCCGGTTTACCACTCGGAAAACCGTAATCGCGACGCAGCGTCGTGCGCAATTTCGCGAGCAGCGGGTCTTGCGTCGCTTGCGACAAATCGGCAACGCGAATGCGTGTCGGATCCAGCTTGCCACCGGCACCGCCGCAGACCACGATCGACTGCGAAGCACGCTTGCAATACGACACCATCGCGGCTTTCGCGCGCACGTTGTCGATCGCGTCGATCACAATTGTTGCGCTCGCCGGAAGGCAGGTCGCGACGTTCTCCGGCGTTACGAAATCATCCACCACCGTAATGCTGCAATCCGGCGCAAACGACGCAATCCGATCGCGCATTGCATCGACCTTGTTGCGGCCGAGGTTTGCAAGGGTTGCGTGCGCTTGCCGATTCAAGTTCGATTCGGCAATCACGTCGAGATCGATGAGCGTGAGTTGCCCCACACCCGAGCGCGCAAGCGCCTCCGCAGCCCATGAGCCGACGCCGCCAATGCCAACCACCGCGACATGTGCCGCCCGGATTCGGCGCAGCCCGAGCTCGCCGTAGAGTCGGGCAACGCCACCGAAACGTCGAGCCTCGTCGAGCAGCGGGACAGAAGCGGTAAGCACGTTGGTGGAATGCATCGCGCGAGCGTATCATCAACAAATGGCGCGGCATTCGTCGCGCGAAATTGCCGTATGAACACTAACAAACTATTTGTGGTCGCTGCGCTTCTGTGGCTCGCCGCAGCGCTCGCAGTTGCATATCTCGCGTCGCGCTGGGTGATCGTGGCCATAGTGCCGATCGCCGCCGCGCTCTGGTTCGCCGCGAACGCCGAGCGCGTCCGGCAATCGACCCAGCTCGTGCTGCCGGTGCTGCTGCTGCCAGGCGCGCTGATGTGTTTTATTGGGGTGATGCAGGCGCTCGGCTATGGTCAGATGGTCGATGAGCCGATGGCTGCGCATCGCTCACTGCGAGTCGGCTTTTTCGGCGTCGGTCTCGCGCTACATTTCGCCGCGTTCTGGCTGCTTGCCGACGAATCGCGCGCGAGCGACCATCCGTCAGGCGAACGGGCGACGAAAATTTAGCGAAACGGTCGCGCTACTTTGTCGCGTAGGGATAGGCTCGCTGCGGTACCGTGGCGGCGTCTTGCTCGCTGCGCTCGCTGACATCAAGCGGCTTCTTATCCCACCAAATCGCGCGACCCTTGCGCTGCTCTTCTTCGAGATGCGGTTTCGCGGCTTTAAGTTCGCGAATGAATTTGGTGATGTCGGATTCGTACATGTCTGGGATCAGATGTCAGGGTTCAGGAATCAGATTTTACGGCTCGCGTTGCTCGCGGTCGGTACGTTTTGAGCCCGCGTACATTTGGAACTCGAACAATCGGCAGTCGAGCGCGCCGTTGTAGAGCGGCGTTTTCTTGCCTGGCTTGAAGCCTAGACCGCTCGGCATGTCGCGATCTGCGGTGATGAAACAGACGGTCCAGCCCGAGAGCTCGCGCTTCATCCACGCGCCGAGCGCGGGATACCACGCCCGTAGATCGGCGAGCTCTTCCATGCGCTCGCCGTACGGTGGGTTCGACAGCACAAGACCGGTTTCGGCGGGACGCGTAATCGCTTCAGCGCGCAAATTCGTGAGCGAAATTCGCTTCAAGGTTTCGCTGCCGACCACGTTTTGCAGATGACGCGATGTCGTGTCGATCGCCGCAGGGTTTATATCGTTTCCGTATATCAACTCTCTCGCTAATTGCCCAATATTTTCTCGACTTTCATCGCGTAAATATTTGAATTGAGAAGCATTAAAAAATCGCAATTTCTCAAACGAAAAAGTGCGTTGAAGTCCGGGGGCGATCTTCATTGCGATCATCGCCGCTTCGGTGAGAATCGTTCCGCTGCCACACATTGCATCGAGCAGCGGACGATCGCCTTTCCATCCTTTGAGCAATAACATGCCCGCTGCAAGGTTCTCGCGCAACGGCGCGGCAAGCCCTTCGCGACGATAACCGCGCTTGAACAGCGCTTCGCCCGCGAGGTCGAGATAAATCGTCGCGCGGTATTCGGTGAGGAAGACGAAGATGCGCATGTCGGGCATCGAAGTGTCGACGCTCGGTCGCGAATTCATCGCCACGCGAAATTTGTCGACGATCGCGTCCTTCACTTTGAGCGTGACGAAATCGAGCGACTTAAGCGGCGAGCGAATCGCGTTCGTTTCCACGCGAATCGTGTGATGCGCGGCGAACATATGCGGCCAATCGACCGTGCGCGCGAGGCGATAGATGTCGTCCTCAACGCGGTATTCGCCATCGGCGACTTGCCACAACACGCGACTCGCAACGCGACTCCACAAACACGCGCGCTGGCCGAGTTCGAACGCACCGCTGAATCCAACACCGCCATCGGTCATTGAAATGTGATCGGCACCGAGCGACGCGAGTTCGTCGGCAAGCACTTGTTCGAGCCCGCGTGGGCAGGGCGCGAAGAATCGATCGATACTTTTCGTCGGCGCTTTTGCTTTGACGGCAATCGTCGTGCGTTGCGGAGGACTAGATTGTTTAGGAAGAGGCATTAGAAATTTCTTTGACGCGGATTACGCTGATTTCGCAGATTGACGCAGATTTTTTGATGTCGTGCCGTATCTCATAACAAGTGATGTGCGAGAAACGTTGAAATCAACGAACGCCTTGCGTAAGACTCGCTTCGCTGGTGCGGAAACTAATCAGTGTCAATCTGCGAAATCAGCGCAATCTGCGTCGAAAGACTACGTCGGTTTCAGCACCACCAAAAACACGATGCCGAACAACGCAAACACCGGTAACTCATTCATGACGCGAAAGTATTTCTCGGAGCGGGTGTTGCGACCCTCGCGAAATGCGCGCAAGTGCACGAAGCAAAGCACGTGGTGCACAACGAGCGTGAGCACGAGCAGCAGCTTCCACATCATCCACTTCCCGGTGATGCCGTAACCGAGCCACAGCCACGCGCCGAACACGATGGTGAAAATCGCACCGGGCGTCATGATGCCCCAGAACAATTTTCGCTCCATGATTTTGAAGCGTGCATCGCCCTTCGGGTCGTTCTCGTTGATTGCTTGCACGTGATACACAAAGAGCCGCGGCAAATAGAAAATCGCCGCCATCCAGGTGACCATGAAGATGATATGCAGCGATTTGATCCAAAGTACCGTCATGAACCTACTCAGTGTTTTGCGTGCGCCGCGCGGCCCAAGAAATTCGAAGCATTGCGCGTTTCAACATGAAGCGCGAGATCGCCCACCGCCTCGCGTTGACCTCCCGTTTGACATCGCGGGTGTCGAAACTTTCACCGACGTCTTCGAGCAAAAGTAGCTCGCTCATCGGGTCACCCACCGATTGTCGCGCAATGACGCTTGACGCAGCTTTTGAGTTCGGTGAGCCGTCCGTGAAAAAAGTGACCCGTGCCAGGAAATACGGTGACTGGCAGCGCTTGCGGCCGCGCCCATTCCATCACGTCGGCAAGCGCAACCACGTCATCTTCTTCGCCGTGCACAACGAGCGTGTCTTTCGCCACTGCAGGAATTTCAAAACGCTTTACCGCAGGGCCAATCAACACCAACTGCTGCGGTTTCGCGCGTTCGTAGAGCCGCGTTTGCACGTAGCACCCAAACGAAAATCCTGCGGCAATCAAGGGCATTGCATCGCCTACTTGCTCGCGCGCATACGCAAGTGCGGCGGCGGCGTCTTCGGTTTCGCCAATCCCGTTGTCGAATTCGCCTTCGCTGTTTCCAACGCCGCGAAAGTTAAAGCGCATCACGGCGCAGTCCAATTCCTGGAAGGCTTTGGCGAGCGTCTGCACCACTTTGTTTTCCATGCTGCCGCCGTGCTGCGGATGGGGATGACAGATTAGCGCCAGCCCGCGCGAGCTCGCGGCCGGACTAGTCAATGCGATTTCGAGTGAACCTGCCGGACCGGGGATGAGTAATGTTCGCGCGCTAAACATCCGGCGATTTTAGGCGGCGGACTCCTCTTCGTTTGCGCCTTCCGAAGCTTTCGCGCGCTTGCTTGTATCGCCGAATCGCAGCAAGAGCACCGCAGTGGCCACAAAGGGCCAGATCAGTACGATGCTGCGCGTTAGTCCATTTAGGTTGAGAAGTTGTCCGTAATGCCAGCTAAATTGCGAAAGCGGCGCGGCACGGGTGGCCAGATCGGGCAGCAAGAACGGAATTAACACGCTCGACAGCAGCGCGATCCCCGCGAGCACCGACTTCACCCTGCGCGGCAACCAAAACAGCAGCATCAGCAGCACTGAACCTGTGGCGATTCCGAGTGCATGCCCGGGGCGCAGCCACGACTCCCAAGCAATTGGCGTGAGTACCCACTCGGCAACGATTGTTTTGAGTGCGACCGCGAGTGAGAGCGCCAACACGAGCGCGAGGCCGCCATAGGCTCGCTTTCGCATCGCCAAGTCAGTGAAGAGACCGATACCAATCAACGCGGCGGCAACCTGGGCGACTTCAACTGCAATTACGACCGACTCGAACGCACCATCCATGCCCGGGTGAAAGGTCGCGCCGAATAACGGAATACCCGGATTGACCTGGGCGATGAGCCATACGAAGAGCAGCAGTATTTTGAAGTCCCCAGTCGCGCCGCCGACGAAGAAGTGATTTCGCAGCATGGAGAAAAAGTTGACCAGCCAGCGCTGACCAAGGAGCAGTGAGGCGACGCTTGCCCCGACGATCGCGCCGAGCGCATTTGCGATCGTGTCGTAGACGCTGGATACGCGGGTCGGTAGCCAGTTTTGCAGCGCCTCGACCGCAATCGAGAGCGCCAGCGCGAACAAGATCGTGAGTAGGAGGCGAGTCCTGGATCGCCATTGACCTGGCCACAACGCGTACAGGGCAAAGCCGAGAGGCGTGTACGCAAGCGCGTTGAGCGAGAAATCCGAACGGGTGAAGCGCTTGGAGAACTCCGTGAGGTAGGCGAACGGGTTGCGATCGGTGGGAGTCCAGCCGGTAAAGGGTTGCAGGCTCGCGTAGACGATCACAAACGTTGAAAAAAGTGCTGTAAACAGAAGCAGCCTGGACGCTCGCGGCGGTGGTGTGCTCTTCATCGGCGTCGCGCCTCAGAATCGCATGCGGTGCACACTCGCGACCGGGGCATTTGTCGCAACACGCTCAAAAGTAGGCATGATCGGCCTTAAATCCGACCGGTGTCGCCGGGCTCACGTCGAGGTAGAGCTTGATTTCCAATTCGACGCCACCGTCTAATCCGCGGGCAAGATTGGCGTTTGCGGGCGCGTACTGTTCCGGCGAAAACACCCGTCGCGCAATCGGCTCTCCGCCCACGCCGTCAAGGGTGAGAATCAAACTTGGGAAGGCGACCGCGCGTGCGCTCAGGTTGCGCAGCGTCGCCGTAAACACATGCAGACCCTTGTGCGCCGGATCGGCCGCGAGATCGGCACCGACGAATCCGAGCGCCTGAGTGCGCCTCGGTGGCGAGAGTCGGCAGCCAAGTTGATCGCAGGCGGTGGCGAGCCAAGGTGCCACGTTTGGTGCACGGTTGGCAATTTCATCGCGGAACCAGTACGCGGATTGGGCGAGGAGCAGTGTGGCGAGCAAAAGGCTTGCGACGCCAAAGGCAAGCTTCTGCCATGCGCTCAACGGTCGGCTGGGTCTGCGCCAGTCGTAGTCCGCGTTTCCCTCGGCGGCGATTGGCGCTGCGCTTGAACCGCCATCGCGAGCGGTCGATTTTGGCGCCGCTGGTTTGTCAACGCTTGCGCGCTTGGGGCTAATCGCGGCGCGCGCGGCTTCGCGGATTTCCTCTTCGCTCGGCTGCGGCGTTGCCGGCATGCCCGCCATAATTGTCTGCGGCGAACCAAACGTGTCGGCGTCGTCTTCGTCGTCGCCCAAGCTGCCTTCGATCAGGTTGAGCCGCGCGTCAAATATGCCTCGACAGGCTCCGCAGCGCACCATCCCGCCATGCGCGCGCGCGTGCTCCGCGCGGACGCGAAATTTCGCGAGGCAATGGGGGCATTGGGTGACGGCGGAGCTCACGGTTTATCGGCTGCGGGTGTTGAAGCGCAAAAGCGAAGTTCGAACATTAGCGCAATTGCAGATCGCATGGCGGCGCTCGGCACTCGTAACACGCTCTAATCTCGACGCAGACCACCCATCCGTACCCACCCGTCGCGCTCGGCCTCGACGTCGAGCGCAATCCAGGGCGCATAAGCGTCACGAATTCTCTCCACCTGCGGCGGCAGGATGCCTGCCAGCGCGAGCGCGGCACCCGGGTTCAGATGTGCGCAAATGGCTGGCGCTAGCACCGTAAGCGGTCCCGCCAGAATATTCGCAACGACGATGTCGAAGCGGGCGTCCAGCGCGTCGCTGGAGGTTGTGTAGTTCACAGACAAACCGTTGGCTTCGCTGTTTCTTCGCGCCGCCTCAATCGCGTTTTCGTCGATGTCCACGCCTGAGGTTTTCGCCGCACCTAACGCCGCAGCGGCCATCGCAAGAATGCCGGAGCCACAGCCATAGTCGAGCACGGTTTTTCCAACCAGCGGTAGACCGCTCAGCCATTCAAGACAAAGCCGCGTGGTCGGATGTGTGCCTGTTCCGAACGCGAGTCCGGGGTCGATGCGCAGGTTAATCGCACTTTTTTGCGGTGGATCGCACCACGTCGGCACGATCCAGAGCTGTGGCGTAATTTCGATCGGTTCAAATTGAGCTTGAGTCGCTCTCACCCAATCAGTCTCTGGGACAATACGAAATTCATGCGAACCGAGAGATTCGGAAAATTCGCTTCTTAGACCATTCCATAGGGCTTCGATCGATTCTGTTGAAACTTCGCTTTCGAAGAGTGCGGCGATACGGCTGTCCGCCCAGCGCGCATCGAGTGACATTCCGGGTTCGCCGAAGATTGGCTGCTCGCCATCGGCCTCTGCGTGCAAATCGGCCACGTCAACCGCCAAGGCACCGGCATCCATGAGCGCATCGGCAACCGCGTCGGCGACATCACCCTTCACCGCGCCGGAGATTTCAATCCAGGATGTCATTTGCTTCGCAAGACGAACGTGCTACGCGCTAGACGAATGACGAAATTCGGCGCAATGAGTGCTTCGCTGAATTTTGATTGAGCGCGTGCCAAAGCCGACTGTTGTCGCCGCACACTCGGCAAAGCTTTGCGTGATTCGTCATTCGTTCTTGCCGCGAAGCGGCATCACTTCTTGCGCTCGGCGAGTTTGGCCATGCGCTGCTCGAGGTAGTGAATCGAGAATCCGCCCTTCATGAAGGCAGCGTCATCCATGAGCTCACGGTGCAGCGCGATATTTGTTTTTATGCCCTCGACAATCATCTCGGAGAGGGCGATGCGCATCCGAGCGATCGCCTGTTCGCGAGTGGTGCCGTAGGCAAGCAATTTGCCGACCATCGAGTCGTAGTTCGGCGGCACAAAATAGCCGCTATAGACGTGGGAATCGACGCGAATGCCGGGCCCGCCGGGCGGGTGCCAGCTGGTGATACGTCCGGGCGATGGCACGAAACTCGTAGGGTCCTCGGCGTTGATACGGCACTCGATCGCATGACCTTTTTTGACAATGTCTTTTTGCCGCAGCTCCATCTTGTAGCCGGCGGCAATCTTGATTTGTTCCTGCACAATATCGACGCCGGTGATGAGCTCGGTGACCGGATGCTCGACCTGCACACGGGTATTCATTTCAATGAAATAGAACTCGCCTTTTTCATAGAGGAATTCGAACGTACCTGCGCCGCGATAGCCGATCTTGCGGCAGGCTTCGGCGCAACGCTCGCCAATTTTCGCAATCAGTTTTTCCGCGATACCGGGTGCGGGGCCTTCTTCAATGATTTTTTGGTGTCGCCGTTGCATCGAGCAATCGCGCTCACCCAGGTACACCGCGTTTTTGTGTTGATCGGCGAGCACTTGAATTTCAATGTGGCGGGGGTTTTCAAGGAATTTCTCCATGTAGACCGTGCCGTTGCCAAACGCTGCAAGCGCTTCGCCTTTGGTGAGCGTGACCGCGTTGATAAGCGCGCCTTCGGCATGCACGACGCGCATGCCGCGACCGCCGCCACCGCCAGCGGCTTTGATGATGACTGGGTAGCCGATCTGGCGTGCGATTTTGGTGATTTCCTTCGGATCGTCGGGCAGTGCACCATCGACCCCTGGCACAACCGGTACTCCCGCTTTTTTCATTGCAAGCTTCGCCGATACCTTGTCGCCCATCAGGCGG
>JAAFJI010000010.1 GCA_013298045.1 Betaproteobacteria bacterium
GCGTTTGACACGATTACCTCGGCGAAAAAGTGGCGCGAGAGCGACGCAGGAGCGGCCTGGTTTGTTGGCGCCAAAAGCACGACGTTGATTGCATTCGATGCATGAGCTTTGTCCGCTACGATCTATCGCCTAACGAGGCGCTTGCCACAGCTGCGGCGGCGCTCTACGTCGGGCAGTCGCATCCGGGGCTCATGGCACTGGATGCGCGAACCGAGCGCGCATGCTCGGTGAACTTGATTGAGCGCGCGCCGAAAACCGAATGGCTCTATGCCGGTCTTGAGAGTTATGCCCGCGACGTTAACCGCGACTTCGATTTCGCAATCGATGGCATCGGCGAGCCTGTACAGTTCATCACCTACCGCGAAGGCGACCACATCGGCTGGCACATGGACACGGGGCTGGGCTCGGCCGCAAGTCGAAAGCTGAGCATCTCGTTGCAGCTAAGCGCCGCAGACGAATACGCTGGTGGCGAACTCGGATTTCCTGATGGCAGCTTCCACCCTTTCGCGCGACGCTTCGGTGCAACGATCTGCTTCCCATCGTATGTCTATCACCGTGTGAGCCCTGTCACGCGCGGTGTTCGTCGCGCGCTCGTAGCCTGGATACACGGAGCACCGTTTAAGTAGGGGATCATTGTGAGATCGAAGGATCAATTTCCGGTTTATGGGCACACCGCAGATTACTACCAGGAGGCTGTTGAAGTAGAACAGCCACCCGGGTGGGTCGTGTCTACTGGCGAATGGAAAGAATGGTACGACCAGACCTGCTCGGCACTGAGCGAAATCTGGCCCCGACCGAGCGATAACTGGACAGAACAACGGTACTGGCAAGTCACGCAAGCGGATTTGAGTTTGATGCGTCGCTTTCAAGCTAGCCCACACTGGAAGGCCAAAACGGGAAAGTTGTACTTACTCGAAGACGCGAACCAGGACTGGGTAGTGGAGAATTCTAGTAACCAACCGGATAACCAATCGCCAAATGCGCACGTAAAAGTGGTGGACTCCCGTTACGGAACCACTTTCGCAATCGAACATCCCCAATCGCCGCTCGGTCTGGCTGGGGAACCCGCCAAGCAAACACTGCTCAACGTGTTTGCGAAGGGCTATTTGCGCGCCAGCATGAACTTGCACGCGATAAAGCGGGATTTTCAGCGCCCGCGTCCGGCGCTGGCGCAGTTTCTTCTTGACCCGACTCTGCGCTTGCGTCGGCTCGAACTCACCGCGACGGGTCATACGCCAAGTTTCATCGCAGGTCACACCGCGGAGACGTTGGTCTGCGCAATCCACGTCTTACTTGATATCCCAGGTAAATTTACCGATCAAACCGAGGACGGTATCGATGCACTTCTTCAATGGGCCAATGAAGTCGGCGAACGTCGGATCTGGGCGGGTCTTCACTACCCGCTAGATAGCCTCGGTGGCTGGGTTTTCGTCACGCGACTCTTGCCCCACGTCTACGAGCGCGACCAGGCGCGCAGGGCGCTCTATTTGCTGGTTCGTGCGATCGATCGATCGCGTTTGTATAACGACATCAAAAACGACGTCGCGCTCTCGCCGGTGCTAAGAACGCTCTCGGACGCCCGCGCGTACGCTGCGGAAATCGTTGCCTAGCCTGAGCCAAGCGAACGGCTGGCGCGGTACGAGTGCGCGTTGCGCCCAGTCCGAGCAAGCCGGGTCACGCCCGAACAAACCGGAGTCGAAAATGTTGTAACCTCTTTTGGCTTAGCATCGAATTCATCGGTGCTGTTCATTACAAACGGGGCGAAACATGAAATCAAAACTTGCGATTCTCGCGCTGATCGCTGCGGCAGTCGTTGCGTTCTTCGTGTTCGATCTTGGGCGTTATTTGACGCTCGATTACTTTAAGGCGCAGCAAGCAACACTCTCGGCCTACGTCGCGGCCAATCCGCTACAGAGTTCGCTCGCATTCTTTGCCACGTACGTGGCGGTGGCGGCGCTTTCGTTGCCAGGCGCGGCGATTCTGACGCTTGTGGCTGGGGCGATTTTTGGCTTTTGGCACGGTTTGGTGATCGTGTCGTTTGCCTCTACGATTGGCGCGACGCTCGCGTTTCTCTCATCTCGTTTTCTGCTGCGCGATTGGGTGCAATCGAAATTTGGCGAACGATTGAAGCCGATCAATGAAGGGGTTACGAAAGACGGGCCGTTCTATTTGTTTGCGCTGCGTCTCGTTCCCCTATTTCCGTTCTTCGTGGTGAATCTCGTGATGGGGCTCACCCCGATTAAGACGTGGCCGTTTTACTGGGTCAGTCAGATTGGCATGCTCGCCGGGACGGCGGTGTTCGTGAACGCGGGCACGCAGCTCGCTCAGATCACGTCGCTTAAAGGCATTTTGTCGCCGGCGATTCTGGGATCGTTTGCACTTTTGGGCATCTTCCCGATCATCGCGAAAAAAGCGCTCGACTGGCTTCAGGGGCGCAAGGTGTATGCAAAATGGAAACACCTGAAACCGAAGTCTTTTGACAACAACGTGGTGGTCATCGGTGCAGGATCAGCCGGTCTCGTCACTGCCTATATTGCTTCGGCAGTGAAGGCGAAAGTGACTTTAGTCGAAAAGCACAAAATGGGCGGTGATTGCCTCAATACAGGCTGCGTTCCTTCAAAAGCCCTTATCAAATCCGCGAAACTTTTGTCGCACATGTCGCGTGCGAAGGAATTTGGGTTTGAAAGCGCGAGCGCTACGTGGAACTTCGGCGCAGTGATGGATCGAGTGCATCGCGTGATCGGCGAAATTGAGCCGCACGATTCGATCGAGCGCTACAGCGGCCTCGGCGTTGATTGCGTGACAGGTACGGCGATGATTACGTCGCCCTGGACGGTGGACGTAACGCTTGAAGACGGTTCGAGGAAAACGCTCACGACGAAGAACATCGTGATCGCCTCCGGCGCGCGGCCGTTCGTGCCGCCGATTCCGGGATTGAAGGAAGCGGGGTATCTAACGAGCGATACCGTGTGGAATCTCCGCGAATTGCCGAAGCGCCTCGTCGTGCTCGGTGGCGGACCGATTGGCTCAGAGCTGACGCAGTGTTTCGCACGCTTCGGCGCGCAGGTGTCACAAGTCGAAATGATGCCGCGCATTTTGATTCGCGAAGACCCGGAAGTCTCAGAGATCGTGACCAAACGCTTCAAGGAAGAAGGCGTTGCGGTGCTCACAAAGCACAAGGCGAAGCAGGTTGTTGTTGAAAACGGCGAGAAGATTTTGATTTGCGAACACGAAGGGAAAGACGTTCGCATTGCTTTCGATGAGATTCTGGTTGCGGTCGGTCGCACGGCAAACGTCACCGGTTTCGGCCTTGAAGAACTGGGCATTCCAACGCGTCCGAACAAAACGATCGAGACGAACGACTACCTACAAACGATTTTCCCGAACATCTTCGCTTGTGGCGACGTCGCGGGGCCATTTCAATTCACACACACTGCCGCACATCAAGCGTGGTTTGCTGCGGTGAACGCCCTCTTCGGCCGCTTCAAGAAATTCAAAGCGGACTACCGCGTGATTCCGTGGGCGACGTTCACCGACCCGGAAGTTGCTCGCGTTGGTTTGTCCGAGTCGGAAGCGAAAGAGAAGAACATTCCGCATGAGGTCACGGTTTACGGCCTCGATGATCTTGATCGGGCGATTGCAGATAGCGAAGCGCATGGGTTTGTGAAAGTCATTACGGCGCCTGGCAAAGACACGATTCTCGGCGCAACGATCGTCGGTGACCATGCCGGCGACATTTTGGTCGAGTACGTGACCGCAATGAAATACGGTATTGGTCTTAACAAGATTCTCGGAACGATTCACACGTATCCAACACTCGGTGAGGCGAACAAGTACGCGGCAGGCGTGTGGAAACGCAATCATCAACCAACCAAGGTGTTGGAATGGGTGAAAAAGTTTCATGCGTGGGAACGATCGTAACGCAACACGCTAGGAGCGCGCTCGCGCGCGAAACGGCGTCTCGTAATGGTTCATTCGCGCGCAAGCGCGCTCCTACCGATGCACCTCGTCAACGAGACATAGAAACGAAGAGTTAGCTCTAGTTAAAGGAAACACAAATGAAACACCTACTCAACCTCCTCACCGCGCTAGCCTTCCTCCTCGCAGGAACCGCCTCCGCCCAATTTGATCAATCACATAAAGCCTTCGACGATCTGCTCAAAAAGCACGTAACCTACGTCGCGAACGGGAACGCCTCGCAAGTCTCGTACAAAGGTTTCGCGCAAGACCGATCGGCGCTCAAAACCTATCTCGATTCGATTTCCGCAGTGCCCGAATCGACTTATAAATCGTGGAACAAGAATCAGCAACTCGCGTTTTTGATCAATGCGTACAACGCATACACCATCGAGCTGATTCTCACGAAATACCCAAACTTGAAATCGATTCGCGATCTCGGTGGCACATTTTCCAAACCGTGGTCGATCAAGTTCATCAATCTGTTTGGCAAAGAGGTGACACTCGACAACATCGAGCACGACATGATTCGCGCCGAGGGTGTGTTCAACGATCCGCGCATTCATGTGGCCGTCGTGTGCGCCTCGATCGGTTGCCCAATGCTTCGCAACGAAGTGTTTACCGGCGACAAGCTCGACGCGCAACTCGAAGATGGCATGAAGCGATTCTTGTCGGACAAATCGCGCAATCGCTACAACGCTGAGAGTAAGAAACTCGAAGTCAGCAAGATTTTCGATTGGTACAAAAAAGACTTCACGAAAGGCTACAAAGGCTTTTCGTCGCTCGAAGTGGCACTTGGCAAATATGCCGACCAACTCGCGGACGATCCCGCGGCGCGCGCGGAAATCAAAGCGGGGAAAGTCGCGATCTCTCACCTCGACTACGACTGGAACCTGAACGATAAAAAGTAGTCACTCTGGCACCGAAGCTCGACTCCGTCGCCGGTTCGCGACGGCTCTCTTGTGTTTACCGATTCGATTTCACACGCGCTTTGGCTCATGAGATGATTCGCGTATGAATTGCCGCCTCTCTCGTCGCATCTTTTATTTGCTCGCTTCGTTGATGTGCGCACCGATTACTATCGGCGCAGAAGGCGGGCCAACGCCGCCAACGAGCGCGCCCGGTGCCGCGACCGCCGCTACGCCACTCGCAACTCAAGCGCCCAAAACAACGAGCGCATCGATCCCGTTGTTCTCTTCGCTCAAGATCGGTGGGGAACTCACCGGGTGGACGTTTCAGCCATTGCGCGGCGTGAAAAAGACGACGGTCTACACAGTCGTAAACGATCCGGAAACGAGCGAGCACGTGATCGAGGCGAAAGCGACCTCCGCAGCGGCAGCGCTCGGCGTGCGACTCGATCTCGATGCGAAACAAACGCCCATGCTGCGTTTTAAATGGAAGGTCGGCAATTTGATCGAATCGAGCGACCCACGCGTTAAAGATGGCGACGACTATTCGGCGCGCGTCTACGTCACCTTCGCTAACGATCCAGCGCGATCGACCTTTAAAGAGCGCACCGAAAATGCTTTCTTTCGCACACTCTATGGCGAAACACCGCCCCGTGCGGCGCTCTCGTACGTGTTCACGCACAAAGCGAAGACCGGCGAGGTCATCGTGAGCCCCTTCTCTTCGCGGGTAAAGAAGATCGTCGTGGATGCCGATCCAGCTTCGGTTGGAAAATGGAAAAAATTCGAGCGTGATGTGTACGCCGACTACAAACGCGCGTTCGGCGACGAGCCTACTCGGATCTCCGGCATCGCGATCATGGTGGATACTGACAATACCGGCGAGACTGCGTCCGCAAAGTTTGGTGACGTCAGCCTCTCTGAAAAATGATTTGATAACTTAATCGTGCAACGCCCCAAAAGAAATCATTTTAATATTCAAAATTAGATATTTCTATACTAAAGATAATCGCTCCCAAAGATCGATTTCATTGGGCATTCAAACGAATAGCTGTTTTGCGCGCGCGGTGCGGGCCAAAATGTTCGACTCGTCACGGCGTGAGACCGGCTAGATAAAGCTCAACGTCGCCGGCAGTCGGGCGAAGCGGCGTGAGAGGTATGCCCGCGATAAGTGTGGGACCAGTCAGACCGAGTAGGTAGCGCACAACAAGCAGACCATCGATGAGCGGCTGCACCTTCCCATCGCCATTCGCGTCGAGCTTCGGGTTAACGTTGATTAAGTACGTTGCGATGTCCGCAGCGCTGCGTGAACCCGTGCCGGTTGATATCGCAGTGCCCGTGATCCCGAACATCGCTCGCAACGCCATCACGCCATCGGTCGCAGCATCGTACTTCGTCACCGGATTGCTTGCGTCGATATCAAGCGTGGCGACCGTTCCTGCTGGTGCGAACGTTGCGAGGAGCTCCGTCGTGCCGGTCACGGTGACGGTGCAGTTGCCGACGCCGGTGCAAGCCCCCAACCAGCCGGTGAATACCGAGCCGCCGCTTGTCACTGGCGTTACCGTCACCAAAGTTCCATTGGAGACCGTTGTCGCACAGTTCGCGGCGCAGCTCAATCCCGCTGTAGCGCTAGTCGTCGAGCCGGTGCCTGTGCCTGCGAACTTGATCGATACGGCTTCCTGTGGCGGCTCGGGATCGTCATTGGTAATCGTGCCGACGCCTTGGGAGTCGGCGATGGTCGCGTTGACGGGCGAGGAAAGATTCACAAAGAACGTCTCGTCGCCCTCGAAAACGATGTCGCCATTGATCGTGACGCTAATCGTGGTCGTTGCCGTGAGACCGCCGCTCGGAATGGTGCCAGTGCCGGAGGTGGCGACGTAGTCTCCGCTCGAAGCGGTCGCAGTGTCGTCCGCAGTGGCGTAATTGAACGTCGTGCTCAATGCGGTGTTGCCAGTGCGGGTGACGGTGAAGGTGAGCGTTTGAGTACCAGAGTTGCCCTCGGCAATCGACACATCGTTGATGCTTAACGTCGGCGCAGGATCGTCGTTAGTGATTGTGCCGACACCTTGCCCGTCGGCAATGGTCGCGTTAACGGGCGAGGAAAGGTTCACGAAGAAAGTCTCGTTGCCCTCAAAGACTGTGTCGCCATTGATCGTGACGCTGATCGTGGTCGTGGCCGTTGTGCCGCCACCGGGAATCGTGCCAAAGCCGGACGCGGCGACGTAATCGCCGCTCGCCGCCGTCGCGGTGCCGTCCGCGGTGGCGTAGTTAAACGTCACCGTCGAAGCAGTCGCGCCGGTACGAGTGACCGTGAAGGTGAGCGTTTGAGTACCCGCGTTACCCTCGGCGATCGACACATCGTTGATGCTCAGCGTTGGCGCAGAATCGTCGTTGGTGATCGTGCCGACGCCTTGGCCGTCGGCGATGGTCGCGTTAACGGGCGAGGACAGATTCACGAAGAAAGTCTCGTTGCCCTCGAAGACGGTGTCGCCGTTGATCGTGACGCTGATCGTAGTGGACCCCGACGTGCCGCCGCCTGCAATCGTGCCGGTGCCGGAGGCGGCAACGTAATCGCCGCTGGCGACCGTCGCGGTGCCATCTGCGGTGGCATAGTTAAACGTCACCGTCGAGGCGGTCGCCCCGGTACGGGTGACCGTGAAGGTGAGCGTTTGAGTACCCGAGTTGCCCTCGGCAATCGACACGTCATTGATACTCAGTGTCGCCAAGGGGTTCACCGTATGGCTCGCCGTTCCGCTGCTGCCCGTGTAGTTCGCGTCGCCCGCGTAAGTTGCAGTGAGGGTGCGCGCGCCAAGCGTGGTCAGCGTGATGGCGCAGCTACCGGCAGCGACCGTTCCGGTGCATGTCTCGGAGCCGCCGCTGACCGTCACGACGACATTCCCGGTCGGCGTCCCGGAACTCGGCGCATTCGGAGCGACCGTGTAGTTCACGGTGACCGCCGCATTCAAATCCGAAGGATCGGGTAGGTCGCTCGTAATCGTTGTCGTAGTGCTCGCCTGACTGATGGTGAAGGCGGCGGCGATCGATTGCGAATCGACGACGGCGGTTGCACTTCCCGCACCCACGCTGGTCGCTGTGAAGGTTGCAGTCGCCGTGCCGTTGCTTTGTATCGCCGACTGCGCTGCGGAAATCGTGCCGCGCACCGGAAGATTGAACGCAATCGGCGTTCCGATCATCGCGTCGAGATTGACGAGCGCGACGGCTGCAGGTGTCGAGTTTTGCAGAAAATCGGCGGTGAGGGTGCTCGTTTGACCGACCACGAGCGTCGTTGGGGAGGCGCTATACCGCATCGTCAAATAGGGCGCGACGTTGATCGATCCACTCGTCGACAACGATCGATCGCAAGGCGCGCTACCCGAGCCCGCGTTGCAGCCCCACCAGTTGTTGGACGCGGTGACGGTCGCGCCAGCGTTGTGGATGCCACTGCCGCCTCCAGCTCCAGCGAGGTTGCCCGCAATGCGGTTGAACGTAGCGTTGATCGTGCCAGAAAGCGCTGCGATGGCACCGCCCGCCTGTGTAGTCCCGGTGTCCGCCCGATTGCCAGAAAGAGTCACCTCATTTATCGTGGTCACAGAACTCGCATCTGAGAATATAGACACGCCGCCGCCCCGCGCCTCGGTCGATCCGGCAGTTCCCTGCGACACGTTATTGATGATCACCGAGTCGTTGTTGATCGTGAGCGAAGGTCCAAGCGAATGGCCGTTAGCCACACCGCCTCCTCGGCTGCCCGCAACGTTGCCCGAAATTGTGGTGCTGGAGATGGTGATGGCACCTCCAAAGCTGTGACCCACGAAAATGCCCCCGCCCGAGGTGCTGCTTGTGTTTCCGGAAATCGTTGAATTGGTGATGGTCACGTTATGTGAATCGCCCGCGAGACGCAGACCGCCGCCCGCGCTGGTAAAGCCGGTTGGGATTGGAAGCGTGCTGTTATTGCTGATCGTGGTATTGGTAACGGTAAAGGTGCCGTTACTGGGCTGCACGGTGTCCATATTCATGCCGCCGCCATACGCGGTGACCGCAGTGTTTTGATCGATGACGACACCGGTCATAGAGAAAGTCTGCGCGCCTGTGCCGCACACGTCGATCCCACCGCCAGTGTGAGCGAAGGTTGTGAAGTTAAGGGCTTGGGCATTGCGACCAAAACGTATCGTCACACCTGAGATCGAAGCATTGATCGGCGTTGTGCAAATGGGATTCACGGCGATCACTTTGTCAATGCCATTTGACGTGTTCGTGCCAGCCTGGATGATGGTGGCGGCGCTGCCCGCGCCGATCAGCGAAATGTCGCGGTTTATATCCAGATCGCCCGTCGCGTTGTTGTCTTCGTTCACGCCGCCAGCGTTCGCGAGCGTCAGCGTGTAAGTGCCGGCAGGCACATTCACCGTATGAGCACCCGCTAACGCGTTAGCTGCGCTGATCGCTTCGCGCAAACTGCAATCGGCGTTGCAGGTGCCATCGTTGGTGTCGGTAGTTTTCGTTACGTTGAAGGTAGCCAGCGGCACAGAAGGCACCACCGTTGGTGCTGCAGCACCCTGATTAAGCACGATCAAACTCGGCAACACAAACGCACTCGTTTGCATCGACAGCGCCGCCACTGGCGCTTGGCTCACGCTCACACTCGCACGCTTGTGTCCGCTACCCTCGTCCGTGAACACATCGATACTTTGGCTCATTGAGTCAACAACGAGAATGTCATCGGCGTACTGATTCGCGAGTCGCGCGCGCAGCAATTTCGGCGCAGCTCCGATTGCAAGCGGGCTCGAACGACCTGCCGCAGATTCGTAGAAGCGCCACGGCTGAAGGTCGCTACTCGCAATCCGTTTTTGCTCGGCGGTCGTACTCGAATGCTGCGCGAGGCGCATCGATCGAGATTCCTCCACCGTGAATGGACGCGTGTCGAGTTCACCGCGTGCGGCTACATGCAACTTGCCGTCGTCGGCCAAAAGCGCAATCTTGGTCGCGCCACTGCGTTCCCAGATGAAGTCGCCGAGCGTAAACGCGCGGACTTTGAACGCGGTGGGAAGCGATTCAAACCGTTTGGCATCACGAACTGGATTGGTCGGGGTGTCGCCATAGCGCACGTAAACGCGACCGCCGCTCAACACAACTACATCGCCGGTCGAATCACGGCTGAGTTTGCCAATCGCGAGTGCCTCAGCTGGGGCTGCAAGCGCTTGCGATACAGGCGCATTCCAGGATTCGCTTGCGAACGTTAACAATCGTGGGCCGCCAACGCCAGACACCGCGACCAATAATTTCGGACGTCCGTCTCGCGAATCGAGCTGCCCTGCCGCGAGCGCGTCGACACCACTGCCCAACTCGATAGGAACGATCGGCGCGAAACCATCTTTACGTCCCGCCAAAAAATAGGCGACAGAATGACCACGCTGCGCAACCACGACATCGACCCGACCGTCGCCATTGAAATCGCCGCTGACCAAGAAATCCGGCGCGATCGGAACCGGCCACTCGGTCGAAGCGCTCTCGAATCCTTGCGGGAAGCTACCGCTGCGCACAAGTGCGAGTGATTCAGGCGTTGAAGGTGCCCACGCTTCTTTGTTACCTCGATGTAGCGAGACGACGCCGCCACGATCCGTCGAATAGCCGCTCAGTAGATCGGGAAAGCCGTCGCCGTCAACGTCGCCGCCGACCAGACTCAAGGCCTGACGATTCGCCGCGCGCTTTTGATCGCTATCGCTCAATGCGTAGCCATCTTTGAGCTGGAGTTTGCTGCCTTCGGTTTGCGTTACTCGAACGATGACCTCGGCAGCTGAGGCCACAGGCAGAATCGCCAAGACGGACGCCACGACAGTGAGCCAGCTCCAACGCGTTCCGCATCCGCGTGCTAATCGCATGTTCATTTGTTTCCCCCCGGTTTCAACGCTGCGCCGCAAGAATAGCGCCAATTTGTGACTCGTAGTGGCTAAATACAAATCGCGGGGTAGTCGATAGAAAAAACGGCGATCAATGCCCTATTAATTTCAAGGTATAGAGCATTAAAATTATTTGTTAATAATGAGTAAAATTGCTATCAAACGCATATTTGATGGGGCTTATAGCGATTTGTATGTAATGCTCTAGCAGTCAGCAACGAAATTCGCGCGAGATGAAAATCGCGAGCCCACGTTGCAGCTTCGACCCCCACCGCATTGAAGACGATGCCGAACTCGACAGGCGCTGAACCGTTTGTACTGTTCGCAAACAGCGCCAAACGCTCGCTCGCGCCTCTCAAGCCCGAACTCAACCGATCACTTGCCGACGACCACGCCTTCTTTTGCGTTCACGCGCGCTGCGTCGCGGTTAAGGCCCGAGAGAATCGCTTTGAACGAGGCGGTGACGATGTTCGAATCCATTCCGACGCCATGCAACGTCGGACCATCGCCGACGCGCATTTCGATGTACGTGATCGCGGTCGCATTCGCACCTTGACCGATCGAATGCTCGTGATAGTCCATTACTTTCACCGGTGCGTGCAGTTCTGCCGCAATCGCAGCGACGAACGCATCAATCGGGCCGTTGCCGATACCTTTCGCGCTGTGCTTCGCGCCGTAGATGCTCACATCGGTGTACACCTCGACCGCTTCCGGTTTCGATGAGTCTTCCGCGAGTTTGTGGGCAATGTATTTGTACGGAATGCCGCGCGAGAGATACTCGCTATCGAACACGTTCCAAATGTCGTCCGCCGACATTTCCTTGCCCGTCGTGTCCATCACCTGCTGTACGACTTGCGAGAACTCGATTTGCATTCTGCGTGGCAGATCGACGCCGTATTCGCTTTGCAGAAGATAGCTGATACCACCCTTACCCGATTGCGAATTCACGCGAATGATCGCCTCATAACTGCGGCCAACGTCCATCGGATCGATCGGCAGATACGGCATGTTCCAAATCTGCGTGTTGTTCGTTTCGCGCGCAGCAAACGCTTTCTTGATCGCGTCCTGATGCGAACCCGAAAAGCTTGTGTACACGAGATCGCCCGCGTACGGATGTCGCGGATGCACGGGGAGTTGATTGCAATACTCAACCGTTTTCTTGATCTCATCGATATCGCTGAAATCCAAATTCGGATGCACGCCTTGCGAATACATATTAAGCGCAAGATTCACGAGATCAACGTTACCGGTGCGCTCGCCATTGCCAAAGATGCAGCCTTCCACGCGATCTGCGCCCGCCATCAAGGCGAGTTCGGCGGCGGCCGTTCCCGTGCCACGATCGTTATGCGGATGCAAGGAAATCAAGATGCAATCGCGCCTCGCGACGTTGCGACCAATCCACTCGATTTGATCAGCGTAGCAATTCGGCGTGGTGTTCTCAACTGTCGTCGGCAAATTGATGATGACTTTACGCTCGGGCGTTGCGCCGTACTCTTCGACCACGGTATCGACCACGCGCTTAACAAAATCCATCTCGGTATTCGAAAACATCTCCGGCGAGAACTCGAATCGCCACTCGGTTTCCGGATACTTTTTCATGAGCGCTTTGACTTGCCGCACATGCGGAATCGTCATCTGATCGATCACTTCTTGCCGCGATAAACCGAAGACCACGTCGCGCATGATCGGCGCAGTCGCGTGATAGAGGTGAAAAATTGCGCGCTTTGCGCCTTTGAGTGATTCGAAGGTTCTTTCAACAAACGCCTCGCGCGCGGGCGAGAGCACTTGAATCCACACATCATCCGGGATTTGATTTTTCTCGATCAAGAAGCGAACGAAATCAAAATCGGTTTGCGAAGCGGATGGAAAACCGACTTCGATTTCTTTGATGCCAACGCGCACGTTCAGTGCGAACATCTTTTTCTTGCGCTCAACATCCATCGGTTCGATCAGTGATTGGTTGCCATCGCGCAAATCGGTGGCAAGCCAAATCGGTGGTTTGGTGATGGTTTTATTGGGCCAGGTTCGATCGGTGAACGCGAACGGTTTATACGCGGCGTATTTAGCGGATGGATTTTTGAGCATGGGCATGGTCGTCAGCCTTGAAATGAATTTCTAAGAGACGTCAGGCGTTTTTAAGAGCTTCTCATTCACGCATCACGTACCCTGCGCGGGTTTTGCTGTGACTCTGACGTGCGCGAACGGATTGGGGAGTGGGGCTTGCGATGTACTGCTAGCGCAGCAGCAGGCTCAGCGCGAATAGCGAACGCAGCGCGAGCGAAATCGGCGACAAGGTCGCGGCGAACATGCTCAAAGGTGCGTTGCGGGAAGTCATAAATGAACTATAGCGCGGATTGCTGCGTTGCGCAAATGCGTGTTGCTTCCACGAGCCGACCTAGTTAAGTACCACCCTGCGTCTCTTGTGAATCGGATGTTTCGGTCTTTGTGCCGCTCATCCAATGCATGATCCACACAATGTAGCCCGAGGCAAGATAGCAGACAAACAAACCAAAAAGCGCGATCGCCGGTTGCGCCACGGCTACACCAATCGCGAGCACAGCAACCGCGAGCGCCGTAAAGGAAACGGCGCGCTTGCTCATTGATTTGAAACTGTAGAACTTCGCGGTCGTCACCATCGAAATGCCCGCGATCAAAGTCACCGCGAGTGCCCACCAGGCAACCGCCTTGCCTTCGATGTCGTGGTCGTCCATGAGCCAGACAAAGCCCGCAACGATGGCCGCTGCAGCAGGCGATGGCAAACCGTTGAAGAAACGCTTATCGACGATGCCAATCTGCACGTTGAATCGGGCGAGTCGCAGCGCGGCGCACGCTGCGTAAACAAAGGCGACCGCCATTGCAAGGCGATTCGACGGCAGTGTTCGCAACGACCATTCGTAGACGATGAGCGCTGGTGCTGCGCCGAACGACACCATGTCAGCCAAGCTATCGAGCTCTGCGCCAAACGCGGTTTGCGTGCCCGTCATGCGCGCAACACGACCGTCGAGGCTGTCCATAATCATCGCGGCGAAAATAAGTCCAGCTGCAACATCAAAGCGCAAATTCATCGCTTGCACAATGCCGAAGAAACCGCAGAACAAACATCCGAGCGTGAATAAGCTCGGCAGCGCGAACATGCCGCGACGACGCAGTTTGAGTTTTTGCGCAGCGCGCTTCTCGCGCAGCAAATCTTTGCCGTCGTCGAGCACCGCGAATGTGTCGTCGTCGTTGTTTTGCGGAGGTGTTGGAGCGTTTGACAAGCGTCGTTGGGCGAACCGCGCGCGGTCGCAGATCGTTCAGAGAGCGCTTAGTGTATTCGCGAAATGCGCGATGTGTCTGCGCGCGGTGGAATTAGACCCAACGAGAGCGAGCAGCCAGCGTGAGCGGGGTCAACATGTCGCCCTCTTTCTCACGCTTCGCGACCAGCGTTTCCTTCGCTTTGCGCAGCGTTTCTTGTAACGCCGGACCGCGTTTGAGCGCAACGGAGACCGACAATGCGTCGATCAAGGTAAGTTGCGCGAGACGACCGACCATTGGTGAATACACGTCAGGATCTTCTTCGACATCGACTGCAAGTGCGATGTCCGCGAGTTTTGCCAGTTGCGACGCGCGCGCTGTCACCGCGATCACGGTTGCCCCTGCGCGCTGCGCGAGTTCGCAGGTTTGAATCATGTCGCGTGTGCGCCCGGTGCGCGAGATCGCGACGACCACATCTTCGTGGGTCAAGAGCGCTGCCGATTGCACTTGCCAATGTGGGTCGTTATAGGCAATCGTGTGCACGCCCATTAAGAAAAATTTGTGCTGCGCATCCATCGCAACAACGCCGGAATTGCCGACGCCGTAGAACTCGATTTTCTTCGCGCGTGAGAGCGCTTCGGCAGCACGTTCGAAAATTTTGGGATCGACTTGATTGCGCATTGAAATGAGTGTCGCAATCGAGCGGTCAAACACTTTCGCAATCACCTCGGCAGCGCTATCCTGCGGCGACACATCGGTGTGCACATAAGGCACGCCGGTCGCGAGACTTTTCGCGAGCGCAACCTTGAACGCTTTGAAGCCGGTGAAGCCGAGTCCCTGACAGAAGCGCGCAATCGTCGGATCGGTCACGCCCACCGCCTCAGCTAACTCCGCAATCGCCATATGTGCGACGCGATTGGGTTGCCCAAGCACGTAGCTCGCCACACGTTGCTCGCTCGGTCGCAGATTCAGTCGCACGGCAGTGATGCGCGACAACAGCGCATCGCCTTCGTGCGATTCTTCTTTTGGTTCTACGACTTTTATTTTTGCGGTGCTTTTCATTGTGTTCCTCCAAAACCTATTCCGCCAGGTAAGCGCCGAGTCAATCGGCGAGCGGGATGCAGTGCGAGGCGGCGTCGAGCGACGTGTACTTTTGTACACGAGCTCGGCGACAACGAAGCAGCATTTACGCAAAATCGCGCCCGCGCAGCCATTGAATCGACGCTTACCTAAACGCCCATCTCCTCATGCCACGCCGTTCCCTCTTTCGCAGTCAACCGACTCGCGGCAGGCGGCCCCCACGTCCCAGCCGTATAGCCAATCGGCGCGACGGGATCGTTTTTCCAATGATCGAGCACCGGTTGCACCCAACGCCACGCGGCATCTGCTTCATCGTTACGCATGAAGAGCGTCGGATTGCCGCGCAGCACATCGAGCAACAAACGCTCGTACGCATCCTGCCGACGCTCGTGAAAGAAGTCTTTGAAATCGAGATCGAGATGCACTTCGCGCACACGCATGCCGTCGCCCGGCGCTTTCGCCATCGTGTAGAGCCGCACGTTTTCTTCCGGTTGCAAGGTAATCACCAGGCGATTTGGCGAGAGCGCGCCGGGGAAAATCGAATGCGGCGGTGCTTTGAAATTGATCACGACCTCGGCGCGACGCTCCGCCATGCGTTTGCCGGTGCGAAGGAAGAACGGAACGCCCGCCCAGCGCCAGTTGGCGATTTCTGCGCGCAGTGCGACATAGGTTTCGGTGATCGAGGTTTTCGGCACGCCCTCCTCGCTCGCGTACGCAGGAACAGTTTGTCCGGCGAGCGTGCCACCACGATACTGACCGCGCACAACGTGTTCTCGCAACGATTCCTGCGTCCACGGCTTCAAGCTGCGTACGACTTGCAGCTTCTCGTCGCGCACTGCATCGGGATCGAGACTAGACGGTGGCTCCATCGCGGTGATGCAAAGCAAGTTGAGCATGTGGTTTTGCACCATGTCGCGGAACGCGCCGGTGTTGTCATAGAACTCGCCTCGCGTTTCAACGCCGACCGTTTCCGCGATCGTAATTTGCACATCGCGCACCCAGGTGCGATTCCACAAGGGTTCCAACAAAGTGTTGCCGAAGCGCAGTGCTAAGAGGTTTTGCACCGTCTCTTTACCGAGGTAATGATCGATGCGATAAACCTGCTTTTCGTCGAAGGCTTTGAGCACGACTTCGTTGATTTCGCGCGAGCTTTGCAGATCGCGGCCGAGTGGTTTTTCGAGGACGATACGCGTCTCGGGCGTATTGAGCCCCGCCGCTTTCAACCCATCGATGATTGCAGGAAAGAGCGACGGCCCGACCGAAAGATAAAACACCGTTTGACTCGGTCGCTCATCGAGCGAGCGTTTCATCTGTGCATATTGCGCATGGTTGTTCACATCGAGCGGAAAATAGGTGAGCCGCGCGAGAAATTTTTCGACGAGCTTCGCTTCGCATTTTTCGGGGACGAAGCGTTGCAGCGCTTCGCCGACTTTTTGCCGAAATGCGGCATCGTCGAGTTGTTGCCGCGCCGCCGCGATGATGCGACCACTCGCACGTAAATTGCCGTCGGTTTCCGCGAGGAACAGTGCGGGATAGAGTTTGCGCAGCGCGAGATCGCCTGTGCCGCCGAAGATGACTAAATCAAACGTTTCGTTCATAGTTGAAAGCAGTGAATTCGCCGTAATCGTAGCAGCGTTTGTGCATTTTTGTAGTAAAACAACAAGAAACTCATTGAAAAAACTAACCCCTTCCTCATTAGCCATAATTTATATGGGCAACGAGCGTATTTATGTCTATTTCAATATCAAGCTTTTTTGCATTTAGTGCGTATCGCAATGAGGCAATGACGCGACATGCGGCTGGTGTAATTTTCGATTTCAGCAAACAAGCGATTTCAATCGACGAATTGCAAAGTTTCCGCACGACGCTCACACAGAAGAATGCGCACGACGCGTTCAAACGCCTGGCAGCAGGCGAAATCGTGAACCCCACCGAAGGCCGCGCCGCGACACACATGCGCGAACGCGACCTTGCGCACACCTCGCGCCATGACGCACTGCGAGCAACGGCCGAGCACATCGCGCGAAGCGGTATCGAAACCGTTGTGAGCGTTGGCATCGGTGGCTCCGACTTGGGATTGCGGCTCGCCGATGACGTGTTTCAAGCCTCTGGGCTCAAACAGCGCGTACAACTTCGTTTCTGCACCGGGCTCGATCCCGTCGAATGGCTACAAGCGGTTGACGGACTCAACCCGGCAAAGACTGCGTTCGTGCTCGCATCGAAATCATTCAGCACCTTGGAAACGCTCACGACCGGCGATCGCGCAAAGCACTGGTTGCGCTCTCATGCGACAACACACATGTACGCCGCGACCTCTTCGCCTGCGCGCGCTCGTGCTTACGGCATCGCGGATGGGAACATCGTCGCTTTCGACGAATCGGTTGGCGGTCGTTACTCGGTATGGTCTGCTGTGAATTTGCCGCTACGTGTGGCATACGGCAATGCGCCGGTTGATGCGATGCTCGCCGGGGCGCACGGCGTTGATCAACTGGTTTTGAATGATCAACAATTCGACACTTCGCCCTATATTTCTGCGCTTTCACGCCATTTCAACAGAAATTCGATCAATATCACCAATAACGTGATCGTCCCATATTCTTGGGCATTTCGTAAATTAGCCGAATATCTTCAGCAGCTCGTGATGGAAAGCAACGGCAAGCGCGTTTCCACGAGCGGCGCGCCTATTGCGACCGATCCCTGCAGCGCGATTTGGGGTACGGTTGGCACCGCTGCACAGCATGCGTATTTCCAGTGGCTGCATCAACATCCCGTAGGCGCGGCGGTCGAAATCATCGCAGTGAAACCAAGCAGCGACGTCGGCTCAAAAGCTCTTTTCGAAAACGCCGTCGCTCAGTCGCGCGCGCTTGCGTTTGGTCTAGAACCGGATGCAAACGACGCGCTCGGTGACTACAAACGCACGACTGGCAACCGCCCGAACACATTCATCGGTTTGCCGGATGTTTCGCCTCGCACGCTCGGTGCGCTGCTTGCGCACTACGAAGCCAGCGTGTTCATCGAAGCCTTGCTCAACGACATCAACCCGTTTGATCAGTACGGCGTTGAGTACGGCAAATTGCTCGCAAAAGAACTCGCGTGCAGAAACGACAATTCGCGTTTCGACAGCTCGACCAAAGCGTTGCTTGAGTGGGCGAACGCGCACTAGTACACACCATCTACGCTCGCGCCGGATTTTTTTAGAACCCAGGTCGCGCTGCGGAAACCCCCAGATGCAGCGCAGGTTGGCAAGTGAAACGCCGCGCGTCGATGGTTGCGATTGCCAACGTGCGCTTCACCACCGTGTTCGCCGTCACTGAACCACGCGTACGGTCGCACGCCACCGATTTTGGTCGGTCAAACTCATTCAGCCGCTTCGAATAGCAGTTAGAGCGAGCAGCGGATCGCGTGCAAGTGTCGGTCGCGCAGTCTTCTGCAACCCATTACTTCGTGGAGGGAGTTCACGGCAGGTGGTGAGTGGCACGCGATATCTTGCTCAATCAAGCAACGACAGCCGTCACTTCGATCTCAACCTTGGCACGCTTCTCCATCAACGCGGCAACCGCCACACAACTCATCGCGGGAAAGTTGCGTCCCATTACTTCGCGATACACCGCACCGAGCTCTTTAAGTCGCGCGTTGTACTCGTCGCGATCGATGACGTACCAGGTCATGCGCACCATGTGCTCTGGCGTCGCGTCTGCGCAGGCGAGCACGGCCTTGACGTTTTCTAGCGCTTGCTTCGTTTGCACAATGAAATCGTCGCTTTCGAATTCTTGCGTTGCGTTCCAGCCGACTTGTCCGCCGACGAAGACTTGCGTGCCTCGCGCGGCGACGCCATTGGCGTAGCCCCGCGGGGCGGTCCAGTCTTCGGGTTGCAAAAGCTTGTGCATGTTCAACCTTCCGCGCGCAATTTGAAGCGCTGCAATTTGCCGGTTTCGGTGCGCGGTAAGCTTGACCTAAATTCGATCTCGCGCGGATATTTGTATGGCGCGAGCATCGCTTTCACATGGTCTTGCAAGGTCTTCACGAGATTCGTTTCGTTTGCGTAATTGGGCTTGAGCACGACGAAGGCTTTCACAATCATTCCGCGCTCTTCGTCGGGTTTGCCGATCACGGCGCACTCGGCAACGCAGGGATGCTTGAGCAAAGCATCCTCGACTTCGGGGCCACCTACGTTGTAGCCCGAGGTGATGATCATGTCGTCGGCGCGTGCTTGATAGAAAAAATAGCCCTCTTCATCTTGCATGAACGCGTCGCCCGGAAAGTTCCAACCGTTCTTTACGTAATTCGCTTGGCGCGGATCATCTAAGTATTTGCAACCGGTTGGGCCAATCACGGCGAGCCTGCCGACCGTGCCGCGTGGCACCTCGTTGCCGTCGTCGTCAACGACTTTCGCGATGTAGCCAGGAACGACTTTGCCAATCGCGCCGTGACGCACTTCCTCCGGCGGCGATGAGATGAAGATGTGAAACATCTCCGTTGCACCGATGCCGTCGATCATCTCGATGCCGGTTGCTTCGCGCCACAACGTGCGTGTTGCATCGGGGAGCCCTTCGCCTGCGCTTACGGACTTTTTGAGCGTCGGCAACGAAACGTCTTTCGCGAACGCGGCCATTTGTCGGTAAAACGTCGGCGCGGTGTAGGTGATCGTGGCACCCACATCGCGAATTGTGTGCACCATCGTCTCGGGCGTGTACGGTTTCGATGGGAAGTAAACCGATGCGCCCACGCTCATCGGAAAGAGCAACAATCCGCCGAGGCCGAACGTAAACGCAAGCGGAGGCGAGCCGATTACGATGTCCTCATGCGTTGCTTTCAACATATGCTTCGGCCACGCGTTGCAGGCGCAAAGCAAATCGCGATGGGTGTGCAGCGCGGCTTTCGGTTTGCCCGTCGTGCCTGAGGTAAATGCCATCATCGCTACGTCATCAGCGTTGCTGTCATGCGCAGTGAACATGTCCGATTTCTGCGCGGCGCGCGAACCGAGATCTTCGGGCGAGTCCGGCAAATTGAATACGATCACTTCGATTTTCTCGTTGCTCGTGAAGATCGCTTGATCGAGCTCGTCGCGCAGCGATGCATCGCAAATCGCGATTGAGGGTTTTGCTTTCTCGATGATCTCGCTCAGCTCTTTTGCGCGCAGCAAGGGCATCGTCGCGACTGCGATGCCACCGGCCTTCACGATAGCGAGCCAGGATAGCGCCATGCCAATCGAATTGCCGCCGCGCAGGAGGACGCGATGACCAGGAATCAGCCCACCGTCTTTGATCAATAAATTCGCGATGCGATTTACCCGTTCGCGTACTTCTTCAAAGGTAAACGTCGCGCGATCGCTGCGCAGCAAGATGAAATCGCGATAATTTTTCTGCTCACAAGCATCATCCAGCAAAGCCCTGACAATATTGGCATTCGCCGGAAATACATACTCTTTCGATAAATATACGAATTTCGGCTGTTGCTCAAGTAAAGGTTTTTTTTCGCTAATGTAGTTATCAACCACCAAGGCGTTCATTGCTACCCCTCTTTCGTATGTGCTGCGAGGATGCTTTTGCCAACGATCAATTGCTGTACTTCCGTCGCGCCCTCGTAAATTCGCAGCGATCGAATATCGCGATAAAGATGTTCGATCGTCGCGCCGACTTCAACACCGCGACCGCCATGCATTTGCAACGCCATGTCGATCACGCGCTGCGCGTTCTCCGTCGCCGTCATCTTGGCCATCGCCGCTTCTTGCGTGGTGCGTGCGCCTTGCGTGTCGCGCAACCATGCTGCGCGATACGTGAGTAGCGCAGCCGCATCAATGAGCGTTGCCATCTCGCCCAACTTCGCTTGCGTGAGCTGAAAATCGGCGAGCGTTTGTTTGAACATCTTGCGCGTGCTCGCCCACGCGAGCGCTTCCGCGAGCGCGCGACGCGCCATGCCGAGCGCGGCGGCGGCAACCGAAGCGCGGAAGATGTCGAGCGTTTGCATCGCGAGTTTGAAGCCGCCGTTCACCTCTCCGAGCAACGCGGACTTTGGTACGACGCAATCGGTGAAGGTGAGTGTTGCGAGTGGATGCGGCGACATCACTTGAATGTGCGTCGAATCGTCGAGTCCCGGCGTTTTTGCATCGACGATGAGTGCGCTGATGCCGCGTGAACCAGCGTCTGCATTCGTCTTTGCGAATACACAGTAGAAATCCGCGAGTCCGCCGTTGCTGATCCACGTCTTGCAGCCGTTCAACGACCAACCCTGCGCGGTTTCAACGGCACTTGTCGTCATCGCGGCAACATCCGATCCAGCGTTCGGCTCCGATAGCGCGAATGCTGCGATCTTCTTTCCACTTGCAACATCCTGCAAATACTTCGCACGTTGTTCCGCGCTTCCCGCGAGCGTGATCGCGCCGGAACCTAAGCCTTGCATGGCAAAAGCGAAGTCCGCGAGTGGCGAGTGATATGCAAGGTTTTCACGAAGGATTACGAGCGCGCGCGAATCGAGTTTGTCGAGCATGCCGCCGTCGACCTTCGCAACGCAATAACGAAGCCATTGATTTATTCCTAGCAACGAAACCCATTCGCGACAGGCGCGACGATCATCCGTTTCGTCGATCACTTGCTTTGGCAACCAATCAGCGAGGCAATTGCCAATCTCTCGATGAGCGTCATCGAAGAATGGCAGCGACAAGTGTCCAGTCGGAGCGCGCATCTTCAGTCGCCTTTGAACACAGGTTTTTGCTTCGCGGAAAATGCCTCATACGCACGACGAAAATCTTCAGTCTTCATGCAAATCGCCTGCGCCTGTGCCTCGGCTTCGATCGCCATGTCGATCGTCATGCTCCACTCTTGACTGAGCATGTTTTTGGTCATCGCGTGACCGAACGAAGGACCGTTTGCGAGTTCGCTTGCGAGTGTTTGAGCAGCTACGAGCAGCGCACTCGATTCATGCAAGGCGTTGAAAAACCCCCATGTCGCACCTTCCTGCGCAGTCATCGCGCGGCCGGTGAAAAGCAATTCGCTCGCACGCCCCTGCCCGATTACGCGCGGGAGCAGCGCGCATGCGCCCATGTCCGCGCCCGCGAGGCCGACGCGCGTGAAGAGAAATGCCGTTTTTGTATTCGCTGTTGCGAGCCTCATGTCGGAAGCCAGCGCGATCATCGCGCCTGCGCCCGCACAAACGCCGTCGATCGCTGCGATGATCGGCTGCGGGCAGTGCCGCATCGCTTTCACGAGATCACCCGTCATGCGTGTGAATTCGAGCAATTCGGGCATCGTCATCTTGGTGAGCGGACCGATGATTTCATGCACGTCACCACCCGAGCAAAAATTGCCGCCCTCACCTGTAACGATGATGCTTTTCACATCGGTTGCGTAATTCATTGCGCGAAACAAATCGCGCAGTTCGCCGTACGAATCGAATGTGAGCGGATTTTTTCGGTCAGGGCGATTGAGTGAGATGGTCGCGACCGCGTCTTTGCATTCGTAACGAAAATGCGTTGCGACGTAGCTCGCGCACGCGTCGAATTGCGGTCGCATTGGATTGTTGGCTGCGATGAAGTGTTTCATGCGGAGAGTGCTTCCAATTGTTTTTGATGAGTCTTCACACGACCTAGTAGTTTTGCGAGCGACGCTTGCTCGCTCGCGGTCAGCGACTCAAACGCTTCCACGATCCACGCCTCATGCGCCTGCGCCATCGCGGCGAACGCCTTGCGACCCCGTGCCGTGAGGCAGACGCGATACGCGCGACGATCGCCTTCGACGTCGTTGCGTTCAACAAGTCCTTCGGCGACCAATTGATCGGTGATACCTGTGACATTGCCACCAGTCACCATCATGCGCTGGGAAAGCTCCTTCATCAGCATGCCGTCGGGTTCGCGTTCGAGTTGTGACATCAAATCGAAGCGTGGCAAGGTTGTGTTGAACTGTTCGCGCAGGTTCGCGCGCACGCGAGACTCGATCAACTGTGTGCAAGTAAGAAGGCGTAACCAAAGGCGTAATTCCTCCGGATGTTCGCTATGGATTCGGGCTTCGAGATCCATTAGCGTTCCTCTTCGTTGGCGCTAACCCCAGTTGGTGCAACCATTGCCTGCTGTTTCGCACGCTCGCGATAAAGTTGATCGCGACCGCTCAAATACTGCTTCGGCCACTCAACGTGCCGACTTTGCAGTTTCGCGGCTTCATGCAATGTCCACGCGGGATCGGCAAGGTGCGGTCGTGCGACCGCACACAAATCCGCGCGCCCAGCGGCGATGATGCTGTTGGCGTGATCGGCTTCGGAGATCGCGCCGACCGCGATGGTTTTGATGCCGACTTCGTTGCGAATGCGATCGGCGAACGGCGTTTGATACATGCGTCCGTACACCGGCTTCGCGGCGCGCGTGGTTTGACCAGAAGACACGTCGACCATATCGGCGCCGGCGTCTTTGAACAGGCGCGCCACGACAATTGCATCATCGGGTGTGTTGCCGCCTTCTGCCCAATCGTGCGCGGAGATGCGCACGCTCATGGGCTTGTCAGCAGGCCATACGGCGCGCATCGCACGAAACACCTCAAGCGGATAGCGACAGCGGTTTTCGATCGAACCGCCGTATTCGTCGGTGCGATTGTTTGTGAGTGGGCAGATGAAACCCGAAAGCAAATAGCCGTGCGCGCAGTGCAGCTCAATCCAGTCGAAGCCTGCGCTCAGTGCGCGTAGCGTCGAATCAATAAACGCTGCCGTCATCGAATCCATATCGGCACGCGTCATCGCTTTCGGTATTTGGTTTTGCAAGCCGTAGGGCACTTCACTGGCCGCGATCACGGACCAATTATTCGACGATAGCGGTTCGTCAATCTCTTCCCAACCAAGTTGGGTCGAACCCTTCGCGCCACTGTGTCCGAGTTGCAATGCAATCTTCGCAGTCGAACTCATGTGAACGAAATCTACGATGCGTTTGAACGCGGATTCTTGTTCGTCGTTCCACAAACCTGGGCAACCTGGCGAGATACGACCGTCCGCTGTTGGACTCGTCATTTCAACAAATACCATCGCCGCGCCGCCGAGCGCACGAGCGCCCAAGTGCACGAGATGGAAATCCTGAACGACACCATCGCGCGCCGAGTAGGTCGCCATCGGCGAAACAACGATGCGATTTTTGAGCGTCAAAGCGCGCACGCTGAGCGGCGTCAACATCGGGTGGACAAGTTTTCCATCGGCAAACCACTGCTCGTAGCCTTCAAGCCATTTCTTGTCGCGCAGGCGTAGATTTTCATGACTAATTCGCTGCGAACGTGTGAGTAGCGAATAGGCAAATTGCTCAGCATCCATCGCCGTGTAGCGATCCACGTTTTCGAACCACTCAGTCGAATTTCGCGCTGCGTTTTGAATCTTCAGTACTTCAATTGATCGACGTGCTTCGTAGTTGGCGAGTGTCGCTTCGAGTGTTTGTCCGCGCGAGAACTCTTCCGCCAGATCGATCGCATCTTCGAGCGCGAGCTTGGTGCCGGAACCAATCGAGAAGTGCGCCGTATGCGCCGCATCGCCCATGAGCACGATCGGCACGCGCTTCGCACCGATCGGCTGCCAATGTACCCAGGTTTTGCAGATCACACGCGGGAAGCGTATCCAGATCGCTGAGCCGCGCAGGTGCGACGCGTTCGAAAGCAATCGATGACCATCGAGGTATTTCGCGAAAAGCTTTTCGCAAAAAGCGATACCCTCTTCTTGGCTCATCGTATCGAGGCCATGCGCCCTCCACACCGCCTCGGGTGTTTCGACAATGAACGTCGAGGTATCGGCGTTGAACTTGTAGGCGTGCGCCTGAAACCAGCCGTGCTCGGTTTTCTCGAAAGCGAACGTGAAAGCATCAAATGTTTTCTTCGTACCGAGCCAAACGAACCGGCATTTGCGCAGCTCGATGTCGGGTTGGTACGTCGCCGCGTACCGCGTTCGAACCCTGCTGTTCAAGCCGTCGCTTGCAACCACGAGATCGGCACCGTACGTCGCCGCGATCACTTGATCGTCCTCGACGTCGGTATCGAACACCAGGTCAACACCTTGGGTTTGGCAACGCGTCTGCAAAATATTGAGCAGATGCTTTCTACCAATTCCGCAAAACCCGTGTCCGCCCGATTTATTAGAACGTGCCTTGTAGAAAACCTCAATATCGTCCCAATGATTAAACGCGTCGCCGATCTCTTTTGCTGAGGGTTTGTCGGCGCGCGCTAAGTTCGCGAGCGTTTGGTCGGACAACACCACCCCCCAACCGAAGGTATCAAACGGTTTGTTGCGCTCAACGACTGTGACCCGCGCGCGCGGAGATCGAGTTTTTATGAGCAAGGCGAAGTAGAGTCCGGCAGGGCCACCGCCGATACATACGACGTTTTGTGGACTTGATGCGCTTACGCTAGTGTTCATTTGCATAACTTTAAATTGCAACTATTTAAATGTCAACTATCGCGATGCAATCAACTCCCCATGAGTGAGGCACGCGCGCCGCTGGAACTCGGCTCGTATTCGCAACGCACAAAAAAAGCAGCCCAGGGCTGCTTTTTTCTCCGACGCTGCAACAACTCAGGTCATATCTTTCACTGTCGCAGATTTGCCGTTGGTTTTGACCGACGCAATGCCGTTGTCGCGACCGTCTTCGCTCGCGTACATCTGGCTCGTGCCAATCACCTGATGATTCCCGGCTTTCAGGTTAAACATAAATTTTCCGTTTGATGCGGTTTTGAGTTCATAGCGCGCACCGTCACCGCAGTTGGTTTGCACCGACGCGATTCCGTTCTCTGCGGAAGCCTTTGCTTGATAGAGTTCGCTAGTCAAAATGGTTTCGCTGTTACCTGCTTTCAAGACGAAACGAAATTGTCCGTCTTTGCTCTTGCTCAGTTCATACCAACCTGCCATGTCAATCTCCTCAGTGTTTAACTGCGGGGCTACGTCCGTCGCAGCGCCTGTGCGGATTCTGCAACGCCTCACACAAAATCACAAGCCCCGCACCGCGAATACCGTTCGTTCGCAGGCTCTACGCGTTCCTACCAACGCAACATTTCTGCGCGTTCGTAACGTAGCGCCATCAGTGCATATGCTGTCCGCCGTTAATCGCGATGTTGGCCCCCGTGAGAAACGCAGCCTCGTCGCTTGCGAGATAGGCGACGAGCCCGGCGACTTCTTCGGGCTTACCGAGGCGACCCATTGGGATTTGCGGAATGATCTTACTGTCGAGCACGTCCGTTGGAATTGCCATCACCATTTTTGTCCCGATATACCCGGGCGAAATCGTATTGACGGTCACGCCTTTGCGTGCGACTTCGAGCGCAAGCGCTTTGCTGAAGCCGTGCATTCCGGCTTTCGCCGCCGAATAGTTGGTCTGGCCGAACGCGCCCTTCTGACCATTCACCGACGAGATGTTGATGATACGACCCCAGTTGCGCTCAACCATTCCGTCGCAGACTTGTTTGGTCATATTGAAAACGGAGTCGAGGTTGGTCGACATGACTGCGTCCCAATTCACCGAGTCCATTTTTTTGAAGGTCATATCGCGCGTGATGCCCGCGTTGTTTACCAGCACATCGATCGCACCGACCTCCTTCACAATTGTCTCCACGCAGGACTTTGCCGATTGGAAGTCAGCGACGTCACAAGCGTAGGCGCGAAAGCCGTATCCCATTTTGTTCATCGAATCGAGCCATTCGTTCCAGCTTTTGTTGCCAGGCGAATAGGTGGTCACCACCTTGTAGCCGAGCGCCGCCATCTTGATGCAGATCGCCTCGCCCAAACCGCCCATACCGCCAGTAATCAGTGCAACTCGCGACATTTTGTTTCTCCTTAAATTAGATTTTCTCTAGTACGTATTTTCCCGGTGCCGCACCAAGTTTAGAGGGCTTTGGTTTTCGCGCGGCGACTTTCTTTCCGGAGCGTTTGGCGAGCCACTCGTACCAATGCGGCCACCAACTACCCACATGTTCCTTGGCTTTTGCGTCCCAGTCGCCAGCCGACGGCGCGGGCCACTCACTCGTCCAATAAGAGCGTTTTTTGGGGCCTGGCGGATTGACGACTCCCGCGATATGTCCGGACGCGCCCAAAACAAATTCGACATTGCCGCCCCATAGCTCGGCCGAGGCAAACGCACTTTTCCAAGGCACGATATGGTCCTCGCGTGAGGAGTAGACATAGGAGTCGATCATCACTGACGACAAATCGATTGGCGAATCGAGCATGGTCAGCGCGCCGGGTTGCGTCAACTTGTTGTCAAGATAGAAATTGCGCAGGTAATAGAGATACATCGAACCCGGCAAATTGGTGGAATCGCTATTCCAGTAGAGCAGATCGAACGGCGGCGGGTCTTCACCCTTTAAGTAATTTTTGACGACAAAGCTCCAGATCAAATCATTGGCGCGCAGACTCGCGAACGCTTGCGCAAGCTCTGCGCCGCTCATCAGACCTTTGCTGCCGTCCTCGCCCAACTGTTGTAGGCGCATCTGGTACGTGCTCTCGCCCAAATACGCCTGGATGTCGCCCGGCTCGGCAAAATCTAGCAGCGTGGTCAGATACGTCGAGCTTTCAACAAACTCTTCTAGTTCCCCGCGCGAGGCGAGCACGGCGAGCGCGCACGCGAGAATGGTGCCACCAACGCAAAATCCCAACGCGTTGATTGTCTCCACACCAGCGTGCGCACGAACTTCATCGATTGCGGTCAGCGCGCCCTGTTCCAGGTAATCGTCCCAGGTGGTGGCTTTGAGCGCTTCGGGAACATTGCGCCAGGAGACCAAATACACATCGAAACCCTGATCCAGCGCATGCCCGACGAACGAATTCTCCGGCTTCAGATCCAGGATGTAGAACTTGTTGATACAGGGCGGCACAATTAGAAGCGGCCGCGCGTGCACGGCTTTTTGCGTCGGCATATAGCGAATGAGCTCGATCAACTCGTTTCGAAAAACGACTTCGCCGGGTGTGGTTGCGACGTTTTTGCCGACCGCGAACGCGGCCTCATCGGTCATCGCGATATGACCACGCTCGACATCGTGGACGAGATTTTCAATGCCGCGACGCAGGCTCTCTCCCTGGGTATCAAGTGCTTTGCGAATCGCCTCCGGGTTGGTCGCGAAGAAATTGCTCGGCGCAATCGCGTCTAACCACTGCTCCAAAAAAAAACGGGCACGATGGCGCTCGCGTTCGTCAAGCGTTGCGTTCGCAAGCACCTCGCGCCAAAACGCCGCCGTGCGCAAATACTGATCGCGCAGCGCCTGAAAGTACGGCTGCTCATTCCAGGATTCATATCGAAAGCGGCGGTCGCTCGCGGCAAGTGCACTCAAATCGCAATTCGGCGCGAACCACTTAGTTGCGGCAGCACGCCACACATCCGGTGCCACCGACGGCAGCCACCACCAGCCGCGCTCGAGCGCAGGCATCGCCGACGCGCCTGTAGTGTTGCCCTTTGCGCTCCAATGTGCGCCCGGGTTTAAGTTCGTAAAGGTCGAAAAGTTCATATACCCAAATGTAGGCGAGGGCAAGACGAATGGCAATACGGGCAAGCATCGGAGCCTTCGACGCGTTGATGCATATCACTATCATGGCGCGAATTGGGCAACCGCGCATTCGAAAGTTGGGAAGCAAATGCACGTTATCGTTATTGGCTGGCTATACGTCGTTGTCATGATCGCGGTCGTATCCGACTCGCTGCTCAAGGGATTGATCCGGTTTTTCTTTCTCGGTGCGATTCCGGTGGGACTGTGGATGTGGGTCAGCTTTCGCCGACGGCATCGCCGCAGCGAGGCAGCAAACGAATCCGTCGATCAACCGAGCGAATGAGTAAGGTGAGACCATCGCCCAGTCGGAATGGATCGTTTCGTACTGGTCGCGCGCGGCGGCATAAGTCGAGTCGCAAACCCAACCGCACAGGAGCGGTCGTCAGGTGCCCCAGCCGACTATGTGCCAGCGCAGATTCGATAACTTCGGTGGGTTCCCATTATTAAATAGAGCTTTCGCTGATTTATCAAATAAAGTAACTAGATTAAAAACTAGACGATAAGCCATCTTTAATCTGGCAAAGCTGGCACAAGCGGAATCCGCTACGAGATCGAACCCCTCATGTGCAGCTACGCTATGCGAACAGGATAGCGTTCGCGCAAAGCGAAGCCTAGATGCACGCAATCTAAGCAGGAATCCTACGATAACGACGCCAGGTCGTCACACGCAACCCGTTACGGTCAAATGCCGCGCGTGGTCTAGTGTGCGCCGCCGTGCAAGAGTGAATGCATCAGCACGACCATCAACACACCGAGTCCAATCATGAGCATTTGCTGCGCCGTGTCTCGGATAGAGAATTTTCGATGCAGTGTCGGGATGAGATCGGCGACGGCCACATAGAGCATCGATGAGGCGGCAAACGCGAGCACCGGCGTGACATAAGCCTGAGCTTGATCTAGCGCGAAATAGGCGATAACGCCGCCGACCACCATCGCAAGGCTCGACAACATGTTGTAGAGAAACGCTTTCTTGCGCGAGTAGCCGGAATGCAACAGCACGAAAAAGTCGCTCACTTCCTGCGGGATTTCATGGGCGATGACGGCCACTGCGGTGACCACGCCGAGCTTGAAATCGGCCAAGAATGCGGCGGCAATCACGACGCCATCGGTCGCGTTATGCAGCGAGTCGCCGATCAGCACCATCATCCCGCTGCGACCCCGATCGTGCGTGTGACCATGCGCGTGGTGATGATGGTGATGATGATGCGGATGCGAGGCGTCGTTTGCTGCCGAGCCATCCGTCGGCGGCGGCGTGAGCTCGCCGTGCGAATGACGCCAGATCACCAGCTTTTCAAGAAAGAAAAAGAAAAGCACGCCGCCAAGCACCCAGGCCATCAGCGAACTCGGAACAACTCCATCAGAGAGCGCATGCGGCAGGATGTCAAGAAACACCACGGCGAGCATTGCTCCGACGGAGAACGCAACCCAGCGCTCAATCGACTGGAGCTTCGCCCACAGCGCAATCGCAGCGACGCTGCACGAGGCGAGACCGCCGATCAAGGCGGCGATGATGATGTAGAGCAGCGTCATGGAGCTTTGAAACCGCGCAACTAGCAGCGGTATGCCGGGTGGTACGCGAATAGAGAAGCGCGCAACCCCGTATTGTAGAGAAGCGTATCCGGTTCGGTATTTCTCGGTTTGTCAATCCTCCACGCAACGAAAAATATCGAAATTGGCGAGATCGGCGAGATGACGCCGACACGTCGTTTTTGTGTCTCATTTAACGCTAATTCGAATGCGCGTCCATGCGGGCGCGCGGGTTAGCCCTGAAGACGAATGAACGGCGCACTCGCACAATATATTCCGAGCGGTGAAATCCATTTCCACCGATTTCAATCAATTCAACGCAAGCAATAAAGGAGCCGTACGATGACACAGGAGAGCGTCGCCACCCGTCGTAAATTTTTGAAAGCCGCAACGATCGCGGGCGGTGCCGTGGTCGGTGCCGCGCCGATGGTGAGTATTGCGCAAACACCCACCACCTTCCGATGGCAATCGACTTGGCCGGCGAAGGATATCTTCCACGAGTACGCGCTCGATTTCGCCAAGCGTGTCAACGACATGTCGGCCGGACGTTTGAAGATCGATGTGTTGCCTGCCGGTGCCGTGGTGAAAGCGTTCGACCTGATCGACGCAGTTTCGAAAGGTACGCTCGACGGTGGTCACGGCGTGCTTGCCTACTGGTACGGCAAGAACTCTGCGATGGCGTTGTGGGGATCGGGTCCTGCTTTCGGCATGGATCCGAACATGGTGCTGGCCTGGCACGAATACGGCGGCGGTAAAGCGCTGCTGGACGAAATCTACAAGGGTTTGAACCTCGACGTGCAGTCGTTCGTCTACGGCCCGATGCCGACGCAGCCGCTCGGCTGGTTCAAAAAGCCTGTCACCAAAGTCGAGGACTTCAAGGGGCTCAAATACCGCACGGTTGGTCTCTCGATTGATATCTTCACGGCGATGGGCGCGGCGGTGAATGCGCTTCCGGGTGCGGAAATCGTGGCGGCGATGGATCGCGGCTTGCTCGATGCAGCCGAGTTCAACAATGCATCTTCTGACAAGCTGCTCGGCTTCCCTGATGTGTCGAAGGTTTGTATGCTGCAATCCTTCCATCAATGCTCCGAGCAGTTCGAAATTCTCTTCAATAAAACGAAGTACAACGCGCTCTCGGCAGAGTTGAAAGCAATCATCGCGAGCGCGGTGTCTGCATCCTCGGCAGACATGAGCTGGAAGGCGATCGATCGCTACTCCCAGGACTACATCGAACTGCAAAAAGGTGGTGTTAAGTTCTACAAAACGCCAGACGCGATCCTTCAAGCGCAGCTCAAAGCGTGGGACGAAATCACCAAGAAAAAAGCCGGTGAAAACGCACTGTTCAAGAAAGTGCTTGATTCGATGCAGAAATTCGCAGAGCGTGCTTGCCGTTGGCAGAACGACACCTTGGTCGACTACAAGATGGCATTCCGCCACGCGACTCGCAAAGTGTAAGTTTAATTAACAACTAAAGCCCTCGACGCCATGTGCGTTAAGGGCTTTTTTTGTGATTAGTAGTCTTCCGCTTTATACGATGGATCGCATTGACGTCATATTTTGCGGGGCTTAAACGCGCGTAGTTGTGAATAGCACAGCTGGAGCAATGCCTGCTGCGACCGGCTGCGGCGCGGATCGGGTACCAAAACACGGAAACGCAGACAAATCGGGTTCGAAATTCAGGGAATGAGTGACATGCAAAAACTTTTATTGGCGGTAGATCGGTTGTCCACACGTATCGGTCAACTTTGCGCGTGGGCGATCGTGCTGCTCACGCTCATGATCGGTTGGGAGGTGTTCAATCGCTACCTGCTTTCGAATCCGCATCCGTGGGTCATGGACGCGAGCAACATGCTCTACGGTGCGCTCTTCATGATGGCCGGAGCGTACACGCTCTCGAAAAACGGTCATGTACGCGGCGATGTCCTCTACGGTTTTTTCGAACCCCGTACGCAAGCCCTGTTCGATCTCATTCTCTACATCCTGTTTTTCATCGGTGGCGTGGTCGCCCTCGTCTACGCGGGCTGGGACTTTTTTCAGACCTCGTGGGCCCAAGGTGAGCGCTCCTCGATTGCGGCCGATGGTCCGCCGATTTATCCGTTCAAGGCGATTATTCCGATTGCGGGCGCGCTCTTACTGCTGCAAGGCATCGTCGAGATCATTCGCTGCATTGTGTGTTTGAAAGAAGGCGATTGGCCATCGCGCGATCAGGACGTTGAAGAAGTCGACGTCGATAAGTTGAAGGCGATGGTTGGACAACACGAAGCGGCCAATAGCGCCACGAACGGAGCGCGCTAATCATGAAAGTCAAAAAAGAACTCTGGTTTGGCCTCATCATCATGGCGATGATCGCTATTCCGAGCATCGTACTAATGCCATGGGGCTCGATGTCTCTTGGGCACTACGGTTTGCTGATGCTCTCCCTCGTAGTCGTTGCCATCATGCTCGGCTTTCCAACGGCGTTTACGCTCATGGGTATGGGCGTGATCTTCGCATTCATCGCGTACTACGCCGCACGTGGAGGCGACGTGAAAACG
>JAAFJI010000100.1 GCA_013298045.1 Betaproteobacteria bacterium
TCCCAGTGCTTCACGCACATGATCGGGTTCACGATGCGAAGCCCTTTGTTTAAGAACTCAAGTTCTTTCGCCTCATGCGTTGCGCCCCATAGATTCGAATCGGTCGAATATGCCTTCTCCGTGCTCATCTTGTACGGGAAACCGTTGGCGACGAGCCATTCGCTCATCTCTTTGCGACCACCGAGTTCGCTCACGAAATCGCGATCAAGCCACGGTTTGTAAATGCGCAAACTCGGATTCGCGAGGAGGCCGTAGCGGTAGAAGCGCTCGATGTCGTTGCCTTTGTAGGTCGAGCCATCGCCCCAGACGTTCACGTTGTCTTCCTGCATCGCTTTCACGAGCACGGTACCCGTCACCGCGCGGCCGAGCGGCGTCGTGTTGAAGTAGGTGCGACCGCCCGAAGAAATGTGAAAAGCGCCGCATTGAAGCGCGATCAAGCCCTCGTGCACAAGCGCATCGCGGCAATCAATGAGTCTTGCACCCTCCGCCCCATAAATCTTGGCTCGGCGCGGAATATCGTCGTAATCCGACTCATCAGGTTGTGCGAGATTCGCCGTATAGGCATAGGGCACTGCGCCTTTGTGCCGCATCCACGCGATGGCTGCCGACGTATCGAGACCACCGGAGAAGGCGATGCCGACTTTTTCGCCTTTGGGAAGAGAGAGAAGGATTTTGCTCATGATGCCTCGATTTTAGGAGGCGATCCTGCCCATCGCGCGGAAAACGAAAACGCCACCCGCGGGTGGCGTCCGGTTTCAGCGAATCGGTGATGCGCTACGGCGACGGCAGAATGACTTTATCAATCACGTGAATCACGCCGTTGCTGTTCAACAGATCGGTCGTGGTGATGTTGGCGATGCGTCCGCGGCCATCGGTGATGATGACGCCGCCGGCTGCGGGTGCTGAGATGGCAAAGGTTTTTCCCGCAAGTAGCGGCTGAATTGGTGTGTTCAGTGCGATATCGGCTTTAAGCACTCGCGCGGCAACGACGTGATAGAGCAACGCGTCGCGCACGACCTGCTTGTTCGCGGGCACCAGGATGTCGGCGACGACCGCGTTTGCGTTGCCAGTCAGCTCTCTTGCGAGCGCGTCGAACGCGGCGTTGGTGGGAGCGAAGGCGGTGAACGGACCGGTGCCGGAAAGCGTGGTGACCAGATCGTTATCGTTGCTCGCGAACTGGAGCGCTTGCACGAGACTCGTGAACTCCGGTCGCGCGTCGCTTGCGGTTTGGACGATTGTCTTGTTGGCTGGCAGCAGCACCGTGTCGATTACGTGAACGACGCCGTTCGACGCGTTGATGTCGGTCGCGGTGATGTTCGATTTGCCGTTTCGTCCGTCGGTGATGACCGGCTTCCCGCTCACGTTATCAATCTTGAAAAATCCGCCACCTGCGGGGACGATTGCCTTACCAAACGGGATTTGTGCGGCAGTTACTTTCGTAGTCAACACATGGTACTGAAGCACACTGCGAACAAGGGGTTTATTGGCAGCGACGAGAATATCTGCCGCTTTTGCGTTCGCGTTGCCGGTTAAGGCCACTGCAAGTTTGTCGAATGCGGCATTGGTTGGCGCAAATACGGTAAGCGTGCCGGGATTGTCGAGCAGCGCGACTAAGTCATTGTTTTCGCTGGCGAATTGGACGGCTGCGACGAGCGAGGAGAGATCAGCAGTTGCCTGAGCGGTGGCCACGATCGATTTCGGTTGCGGCGGGGGTGCCGGTTCGTGGTCGTCCGACCCGCAGGCGGCGAGCAGGCCGAGCGCGGCCGCGCCAAGAAGGTATTTGCTAAGCTGTTGGTACATTATAACTCCATGAACACAAAGAAATTTCTACGCTGAAGTGATATTCGGAATAGACGGGTTAAAAAACGTACCTTCGGTCATAATTTGAACTTATGAGTTCATTTTACGACCGTGCGATAATTTAGCGAATCATGGTTACCCCGTACCGCGTTAAACAATTGCAAATGCGCGAGGAAGCGATCCTCGACGTAGCGCATGTGCTGCTCGGCAAATACGGCTACGACGCGATGACGATGGACGACGTCGCCGCCGAAGTGGGCATCGCAAAGGCGAGCCTCTACAAGCACTTCGAGTCGAAAGAGAAGCTCGCCGCGAAAACAATGGTGCGGCTCTTTGATCGCACGGTGTCGGAACTCGCGGCACAAAAAGCGCCAACTGCCTACGAAAAACTCCGCGACATGCTCGAATGGGCGCTGCGCGAACGATTGAAGGGCGGCATTCCGCATCTGCCCTCGACGAGCAGTACGCTTGAACAAAGTTTGATGACGGACGAGCCGTATCTCGCGTCGCTCTTCACCTTGAACGCAGCACTGTCGCAACTCGTCGATCAAGCGAAGGGCGAAGGTGCGATCGCGAAAGAATTGCCGACCGATTACATCGTGACCGCGATCTACGCGCGCACCTGCGACCCGACGCTTGAATACATGCAGCGCGGAAAAACCTATAGTGACGACGAAATCGTTCGCTTCATGGTGAACGGGTTTTTCGGCGGTATCGTTCGCGCACAGTGAACGAATAATTGGCGTCAATAAAGACCGGATTTCTACATCTCATTTGCAACTGAGGTCGTTCGATGCAAATCTTCGTTGGCATGTGGAAGCCCACAGAGAAATGGAAAACGCTCGGCGCTGCATCGCGCACGGCGTACTTGAGTAAAGTGAGCGCGGCGACGCGGCTGAAACTCGGCGGTGACGCCGAATCGATTGCGTGGGCGCATAACGATGACCCCGCGACGAGAGAAACGTGGAGCTTCTTCTGCGTGTGGCGTTTTCCGCGTCGCGAGATGAGCGAGCAGTACCGCGCGATCTTGGCCGAGAACGGCTGGGACGATTATTTCGAGACGCAGAGCATTCGCGGCGACGCGAAGACGCCCTTCGACGTGCTTACGCAGCATGTGACATTCTAGCCAAGTGAGTTTACACCTTGGCAGACGATTGCCCTGTTAAATCTGGGGGTTAGCTCGAATAAAATATTTTTCGCAAACAATCAATAATCCAACAGTTTCCTTATTTTATAGGGCGATGGATTAAATGGCTGAACGATAAATCCAAAAATTAGCCAAAGGGTTACACCGCTCGACTCAAAGCGACATGGGGCAAGCGATGCCGCACGATTCCACGTGATTCTGAATGATTCGCGTCACTACTCCGGCGCGTGCGTCACCGCTTCGACGTTGTTGCCTTCCGGGTCGATGACAAACGCGCCGTAATAGGACGCGTGGTAGTGCGGTCGAAGGCCCGGTTTTCCGTTGTCTTTTCCACCCGCTGCAATTGCCGCGTCGTAGAACGCATCGACCGCCGTGCGATTGGGCGCGCTCCACGCAAGATGACAGCCGCGCGTCGTCGGTTCGTTGTAATCCGACGGACCGCTGATGAACCATGTGTCGGTCACTTCACCGCGCGGGCCCGCGCATGACATGCCAAACATTCGCTGACCGTCGAACTCGAACTCGTGCGCGATTTTGTAGCCGAGCGGTGCGAGCGCCGCTTCGTAGAACTTCTTCGTCACCGCGAGATCGCGCACGCGGAATGTCATGTGATCAAGCATGGTGTTTCTCTCTTTTCGCTGTTGAAGATTCGATCTCGCGTTGCTGGGTGAGCCAGGCGCCATCTGCGCGCAGCTTCTTCGCAATTGTCGAGCCGGGTTCGACGATGCGCCAAAACGGCACGACTTCGTCAGGTGTTTTTCCGTCTTGCAACTGATCCCACGCGCCTTCGGCGACCAAACGCAGAAAGATCGCGGTGGACACTGGACACATCGCATCACAATCGTTGTTGCGCGCAATGTCTCGGCGCATGCGCTCGATGGTTCGCGTTTCGCCGCGTGGAATTCTCTTCACGTAGTTGGCGATCACGTCGGGCGTTCCGACGAAAAGCGTTGCGCCCGCAGGCACGCCAGCGAACGGCGCGTCAAGCAATACGCGTTTCACGTTGCGCGGTTTAGCGAGCCTGACGACCCACGAATTTTTGTCTTTCGCGTCGAGTTTCGATGGCATGAATCGCTCCTGTGTTTGCATGCAAGCAATTCTGCAAAAATTCTCGCGTTGAGAGAATAAGGCTCGCAAAACGCCATAGAAAACAAGGCTTTAACCTTTCTCTTGGTCGTGCGGTCGTGGCGGCCAGCGCCCCGCGTTCACCTCAAAGTTGTACCAATTTTGCAGCGATTGATCGTATGGCGAATACTCTGCGCGCTGTGACTTCCAGAGTAGCGGTGGATTTTTTTCGCGCAGTGCTTCGAGCTTCCTTTGCACGGTCGCAGCGGTTGTCGATTTGCCGATGTTCGCCTTGTAGAACGTCATCGCTTGCGCGTCGTACGGCTTGAACTGCGCGCCACGATCAAGCAATCGCCAAAGCACCGCTTGCTCCAGCGGATCGAGTTGCAAGTACGTCGCCGCGAACGCGTCTCGGTCGGTCTGCTTTTGCCGTGCAGCGATCGCTAGAACGCGATCGCTAACGCGCTCCGTCCAATCGGCTTCCCCCGCGTTTGCTCCGAGTTCTCGAATCGCGTCTTTGATCGCGTTTAGAAAGAACTGCGGGCGATTGCCAAATTCATCGAACGCACGATAAAGCTTCTCGCGATTGAGTGTTTTGAGCGCAGAAAACTCGTTTTGCAATCGCTCGATGCACCAATCGACGTAGCGCGTGCCGAGGCGCTCCAACAGCTCCACGCGCGACCCCCAAAACGGTGCCGCTGGCGAATTGGTAAGCCGCATCAATTTATCCTGATGCGAACCCGACATCACGAGCAATAAGGTCGGCTCGTTGCCCGCAGCATTCATTTGATCGCGCGCGGATTTGAGCGCAATCATTGCCGCTTCGCCCGCGTCGGAAGTCAACGCATGTTGGGCCTCGTCGATCAAGAGCGCGATCTTTTTGCCGCTGCGCTTGTGCAATTCGTTCAGCGCGTCGGCAAGCGTGAGCGCATCGAAATCGAGCGAAGGTGCAAGATCGATGGAAGCGGTTCCCGGCACGCCGATCTTTGCAATCCCCATCCTTTTCGCCGCACGTGTGACGAAGCCCAAATGCTGCTCGAACGCGGTTTCCACGACGTCGGTAATGAGTTTCGCCGGATCGCGCGTCACATCTTTCCAGAAATCCACATACAGAACGATCCAGCCTTTGGCTTCGAGCGCAGGCGTCAAATCTTTTTGGAGAAACCAGCTTTTTCCGGTTCGTCTTGCCTGCGCCAAAAATAAACCGTTACGTGCGTCGCTTAAGAGCGAAGCGCCCGTAAGTTCATCGGCGATTTTGTTCGCTAAGTCTGGCCGCGCGAAGTGGATTTCTATCATTACTACCAATTATTGCATCAAGGGCGATATTGAAAATAATTGACATTAAAAAGTGAATTGAACCTGATTCACCTATTGAAGCGAAGCTACGGCTGCAAATCGGATCGCAAGACAGCGAAACATGCGAGTCGCCTCCCCAGCACGAATCATCGGTCGCGCGTGAGCCGAAAGAAACCGTTTGCCATCTGCGAAAACGTTGCAAGGCGGCTTCGCTACCGATTGACTGCTCGCGCGGTCGGGGTGATCCACGTCTTGATGGTTTTTCTACCCGTCGCGTTTGCGATGTTCATCGCGGTGCTGATTTGGGATGCCTTCATGGTTCGACCGTTCGGCTAAATCCGCGTGAACTCGGCGCATCACGAGCTGACAATGGCGCAGCAACGTAGCGTGACGTCTCTCGTCTAACCAATGTGAAGGTGCTTCGTGATGTCTTGGCTTACTGCGCAACTTCGCGCCGAAACGCTTCGGCGACTGCGCGGCCTTTGAGTTCTTCAAGCACTTTTGCTGCGACTTCGATATGGTCGCGCAGGGCATCGTGCGACTGCGCCGATTCGATTTGCCGACAAAGTCGATCACCGTAAGAACTCAGCTGATGCGCGACGAATTTGGCTGCGCGCATGCGCATCACGTCAAGCGAGGCTTCAGTTGCGGCGATGGTGATGCTCGGGCGTGGGGCAGAGGCAGTTGCGGGCGCAATGTAGCCAGCGCGGTACAGTCGATCAACGAGTTGATCGCTGTCGCCAACCACCGGATTCATCCGACGGAGATCCACAGCGGTCTTCACGCCATCAATCATGATGAGCAAGGTACGCTCAGCCTGAGTCAGCGGTGCTGAGAGATCAGCGAAAGAGGCAAGACCAAGCGGCGTCTTCGCGAAGACAGGCGTGTTACTCATGATTTTTCTCGATTCGTGTCGTCGCGCAATTCGCCCGCGCTTCATTCGGTTCGGATACACGGCATTCGCGCCGTGAGAGAAGTATCGCTGAAGAGAGGTACCGGGGCAGGCGCGCGTAACCAAATTGTCGCTGGCTTGCAAAGCGCGCCCAAAAAAACCGCGCGATCCACAAATAGAGTTCTTTGCGTGGGAAGCGCAATCTGCGCCTCGACGGGAGCGATCATCGCGAGTTGATCATCAACGAACGGGGCTGAAGCGCGTGCTCCGCCACCGAGCGCATTGGGGGCGAAACCGCGACGCGTCCGTTTCCGTGGCGGTGCTGCGTTTGCAAGTTTCATGCAAAAGTTAGCGGTGCCACTCCGTCTCTGCCAGTAGTGCGAACGAAATCAGCCAATGCGTGCTCACATAGTCGCCGCCGGTCACTGCGGCTTCGGCAGCTTCGGCGCAGGCACCCGCGATTTCGCCAAAGCGTCGCCAGCGCGGATCATGGGTGTCGAGCGATTGCATGATGCCTTGCACGCACCACGCGCGCGAGAGATTGAGGCCGTGGTTGTGCACCAGTCTCGCATCGCGCTCGTCAGCGACTGCGCTCACGCCGAGTCCGTCGTAATGCCCGAGCTTGAGATCCGGCAAAAAATCGTCGAACCAATGCCGAAACTCGATCTTCGGCAGCACGATTGACATCAGGAGCGTCTCGACCAGGCCGGGCGAGAGGAAATCTTCCGCCGAAAAATCGTAGGCCATGCGATAGTCAACATCGTCGTTAAACCACTCGCGGGCGCGACGCTTGATCAGCTCCTCGAAGTCGTGATCGGCGACCGTTGTCGCATAGCGCAGCGCATGAATCATCGCAAACGCGGTGTTCGAATGAACGCCGTGACGCACCGGCGCGGGCACGCTCTGCAAGTGGTGAAACAGTGCGTCGGAAAGATAGTCGGCAAGCGGTCGCAACCCTTTGCGCCAGACCTTCGCGTGCGGGTGCGCGCACACCGCGAGCTCAGAGTACAGCTTTAGCACCCAAGCCCAGCCATAAGGGCGCTCCCAAACGCCATTACCGTATTTTTCGAAATAGGCTACTTCCTGTTCTACATCCCGCAATTGAAAGCGGCGATCAAGCCATAAGCTGATCGCCTTTGCCTCGGTTGCGTTCGGGTACAGATTGAGCAGGCGAATCAGCGACCAATGCATATGAACGCAGGAGTGCCAGTCGTAGCTACCGAAGAAAACCGGATGCAATCGCGACGGGCGCAGATCGCTGCAATCCGACTCGTTTGCTGCCAGATGCATCACGAAATTCGGAAACTCGCTGCGCACGTTTTCCAGTGCCGTTCGCGCAAATTGGGCGTGTCGTGCGGTGATGTCGTACATAAGCCAAAGTCTATGCGCAGTTCACCCGGTTGCGCTACTATTTCGTGCAACCAAACGGGGTTGCCACATCATGCGGCGCTCCGTTTTTTTTCGCCTTGCTTTTTTTGATCGGCAGGCTCTCGCAGGCACGACGGATGCCTCGCGGAGTTCGCCGCGATTGACAGGACAGCTTTCATGCGCATCGAAGAAGAACTCAAACTCGATTTCAAAGACGTCTTGTTTCGTCCGAAACGCTCGACGCTTGGCTCGCGCGCCAAGGTCGATCTGGTTCGCGAATACAGCTTTCGCCACTCCTCTGCGAGCAGCAAATCGGTGCCGATCATCGCCGCCAACATGGACACCGTTGGCACCTTCGAGATGGCCGCAGCGCTCGGCAAACACGGTCTTCATGTGGCGCTGCATAAGCACTACGCGATCGACGATTACGTGAAATTCTTCACCGCCGAGAATGCCGCGCAACATGCGCAGGCGTTTTACTCGCTTGGCATCACCGACCCCGACCTCGAAAAGTTCAAACAGGTTCGCGCGAAAAGCGGCGACCAGATCAAGTTCGTCTGTATCGATGTGGCCAACGGCTACACCGAAACCTTCATCGATTTCGTGAAGAAATTTCGCGAAATGTTTCCAACGATCACGATCATGGCGGGCAACGTGGTCACCGCCGACATCACCGAAGCCTTGATCCTCGCAGGCGCCGACATCGTGAAAGTCGGCATCGGCCCGGGCAGCGTTTGCACGACGCGCAAGATGACGGGTGTGGGCTACCCGCAGCTCTCCGCGATCATCGAATGCGCCGACGCGGCACACGGCTTAGGCGGACACATCTGCGGCGACGGCGGCTGCACGGTGCCGGGCGACGTTGCAAAGGCCTTCGGCGGCGGTGCCGACTTCGTCATGCTCGGCGGCATGCTCGCGGCGCACGACGAATCCGGCGGCGAGATCGTGCAAAAAGACGGCAAAACCTACCGCAAGTTCTACGGCATGAGCAGCGATGTTGCGATGGAGAAATACGCCGGTGGCGTCGCCAAATACCGCGCTTCCGAAGGAAAAGAGGTGCTCCTGCCCGCGCGCGGCCCGGTCGAAAATACCGTGCAGGAAATCTTGGGCGGCGTGCGCTCGACCTGCACCTACGTCGGCGCGCGAAAGCTCAAGGATCTGTCGAAGTGCACGACATTTGTGAGGGTGTCGCAGCAAATCAATGAGGTTTACGGGCGGGCGGGGTAATTTTCAGGCGACCGGTACGCTTGATTTGCGCACCCGCTTTTTCGCGACGCTAACCACCGCCGCGCTCGCAATTTCGTGCGCGTTCAAACAGCGCACGATGGACATGCCAAGCTCATGGGCCAAGTTCACCGGCACCGCGTTGCCGATTTGTTTGTACTGCGAGGATGTCGAACCGGAGAATTTCCAATCGTCCGGAAATGTCTGAATACGCGCGTATTCGCGAACGGTGAAGGGGCGCGTCTCTTCCGGGTGGCATCGTTCGGTTTGCTTTTGTGCAGGATTGCAGGTGAGCGTCAAGCTGGGTTCATCCCAACTCATGCGCCTGGCCATGCCTGTCTTGCCGCCGCCCTGAAAGAAGCTCGCTTTCATGTACTCTTTCTGCACATCCACCGGCAAGTCACGCCAATACCCGCCGGGTGGCACGAGCGTCATGATCTCTTTTTTTCGCTTGGGGTACGCCTGACCCGGCGACACCGCAACATTGGTGGCGTAAAGCCGCCCTTTTTTAAGCGCGTCGCGAACCGTGTACTGCTCGGCGCGCGGATGCGGGAAGGCAAATTTCAATGCCGCATCTTTGCGCAAACCGACGATCAACAGCCGTTCGCGCTTTTGCGGAACGCGGTGAAAGATTGCTTTCATCAGTCGTGGCGGCAAGGCTTCATAACCGAGTTCGTCGAGTATCGAATACATGCCTTCAAGCGTGCGCCCGCGGTCATGCGTCAATAAGCCGCGCACATTTTCACCGACGCAGATCAGCGGGCGAATCTCGTTGACGGCTCTTGCGAATTCGAAAAAAAGCGTGCCGCGCGCATCCTCGAATCCGAGTTTTTTCCCTGCGTAGCTAAACGCCTGGCAGGGAAACCCGCCGGTGACGACATCGATTTTTCCCTTGAGAGAACGAAAGTCCAATTCGGCAACGTCGCAGTGTCTTACATCCCAGTGTGGTCGATTGCTGCGCAGCGTGGCGCACGCATCCTTATCGATCTCGTTGAGCAACGCGCACGCGAGCCCAGCCATTTCAAGACCCACCGCCATTCCTCCGGCTCCTGCGAACAACTCGACCACCGAATACGGTCGCACTGGCTCAGGTTCATCCTCAACAAGGTTCGGCTCGTCAAACAGAAAACTCAATGTCTCGAATTGCTTCAAGGCATCGGCTGCGTAAACGCGATAGTTATTCATGGGGTGTCGTACCGAGCTGAGTTTTCCGTTGCTATCCCATCGCCGAAGGGTTTCTTTCGACACCGAGAGCATGTTGGCGACTTCGCTGAGTTGATAAAACGGCTTTGCTTTAGTTTCCATCGATTCGTGATGCCCCAAAATTTACTGTAAATAACCACATATATCAACCTTACACATGGTTATTTTCACACGAACGTATTGTGATCGCAATAATTGAGCGTCACCAGAGCCCGAAACGTATGGCGTTCCTAAGTTTTCTACCCGATAAGAAGTTTGTCCCAATCATTCAAACGATGATGGGCAAGATTGAGAAAAAGACGGCCGAGCTAGATATCTCGTTGTCGTCGAATACGCTCGACCCCTTCAATGCACAATTTCAAAGTGCTGTGCTCAGCCTGCGACCGGGTGACTGGATTCAACTCGAACGCGCGCGGCAGCTGCAAAAGACGTTCGAGCACCAGATGGGACATCTGCACCAATACGTCCTCGGTGCGCTCCCGGACTGGACGAATTTGGAAACCGGCAATGTGACTGATCTGGTTAACGAACGCGAAAAAATCTGCGCCGAAGTGAAGAACAAGTTCAATACGGTTAAAGCCTCTGACGAAGCCGGTATTTACGACAAAATGCTCGGTCTCGTCGGCACCTCCGGTGTGTATCGCGGATACACGGCCTACTATGTTTCAGTCGTGCCGAAGCGCCCCAAGCCAAACAACGAACCGTTTACGCCGTCGGACAACGCTTCGGGCGTGCGCAAGCCGGCAAACGCGAAGCTACGGAGGATTGATGGCTATTCGTTCTACGCGCTTGCAACGGGAAAACCGCATGCACTTCGAGAGCTGTTTGAAGCGATTCCAGCGGCGGTTGCACACGTCGCAAATTCCAAAGTAGTCAAGAGCGACTTTGAAGCGCTCTTCATCGCCGCCTACGGCGAGAGATAACAATCGACGCGAAAGCTCTGATCGTGCGAGCGGCGAACCGTTTGAACGCGCCGCTCGAAGCACACCTAAACACAGAGGCAACCCATGCCCCCTAAACGCCACATCACCACACTTCTCCAAGCCACCTTCGTCTGGGCTGCCTTTTGGGTGCTTGGTTTGCCGGATTACTACCAGCAGTATTCACAGACTGCGATTGCGATCGGCTCGATTGTGTTGACCGTATTGATCGGTTTGTCAGCGCTCTGGTTTTTGCGCTACGGGCGCGATGAGAACCGGATGCAGCGTGCGTTGTGGATTTCGTTTTATTACACAGTGCCGCTTGCGATTTACGATTCGCTGTACTGCGGCGTTTATTTGGGGCACGGCGCAGGCTACCTGACGAAGTATTGGTATTTGAGTATCTTCTACCTTACGCCGTGGATCACGTTTCCGCCGACCGCCTGGTTGCTCAATGGCAAACTGAAAACTTCCGTGCCAAAGCGCTAGCAAGAAATTTGAGGACAACATGCAGAAACATTTGAAATCTTTGGTCGCTGTCGCCGTCGCGAGTTTCGCGCTCTTGATTTCGGCGAGCTCGGTGAACGCTCAAAGCTGGCCGACCAAATCGATCCGCTTTGTGGTGCCGTTTGCGCCAGGTGGCACCAGCGAGATTGTGGCGCGCTCGGTCGCGCAGGAGTTGTCGACTTTGCTCGGGCAGACGGTGTACGTCGAGAACAAACCCGGTGGCGCGGGCATCATCGCGATGCAGGAGGTGATGAAGGCCGATCCCGATGGTCACACCCTGATCATGGGCCATGTGGGCACCCTCGCAGTCAATCCGTACGCGATGCCCAAACATCCGTACGATGTCAACAAAGAGTTCGCGCCAGTCATTTTGCTTGCCCGTGTGCCAAGCATTTTGGCCGTGACGCCGGAAACGCCGGTCAAAACGCTCAAGGAATTCGTCGCGCTCGCGAAGAGCAAAAAAGACGCGATGGTGTACGGCTCGGCAGGCAATGGTTCGTCCGGACACCTGGCGATGGAATACTTCATGGCGGAGGCCGGAATCGATCTCACCCACGTGCCCTACAAAGGCACCGGACCCATGCTGCAAGACATGCTGGGTGCGCGGGTGCAGGCAACGTTTACCGGCGCGCCCGCGCTCATGGGGCAGATCAAAGCGGGGAAACTGCGAGCGCTCGCGGTCGGCTCACACGAGCGGATGGCGGTGCTTCCCGAGGTACCAACCGTTGCCGAAAGCGGCTTCAAGGACTTCGAAACCTCGCAGTGGTACGGCATTTTGGTACCTGCGAAAACGCCGAAAGCCATTGTCGAGAAACTCGCGGCGGCGACCGACCAGGCGCTCAAAACCAGTGCAATTACTTCGCGCTTTCAAAAAGACGACGCACGCGCAGGCGGCGGCACCCCCGAGCAATTTGCGGCGTTTATCAAACGCGAGCAAGCGACGTGGGAGCGGATCGTTAAAAAAACCGGGCTCAGGATCGAGTGAGTGGATTGCAGCGTACCCGTCGCCGCTTCACCGCTTCGCTGGTTCGCTGATTTCTTAGGGAAAACCATAGCGTGAATGGCTGGCGACGGCGTAGATTACACGTCTCGCAATCTGGCGGAGCCAATTCATGACGACCTCACGCAACAGCGCAGGCATTACGCAACTCGATATCGACCAACGCGTCTACGATCTCTACGACGAATACTGTCACGGACGGATCGATCGGCGCGAGTATCTGAAGCGCGCATCGGCGCTCGCCGCACTCGGCATTCCGGCGCTTGCGATGGCCAATGCGCTGTTGCCGCAATACGCGCGGGCGCAGACGATTTCTTTTACCGATCCACGCATCAAAGCCTCCTACGTAAGCTACCCCTCGCCGGGCGGCAACGGCGAGACCATGCGCGGCTATCTGGTGCAGCCAACCGGAAACGGACCATTTCCGGCGGTGCTCGTGATCCATGAAAACCGTGGCTTGAATCCGTACATCGAGGATGTTGCGCGCCGAGCGGCGACCGCCGGGTTTCTCGCGCTCGCACCCGATGGCCTTGCGCCACTTGGCGGCTATCCCGGCAACGACGACGATGGGCGAACGATGCAAGCCAAGCTTGATCAGGCGAAGCTGCGCACC
>JAAFJI010000102.1 GCA_013298045.1 Betaproteobacteria bacterium
GATCGATACAGGCGAAAAAGGTCTCGATCAAGCGATCAAGGAACTCGGTGGTCGCCGCCTCTCCGCGAAGCGCATGCTCGTTTGCGAGCAGGAGCGCCGCGAGCGAAAGATTTTCCTCGCGCGCGTGCGCCAACAAAGTCTTCATCGAATCGAACGCGTGCGGCACGCTCGTATCGCCGCCGCGAGCGCTACCAACAAACGCTTCGTCTTCGTCAACTACGAAACCGCCGCCAATCGAGTACATCGTACGCTCGCAAATGAGCATTTGCATCGCCGCGTCCGCATAGGCCCGAAATGTCATCGCATTCGAGTGTAGCGGCAAGACGTCTTTCAGGTTGTAGCGGATATCTAGCATCGGCTGAAATTTAATTGCGTGTTCGCCGAGCAACTTCACGATGGATTCGCGGGAAATGGTTGCAATCATTTCGGGGATGCAAGAAGTATCCACAAAATCCGGCAACTCGCCTTGCAAACCGAGCTGGAGCGCGACATCGGTGCCATGACCGCGACCGGTGTGTGCGAGCGAACCAAACAGTTCTATCCGCACCCGCGCGATGCGACGCTGATCGAGGTGCGGCAGCTCCATCAAAAACCGACGAGCAGCGCGCATCGGACCCACCGTGTGCGACGACGACGGACCAATGCCGATTTTGAAGAGGTCGGTAAGCGAGATGTACATTGGGGGCAACGGGTATGAGGGAAACGGGCGCGGGCAGCATGCGCTAATTCGGCGATCAGAAACCGAACCGCGCTTGGCGCGCAATGCTACTCGCAGGTCGGGGTTTAGTGCAGACCGCGTGACAGCGCACTGGTTTGATCGCCTGCCAGCGTCCCGCGAGACGTTGCAGAAGCCCGCGAAAGGGTATAACTCGCTACGAAAGACAACGAAAAACCACCAAACCGGTCAGTACCTCGGTCGAAGTGCGTTCACGTCGCCCGTTTCACGTAGTTGCCGCGCCGCGGGGCAACGGTTTAGCGCTGGAGGATCTCGCGCAGCTGTCTCGCAAACTCGTCGGCGTGGAGGTCGCCTTTCGTTTCGCGGAGTGTCGATCGCGCAGTGTTAACTGCTTCGATAAAACCCTTCATCGCATCGGTGCGTTCAATGCTCATACAAAGGGTGGTTCCGGAATTGCCGAGGGCGTCGAAAACGTAGCGTTTGGCGAAATCTTTGGCGTCTTGCAGTGTCGCCGGAGAGACGCTTGAGGTCGGTAAACCATCGTCGCCAGAAGCGCTCACCGGCGTGAGCGTCAGAGAGAAGGGCGTGCCTTTGGTCGGCGCCGGCATGAGCGGCCGCAGCGCCTCGGCGACGACGGACGCGCCGAGAGAGCCTGGGTGGCGCATATCGCGCTTTGCGGACGCGGCTGCGCTCGCCGACGGTTCTCCCTGGGCACGGTTGGCGACCACTGTCTCAGTGCCGAAGGTCGCGGAAAATGCCGAATTTTCACGCGCAATTTCGGATTGCACCGCTTGAAGTTTTGCGACGTAAGCGGCGTCGAGTTCAATGAGACCGAGTTCGTAGAGCTCGCGCAACACCCGGTTCACGTCGCCAAAGGCTCCCCCAAACCGCCGCAAATCCGAGGCACTGCGCTTGCCGTCAACCATGATCAGCAATGCGCGCTGTGACGGCGTGAGCCCGGAGTTTTGTTTGGTGAATGTCGCAGTGCCGAGCGCACTTTTGCGAAACACGCGTGACATCGGTATTAAGCCCCCTCGAAAAACAACCGCAGCGGCGCTTTTAGACTTGTTGCGCGGCTGCGTTCAAGCAAATTCTAAACCTGATCGTCGAGTCCCAGTTCATGGATTTTTCGGGTCAGCGTGTTGCGCCCCCAGCCAAGCCATGCGCTCGCTTCGATGCGGCGACCCTTGGTTTCGATCAATGCTGCGCGGATGAGTGTTTCCTCAAATTCGCGCGTAAGCCGCTCGCCCGGTGCTTTTTCCTGGGTGCGAATCGCATTTGAAAGCGACAGTGCGAGTGCGTCGCGCCACGTTGTTTCATTGGTTGGCAAGACAGCGTTGTGCCCGCCGCCAGTTGACGGTCGCTGAGAGGGTGCCGATGATTCGGCGCTCGAAGCGCTTGCGCTATACGCATCGTTGACGACACCGGAAGGGCTCGCTTGTACCTCCGGCGGCAAGTCGGCGACATCGACGTGTTGGCCAGGTGCCATGACGGTGATCCAGTGGCAGGCGTTCTCCAGCTGCCTTACGTTGCCGGGAAATGCAAATGCCTGCATCACGCGCATCGCCTGTGGCGTAAGTGTTTTTGCATCAGCGCCTAACGTGCGCGCGCTCTTAGCAAGAAAGTGATTCATCAAGAGTGGGATGTCGTCGCGCCGCTCGCGAAGCGGCGGCAGGCGCAAACGAACCACGTTCAGCCGGTGCAACAAGTCTTCGCGAAACAGGCCGAGTTTGACCCGCTCGTCGAGGTTTTGATGCGTTGCAGCGATGATGCGCACATTGGCACGCATCGGCGACTGCCCGCCGACGCGGTAGTACTCGCCGTCTTGTAGAACCCGCAGCAGTCGCACTTGAAGGTCGGCTGGCATGTCGCCGATTTCGTCTAAGAAAAGTGTGCCGCCTTCCGCTTGCTGAAATCTGCCTTGACGGGTCGTCGCCGCGCCGGTGAACGAGCCACGTTCGTGACCGAAAAGCTCGCTTTCGAGCAGATCTTTTGGAATTGCCGCAGTGTTAATCGCGATGAAAGGCTTGCCGTTTCGAGGGCTGTGCTCATGCAGCGCTCGCGCGACCAGCTCCTTTCCGGTGCCGGATTCGCCGGTGATGAGTACCGTGACATGCGAGTGACTCAGTCGGCCGATGGCGCGAAAGACATCTTGCATCGGCGCCGCTTTGCCGAGCATTTCGCCTTGATCGGCGGCGGCCGGTTGTTCGTCGCGCGCTACCTTTTCGGCAACACCACCCACCGCACGTGCGCGGTGCACGAGCGCGAGCGCCTGTTCAACATCAAAAGGCTTCGGCAGATACTCAAACGCACCGCCCTGAAACGCCTGTACCGCCGTGTCGAGATCTGAATAGGCAGTCATGATGATGACTGGCAACTGCGGGTAGGTTGACTTGATCGACTTGAGCAATTCGAGGCCGGATTCGCCTGGCATTCGCACGTCGCTGATCAACACGCTCGGTGTGTCGTGAACCAGAGCCTCGCGCACTTCGCTTGCGGACTCGAAGCTGCGATGTGCGATACCGTCGCGATCGAGCGCTTTTTCCAAGACCCAGCGAATGGATCGATCATCATCAACAATCCAGACCAAATTCATAGCTGCATTCCTGCGTCTTGCGCGCGCGAAGCTCGCCAGTAGTCAGGGTAATTTCGAAGAGGATTGGATGCGTTCATGAGTGTCTGCGCTTAGGGTGAAAGGGGTTCGCTCGGGTGACTAAACGGAAGAATCACGCGGAACTGCGTATGTCCGGGTTCGCTATCGACTTCGATTGCGCCAAAGTGCTGAGTGACAAAGGTTTGCGCGATGGACAGTCCGAGCCCCGAACCGGTACCAGCTGAACGGGTCGTGAAAAGCGGAAAAAAAATTCGATCTCGATGCTCGGGCGCGATGCCGCTGCCGTTATCGATCACCGAGATTTCGAGCGCCATCCGATGTCGCCGCTTGGCAAGCACCACTTGTCGCGCGATTCGTGTGCGAAGCGTAACCGTCGGCGTTGTCGCGCATTCGCTAGATTGGCATGCGTTGCGGGCAATGTTTAAGATGACCTGCGTTATTTGTTCGCCATCGATTTCGATATCCGGCAAGCTCACGTCGAAATCAGCGTTGATCGTGTGCGTCGCGCCAAACTCGCTCTTGACCAGCTGTTGTACGCGATCCATCACCCGATGAATGTCGGTTGCCACATAGCGCGGCAGTTTGTGCGGCGTGAGCAGCCGATTGACGAGGCTTTGCAGCCGAACGGCTTCGGCAATGATGACTTCGGTGTATTCGAGCAGTTGCGGCGAGCTCAACTCGTGCTGGAGAAGCTGCGCCGCACCGCGCAAGCCGCCCAGCGGATTTTTAATCTCGTGCGCGAGGTTTCTCACCAGTTCGCGATTGGCTTGATTTTGCTCGGCAATGCGCGCCTCGCGTGCGAGCTTTAACTCCTGGTCGATAGGCCTGAGCTCCAGCAAGAGCGTGTGCGCGTTGCTCGGGGCTGCCGTTGCGCCAAAGGTCGGGCAATCAAGGCAGCTCGCGGTGCAATTGATGACGAGCCGCGACGCGCCGTTGACTTTGCCGAGGAGATGAAGCTCGATTTCGTGCTCGGTGTAGCTCGCACCGTGCGCGCTTGCCAAATCGAGGGCCGGCGCAAGCCGTTCGCTATCGCGAAACACTTGTGCGAGCGTGAGACCGAGCAGTTGCCTACGGGAAAGATCGAGCAGGTGTTCCGCTGCGGGGTTTGCGTACGAGATTGCGCGATCGCCACCGAGCATCAGCACGGCGGTCGTAATGAGGTCAAGCCCCCCGGTTTCACTCTTGCCTGTCATGAACGGGTTTTAGCAAGAATGGAGCCAGCGGCGCGGCGCGCCGCTGGCAGGACGTCGCTTCGCTTCGCTCGCTAGGACGACGCTCCCGTTGGTCGCTAGGACGTCGCGCCTTCGGCGCTAAGGATGAACTGACCTTCGGTCGAACACGAAGAACAAGACGCTCGTTGCATTAAAAGCACATGCAGGAATGACACTGTAAAAATCGCAAAGCTTTGCGTCATAGCCGCGAAGCGGCGACGTCATAGCGTAGCGTCGTTATTTCGTCCTTGTCCGAGGGACATTGCGTCCTAGCGACCAACGGGAGCGTCGTCTTAGCCGCGAAGCGGCGTGGTCCTAGTGAGCGAAGCGAACGACGTCCTGATAGAGCTTGCTCGCTATAAGCGAGCGAGCTCTATCTCTTTCTTGAGCGCGGCTACGTTGCGTTCGTGGTGACGCTGCGTTTTCTCGAGTTGCTTCACACGATCAATATATTTTGCTGAGCCAACCGATTCGTCGGCCATCGGCAGCGGGCGACCGTTGTTCATTTGCAAACGAATCTCTTGCAGCGCTTTCTCTTCGCTCGCAAGCTCGTCGGCGAGCACTTTCTGGCGCGTGCCATCGCGCGTTTTCTGCATCGTCGAATCGACAACGGCTTCGGGCTTCCCGTTACTCGCGTTGCCGGAGTTGCTAACCGCCACTGAGCGCGCCGCTGTGCCGTTTGACTTACGGTTTCCAGTCGGAATTTCGGAGAGGGTGCCATCGAGATTCATCTTTTGCGCACCTTTGCGCTGCTGGTTGGTGTATTCAACCGCACCAGTAACAGGATCGACGTATTTATAAATCTGCGCAGACGCCCCGTTTGCTAGGGCGACTGCGAAAATAGCTGCTATGCGAGAAAACTGCATGTTCATACGGAAAGTCTAAAGAAAACAATTGGTTAGGGCAACCCAATTGGTCGCATCCGGCTTTGCCCGATGTTCGTAGGTTACTTTTTTGGCATCGGGTCTGCACGAATTGTCGAAGTTGGACACTCGCTTTCGTTCAGGGTTCCTCCGCCCAGCGGCGCTGCCGCATAAAAAAAGCGCGGTTGAACCGCGCTTTTTTACGGGTAGGCGACGTAATGTTCGCCCCCGGATCGTGATTACATCGAGTAGTACATGTCGTACTCAACTGGGTGCGTGGTCATGCGGAAACGCGTGACTTCTTCCATCTTGAGAGCGATGTAGCTGTCGATCATGTCGTTGCTGAAGACGCCGCCGCGGGTCAGGAACTCGCGGTCTTTGTCCAGGTGCTCAAGCGCTTGGTCGAGCGACGAGCACACGGTTGGGATCTTCGCATCTTCCTCTGGCGACAAGTCGTAGAGATTTTTGTCCGAAGGATCGCCTGGGTGAATCTTGTTCTGCACGCCATCGAGACCTGCCATCAACATCGCTGCAAAGGCCAAGTAGCTGTTCGCCATTGGATCTGGGAAGCGAACCTCGATACGACGCGCTTTATCCGATTGCACGTAAGGAATACGGATCGAAGCCGAGCGATTACGTGCCGAGTACGCCAATTTCACCGGAGCCTCGAAGCCAGGAACCAAGCGCTTGTACGAGTTGGTGCCAGGGTTCGTGATTGCGTTCAACGCGCGAGCATGCTTGATGATGCCGCCGATGTAATAAAGCGCAAATTCGGAGAGGCCCGCGTAGCCGTTGCCCGCGAACAGGTTTTTGCCGTCTTTCCACACGGACTGGTGAACGTGCATGCCCGAACCGTTGTCGCCAACAATTGGCTTCGGCATGAAGGTCGCCGTTTTGCCGTACATGGCGGCAGTATTCAACACGCAATATTTGAGGATCTGCGTCCAGTCCGCGCGTTGTACGAGCGAGCTGAATTTCGTTCCGATTTCGCATTGACCAGCGTTCGCCACTTCGTGATGGAACACTTCAACGGGCACGCCCATTTCTTTGGTTGCGAGCACCATCGCGTTACGAATGTCTTGCAACTGATCGACTGGCGGAACAGGGAAGTAGCCGCCTTTGACGGTTGGGCGATGGCCTTTGTTACCGCCTTCATGTTTCGCGTCGGATTCCCACGCTGCTTCTTCCGAGAAGATCTTGCAGTAAGAACCGCTCATGTCCACTTTCCATTCGACCGAATCGAAAATGAAGAACTCTGGCTCGGGGCCGAAGTAGGCAACGTCGCCAATGCCCGAGGATTTGAGATACGTTTCAGCGCGACGGGCGAGCGAGCGCGGATCGCGGTCGTAGCCTTTGCCGGTGGACGGCTCGATCACATCGCAGGTGATGTTGAGCGTCGTCTCTTCGATGAACGGATCGATCACCGCCGTATCCGGATCGGGCATCAACAACATGTCGGAAGCTTCGATACCCTTCCAACCGGCGATCGATGAGCCGTCGAATGCGTGACCCTCGGTGAATTTGTCCTTGTCGAACATTTCCTGCGGCACTTGAACGTGCTGTTCCTTGCCGCGAAAATCGGTGAAGCGCAAATCGACGAACTTGACCTCGTCATCCTTAATTTTTTTCAGTACGTCGGCACCTGTGGCCATGCAAATCTCCTGGGAGTGTGGGTGTTTTTTGGGTCGTGCTGCAAGAACGCCGTCTTTGCACAATTTCCGCTCATCGGATGCAGAAAACATGCCATGTTAGCGCGCGGTAGCGAAGGCATTGCGATCCACGGCTCACCGCAGTGACAGCGGCGCCGACGCAAGCGCTGTTGGTGATGCCGGGCGCACCGGACTAGCGCAGCACCACACTCGCACCGTGTACGATGCACCGAAATAACGCCTTCTGATCGCTACGCACCAATTTCGCGCGCAGGGGGGCGCTGAACACGATTTTCTTGAACCACTCGATAAATTACGCTTTTAATTCCATGTAAAACAGGCGGTGCAGGTCATTTAACAAAGATGTAGCTTCAATAAAAGATAACGAGTTACGTCAATTTTATTAGAGCACACGATCGGAGTGCTGCTACGAAATTACTTCTGGTCGATCACGAGCGCGACGCTTGCGTCAGCGGCGAGCCTCACCCTTGCTTTCGCGCTCCGAAAGTCCCCCGGCTGTGCCTGCGGCTGACCGGAGAGCGACAGCCGGGCCTCGATCTGAACCTCGCTGCCGGGTGCGAGACCGCTGCCGCCAATCATCGCGTCGCTGCTGCCGAGCGTGACGCTGATTTTTCCGTCGGCACCGATGGTGTTGGGGGCGATTTTCTTGGCGGCCAGTGGTGGTCCAGCATCGCGATCAACCGCGCGGACTACGATGAAGACTGCGGCACTCGACGAGCGCGAAGCTGCCTGCAAGGCCTCTGGCGAGAGCGAAATGGCTAGCGAGGCGAGCGCGGATGCCGGTGCGACGGCAGGCTCTGGCGTGCCCCGCGTCACCGCGCCGCGCCGCGCGGCGATATCTTTCAGTGCATTGTCGGCGATGCTCGCAAAGCCGGTACTTGGGTCGACCAGCGCCTTCGCGAGCGTGAAAGTCTTCTCCGCCGCTGCGAGATCGTTCACCTGAATCTCGTGCGTACCACGCAGCAAAAGCGCCTTTGGCTGTTTCGGATCGATGGCGAGTGCTTGGCCGACCAGCTCAAGCGGCCTTCCGAGCACCTTCCCCTCGGACGCGCCGGCCGCTGCGTCGGCGAAATCTGCCCACGCGTCGGCATCGTTTGGCGTGAGCGCGACCAACTTTTCATAGTCTTTCATCGCCGCATCGAACTGGCCAACCGAGGCGCGCGCACGTGCGAGCAGATACCAGCCCTTGGCGTCATTCGGTTGCGCCTTCAGACGCTCCTCGGCCACCCGAAAGAGCTCGTCCATCTGCGACTCCTGCTGTGCGACCGGCGGTCGTACCACTTCGGGAATGACCGCATGCGGCGCACCGATCAAAAGATACACACCAATGGCAGAAACCGGGAGCAGTGTCGCGAACGATGCCGAGGCCCACAGCGAGCGCTTCGCGGGCGTTGCGCTTGCAGTTGTGCGATCGAGCTCGGCTTCGCGCAACACACGTACTTCAAGCTCGCGCGTCGCTTCTTCATGAGCGCTATCGTGGAGTAGACCGAGCTTGCGATCGCGATCGAGTTCGCTGCGCTCGATCCGCAGCGCCTCTACATTGGTTTCGCGCGTGACATGGGTCGCGCGCGTATGATCGCGCTTCAGTGCATGCATGAGCCACCACGTAACAAAGATCGCGATCAACACGATCGCCGCAAGAAATACAAGCGCTGGATTCATAGGGTGAGATTATCGACGATCGCCAAGCTTGGGGTTCAAGGTGGGGCTGCCTCGCGTGTGCGCGCTCAGGCGACCAACTCGGGGAGCCGCAGTGTCGGTGACCACCTGGGGTCGCATCACAGCTTCGCGCCCAAAAGTAGGGTTGCGTGCCCCGGTTCGTGCCTGCGGACCAACGAAACTAAAATCTAGGCTCTGTAACGAAAACAAGTTCATCGTGGTTCGCACTCGCTTCGCTCCTTCCCCCACCGGCACGCTCCACCTCGGCAACATTCGCACCGCGCTATTCGCCTGGGCCTACGCGCGGCACCACCAGGGGCAGTTCGTTCTCCGGATCGAAGACACCGATCTTGAGCGATCTTCGGAGGCGAGTGCCGACGGCATCTTGCGCGATATGAAGTGGCTCGGCCTCGATATCGACGAAGGGCCGTTCTTCCAAATGCAGCGGATGGATCGCTATCGCGAAGTCGTCGCGCAAATGCTCAAAGACGGTCGCGCTTATCACTGCTACACGAGCGTAGAAGAGCTCGATGCCTTGCGTGAAAAACAAAAAGCGAACAACGAGAAGCCGCGCTATGACGGACGCTGGCGTCCGGAAAACATCGCGAAATTCGGGTTAGAAGTGCCTGAAGGCGTGTTGCCGGTGATTCGCTTTAGGAATCCCGACGATGGCGTGGTTGCGTGGGACGACGCCGTGAAAGGTCACATCGAAATTGCCAACAGCGAACTCGACGATCTGGTGATCGCTCGCCCGGCACCGGTCGGCGAAGTGGGCGTGCCGACCTACAACTTCTGCGTTGTGGTCGATGACATAGACATGAAAATCTCGCACGTGGTTCGTGGCGACGGGCATGTCATGAACACCCCGCGACAGATCAACATTTTCCGTGCGCTCGGCGTCGAGCCGCCGGTGTTCGGTCACACGCCAACCGTGCTCGGCAGCGACGGCGAAAAGCTCTCCAAACGTCACGGCGCGACCGGGCTCAACGAATACGCGGCAAGTGGGTACGTTCCGGAAGCGATCGTGAATGGTCTGGCGCGTCTGGGCTGGTCGCACGGCAACGAGGAAATTTTCACTCCGCAACAGCTCGTCGAATGGTTCAACCTTGAATCGCTCACGCCGTCGCCTGCGCGTTTCGACGCTGAAAAATTCGAGTGGTTGAACGGCGAGCACATCAAACGGATGCCGGTGGACGAGCTTGCGAAACGACTCGAACCATTCTTGAAAGAAGCGGGCTACGACGCCGCACCCTCAAGTGGAGACCAACTCGATGCGGCGGGCGGCGATGGTTTTGCGCACCCGACGGCGACCATGATTGCTGAGCTCCTGCGAGAGCGTGCGCCGACGCTCAAGAAAATGGCGGCGTTGGCGCGCTACTGTTTCGTTGCCCCCGAGGTTGATGCAGCGCTACTAGCGCAACATTTAAACGAAGGCAACCGACCGGCGATCGCGTGGGTGAAAGATCAGCTGGCAACGACTGACTGGGTCAAGCCCGCGCTCGCCGCAGTGCTCAAGGACGCGCAGACCCGGTTCACTCTCAAAACGCCGCAAGTGATGATGCCGCTGCGTGTGATGCTCACCGGCAGCGCGCAGGCACCGGCAGTCGACGCGCTGCTGCTGACACTCGGGCGCGAACGGTCACTTGCGCGCATCCACGTGTGATTTGTGATCGATTGTTTTGCGCGGTTGCGGTCGACAATACTCGATTCAATTCACGGGCATGCGCGAAAAAGCTATAAGATTTAATGCCCAATAAAATATAGGCTACAGACGAATTTTATAATTTATCGTTATAAAACAAATTAATAGAATAATTTATCTTTATAAGGGCATAAGATAAAGAAGATGAATGCCAGATCCTCGGTGGTAATTTTTCTACGCCAAGCGCTTTGTCGCGCTGCGTCGAGAGGTGTGTGCCGACCGCTCGTCGCGCTTGCGGTCGGGCTTTGGTGGCTACCTGTGGCCACACTTGGTGCCAGCGAGCCGCTCCTGGTGTTCGCTGCCGCATCGCTTAAGGAGTCGCTCGATGAGCAGCTGGAGCGCTTCTCTCGATCAACCGGTGTCGCCGTGCGGGCATCGTACGCTGGAAGCCACACGCTGGCGCAACAAATTGATCGCGGCGCACCGGCCTCGGTGTTCATTTCGGCCGACGAGCGATGGATGAGCTTCCTGCTCGACCGCCGTCGCGTCGTGGCGGAAACCCAACGCCGCTGGCTCGGCAATGAACTCGTGCTCATTGCGCCGTCGGCGCAACCAGGCGGCGGCGTGGCGCTCAACCGCGAGGCGCGCACCGCGATTCAGGCAGCGCTCTCAAACAGCCGCTTTGCAATTGCCGATCCCGTCTTGGTTCCCGCCGGCCGCTACGCGCAGGCGGCGCTCACAAGGCTCGGACTCTGGGACGTGGTCGCACCGCGCATCGCGACGACCGACAGTGTGCGCGGCGCGCTCGCCTTTGTTGCTCGCGGCGAAGCTGCCCTCGGGGCGGTCTATCGCACCGACGCGCTGGCTGAGCCGAGGGTGCGTGTTGTGGCGAGTTTTCCGCCTGAGAGCCACCCGGCGATCACCTATCCAGCAGCAATCGTCGCCGCGCACGATCGGCCCGCCGCGCGGCAACTCTTGGAGTATCTGGCGAGCGAGGCGGCGCGCCCGGTTTGGACGCGCTATGGATTTCTTCTTTCGACGCCGTAGCGTTCGCAGACAATCGCGAGGGCTCGCACATCATTGCGACTCGAACATAATTCGAGCATGCTCTCCGCCGCAGAAATTGAAATCGTTGGCTTAAGCCTCAAGGTTGCGCTCGCCAGCGTGCTTTTCAGTGCACCGCTCGCCCTCGCATGTGCCTACGCCCTGGCGCGAATCGAGTTCGTCGGAAAATCGCTCTTCGATGCGTTGGTGCACTTGCCGCTTGTGTTGCCGCCGGTGGTGATCGGCTACACGCTCTTGCTTCTGTTCGGTACGCAGGGCGTCGTTGGCGGGGCATTACAGCAGTGGTTTGGGTTTACGTTTTCTTTTCGCTGGACTGGTGCCGCGCTTGCTGCAGCGGTGATGGGTTTTCCACTGATGGTTCGGGCGATGCGCCTGTCGATTGAGGCAGTACCCGCAAAGCTCGAGCTTGGCGCACGCACGCTCGGCGCGTCGCCGACACGTGTCTTTGCAACGATCACTTTGCCGCTCGCCATGCCTGGGGTGGTTGTGGGCGTGCTCCTCGCGTTTGCGCGATCGCTCGGTGAGTTTGGGGCGACGATCACCTTCGTTTCGAACATCCCCGGAGAGACGCAAACGCTGCCGTTAGCGATCTACGGCTTGACGCAGACGCCGGGCGCAGAGCACGCGATCCTTAGACTCTGTGCGATTTCGGTGGCACTCTCAATTGCTGCGCTAGTGGCCTCGGAATGGATAAGCCGCCGGGCGCGCGCACGTCTGGGCATTGGCGCGGGTGGGGTGCGAGGGTGATTGCAATCGATATCGAGAAGCGCTTTCGCGGGCAAGCGCGTGAAAGGAGCTCACCGGCGACGAGCGTAGGCGTCGAGCACGCCGAGGCTCGGCGTTCGGGCGAGTTCGTGGTCACCGCCGCGTTCAAAAGCGACGCGCGGATCGTTGCGTTGTTCGGAAAATCCGGCTCCGGCAAGACGACGATTGTCAATGCGATCGCAGGTCTGGTGCGCCCGGATCGAGGTCGCATACAGCTCGCGGGTCAAACGTTGTTCGACAGCAAACTTGGAATCGACGCGCGAGTCGAAGCGCGCGGCGTCGGCTACGTGTTCCAGGAGGGATTGCTTTTCCCCCATTTGAGCGTGAAGCAGAATCTGCTCTATGGTGCTGCACGATCCACCGCGTCGGCAACACAAAAACTTCCGTTTGACCAGATCGTCGATTTGCTCGGAATATCGGGTCTGCTCGAGCGCGCAGCGCCGACGCTTTCCGGTGGCGAAAAGCAACGCGTGGCGATTGGGCGCGCGCTGCTGTCTAACCCGCGTATTTTGTTGATGGACGAGCCGCTTGCCTCACTAGACGCCTCGCGACGCGGCGAGATACTGCGTTTGATCGAGCGGGTCCGCGACGAGCTTCACGTGCCGATCGTTTATGTGAGTCATTCGATCGGCGAAGTTTCCAGGCTTGCCGACGACGTGGTGGTTCTAAACGATGGCGCGGTTGCCGCATGCGGCAGCACGGAGTCGATCTTCAATCGCGCGGATCTGCGTCCGTACACCGGTCGGTACGAGGGCGGGGCACTGATTGAGGCGACCGCACGTTCGCA
>JAAFJI010000101.1 GCA_013298045.1 Betaproteobacteria bacterium
GCGTATCGACGATGACAAGACTTGGATCGCCCAGAAGTGAGGCGAGCTCGGCGGTGGAAATCAGGGGCGAATTTTTCATCGTTCGATTCAATTTTTGTTGCGTACGCGGGGCGCGTGTCGGTAGAAGTCGGGCACGCCAAGGTGCGTGCTTACATGCGCTCAGAACGGCGGATGATCGCTCTGATCCCCCGTCGGCGATGCGGGTGGTTTCGTTGTGCTGCTAAACGGAATATCGTCATGGCTGTCGCTCAAACCGGCGTCGGATGTTTTCTGCGGCGGCAGCGTGTTGGTCGGCGGGATCGAAATCGGGCTGACGACACCTGGCGGGGGCGGCAACGTGCCATCGCGCCGCGCGCCGAGCGCGAGGATGCCGGCATTGGCCAAGTGCGCGGGCACTTCGATTGCGCGCGCGCCCGGAAACAGGCTTTGGTTTTCGATCTGCGAGCGCAAGGCTCGAAGCTCGCCTTCGATTTCTTCGTCGCTCATGACCGCGTCGAGTTCCTGGTCGCGATGGGTAAGCAGCTGTGCGACGTCGTTTGCGAATTCGGTATCGCGAAATTTCTCTAGCAGCGCGCCGTGATTGGGTTCGTCCGGCAGATGAATGGCCACATCAATCACCGCTTGCAGCAGACGCAGCGGTCGTGGCGCAACGGTCGCGTCTGGAAACGGTAAATCCACCAAATGCATCGCGAGCTTTGGCCTCGCCAGCACACGCCGCGCCGCCGAGAGCACGCGCTGAGCCGCCGGATCGTTTCGTGGCATTGCCGGACGACGACCGATGTAGGTGGTTCGACGCGCGTTTTCCGGCTCGCCAAATGCGGGTTCAACCGGTTTCGCCTTGATCGGAGGCAAAAGCGTGTGGGCTGCGATATCGACGTCGCCTTCGAGCGCTTTGGCAAGCGATTCGCGCATCATCGGTGCAGAGACCAATTCGAGGTGTTCGCGTGCCGCCGACGCACGTGCGGCTTTCGCCTCCGCACTGTCACCCGGATGCCTGGCGTTCAATTCGCGCAACCAGTATTGCGAGAGCGGCAGCGCCGAATCGATGAAGGTTTCGAACGCTTCGCGGCCGTGTTCGCGGATGTAGGAATCCGGATCGTGCTCTTTCGGCAAAAACAAAAACCGCACCTGTTTGCCGTCGCGCAGCGCCGGGAGCGCGTTTTCCAGCGCACGCCACGCCGCACGCTGTCCGGCAGCGTCGCCGTCAAACGAGAACACGACTTCGTCGGCGATGCGCAAGAGGCGCTGGGTATGCGCCTCGGTCGTTGCGGTGCCGAGCGTCGCGACCACGTATTCGACGCCGTATTGCGCCAGCGCAATCACGTCCATATAGCCTTCGACCACCAGCACGCGGTTGGATTTGCGAATCGCTTGCTGCGCCTGGAAAAGGCCGTAGAGCTCGCGACCTTTCGAGAAGATCGGTGTCTCGGGCGAGTTCAAGTATTTCGGACCCTGGCCATCGTCTTTGCTGCCAAGAATGCGTCCGCCGAACCCAATGACCGCGCCTTGCTGATTCAATATCGGAAACATGACCCGCTCACGAAAACGGTCGTACCTTTTTCCGCCATCGCCCAATGAAACAAGACCGCCGGTTTCTAGAAGCTCATTATCGTTATAGTCATCAAATGCCTCTGAAAGTCCCTGCCACTGAGGCGTTGCCCAGCCAAGGTGAAAACGTTTTGCAATCTCGCCGCTCACGCCCCGTTTTTTGAAGTATTCGATGGCAATCGGCGCGGTCTTGAGCTGTGCCTTGTAGTAATTCGCAGCGACGACCATCGCGTCAAACAGCGGTCCTGCGCTCGGATCGGCTTTGCGCTCGTTGTCGCGCGGCACGGTGAGCCCGACGCCCTGCGCCAGCTCATCTACTGCGTCCGGAAAGCTCTTCCCGGCGTAGTCCATTAGAAACTTGATCGCCGAGCCATGCGCACCGCAGCCAAAGCAGTGGTAGAACTGTTTTGCCGGACTCACCGTGAACGAGGGCGATTTCTCTTTGTGAAAGGGGCAGCACGCCGAATAGTTAGCGCCCGCTTTTTTGAGCGGCACGAGACGATCGATGACCTCCACCACGTCCACACGCGACAGCAGGGTTTGGATGAAATCGTCAGGGATCATGGCGCTATTATCCGTTGCACTTCGACAATGCTCGCAACGCGCGGTTTGAAGGGGAACACATGCTTGGCTACATCACACTTGGCACCAACGATCTGCCGCGCGCTGCGGCGTTCTACGACGCGCTGTTGGGCTCGATCGGCGCGACGCGACAATGGGATTCCGAAGGCGGCATCGGCTGGGGCAAATCAAAGGGGCCGACCCTGGCGGTAATGAAACCGTTTAATGGGCAGCCGGCAACGGTCGGCAACGGCAACATGGCAGCGCTCGTCGTTCGCACCAGCGAAGAGGTTGATCGGCTCTACGCTCAGGCGATTTCGCTTGGCGCAACCGACGAAGGCGAGCCCGGGCCGCGCGGCGGAAACTTCTACGGGGCGTACTTCCGCGACTTGGACGGCAACAAACTCTGCGCGTTTTGCATGACCCGATAACCAATTCGGTTCAGGAAAACCTTCACGACGCACTGGTTTAGCGCTAGATTTACGCCATGAGCATTTTCGATTTCTTCAAAAAGGCAAAAGCCCCCGCCGAGCCCTCGCCAGTAAAGGCTGAGAGCTGGGCCGAGCGCCGCGCCAAGCCGCGCAAAATGGCGCGACCCGGCACGCGTGTCCTCATCATCGATGACTCGAAGACGGTGTGCGCGGTGCTACGAAAAATGCTGCGGGAGAACAACTTCGTGACGATGGAGGCGTACGACGCCGAATCAGCCATCGCGATGATGGAAAGCGATGTGCCGGAGCTCATCTTTCTCGACATCGTGCTTCCAGGCATGAACGGTTTCGAGGCGCTTCGCCGTATTCGCAAGAACGCCGCCACCGAGCATGTGCCGATCATCATGATCAGCGGTAACGAAAGCGCGACCGAACAGTTCTACGTGCAGCGCATCGGAGCCAACGATTTCATGAAGAAGCCGTTCTCTCGCGCCGAGGTCTTCTCGCGGGTCGAGCGCGTACTTAATCTGGTGCCAACGGTGCTCAAGCTTCGTGGCGGCGATGAGATGGTGCGCTGACCTCCGCAACGCTTCGCGAAGGAAGCACACGGTTGTTTGTTGCACCGCTAGCGGTCAGCGAAACGCGTAGTCCGCGATCAACGATTTGCGTCGCAGGCACACGCTGCGCGGTCGCACAACGTTGAAGTCCGGGAGCGATTGTGCGAGCGCGCGCGCATCGAGATCGCCGAGACGGCGTATTTTTCCGTCACCGCAAAGGCTAGTGCTGCGCGCTGGTAGATCACCCATCTCAAGAGGGTTTACGGTCAGCGGCGCGCGCAGATTGCTGAGCACCTGGGCATCGATCGAGGTTGGTGCGATCACCACACTGTTGGTCGCTGGCGCAGACGCGTAGGCGCTATACGGAGAGCCAAAACTTGTGGTGCGTCCGAAGGGCTCGGTCGCTCGCGCGATCGGCGGCTTGAGCGAGATGCTTGCATTGCCATTGGCCGCACTCGGCGAGCCGGACGGCTGTGTGCTGCTAGGTACCGCGTCCGGCGCGTGCAGGTGCCGCTTTGCTTCGAGTTTGCGCTGCGCGGTGAATCGTTCTTGCGAGGTGAGTGCGCGTGGCGCCTGCGCGCCTGCGCTGCGCGGAGCCGGAGCCGGTTTGCTTTTTGTAGCGACCGGCGATTTGCGGGTGACAGCAAGCGGTTTGTTCGGACTTGCGTCGCGGGTTTCGACCGCCTTCGCCGTATTTTGTAGCGGGTGGTCAGTCGGTGCAGCCGACCAAATCGGTAACGACGACGTGAATAGCAAGAATGCGATGAGCGCGATTTGCAAGAAAGAAATCATTGGTGCGCTTGGTGATCGACGCTGCGCCGACGAAGTGTCGGTTACGCACATCAGGGAAAGGCTAGCACAGCATCGACGCGAACGAGCGGCGGAACCCATCACGATCCGATCGCGCACTCGCCGGCCCGTGCAACCAGGCGCGTGGCAGGTGCATTCGGCGTCGTCACGCCGCGTCTCACGTCGAGTTAGAAATCGAGTTGGATGTCGCGAAACGTTCGCGATCAAACAGCCCTGGCAATAAATGCCCAATAGAAATTTCTATTTGACAGAAAAAAGTATCGTATCAATAAATATGTAAAAAATAAAAAACGCCCCGTTTTACGGGGCGTTAGTTGGAAAAGCTATTTTGCAGGCGCTATTTGCCCGCTTTTTCAGCCTCGGCCGTCCATTTCCCCTTGGCCGCGAGCGAGTTCATTTTGCAGCGGTGCGCGAAGGCGTCCTGCGCGGCTTTGTAGTTTTCTTTTTTCCCTTGCCAGACTTTGAGCGCTGTGAAGTGCAGCGCGCGGCTGTAGCTGAACGTGAGCGGCCAGGGATTGCCCGAGCGCTTGTTCATTTCGTTGAGATGCGCGGCGGAATCGACGTCGCTTTGTCCGCCGGAGAGAAACACGATCCCGGGCATGGCCGCTGGAATCGTGCGCTTTAGCACCTCCACCGTGCGTGCGCCAACTTCGGCCTGGCTCGCGCGATTTTTTGCATCCTTGCCGGAGATCACCATGCTCGCTTTGAGAATGGTGTGTTCGATCGACACTTTGTTATCTGCGAGCTGACCCATCATCGTACGCAGCATCGCCTCGGTGACCTCGAAACTCCGCTCAATCGAGTGATCGCCGTCAAGCAGCACTTCGGGCTCAACTACCGGCACGATGTTCGCCTCTTGACAGATCGCAGCGTAGCGCGCGAGCGCATGCGCATTCGCCCAAATGCAGCGCGAGGTCGGGATCGCCTCGCCGATTGTGATCACGGCGCGCCACTTCGCGAAACGCGCGCCGAGTGCGAAGTATTCCTTCATACGCTTCTGCAGGCCATCGAGACCGTCGGTGACGAGCTCGCCAGGCGCGCCCGCGAGATCGCGCGTACCGCCGTCGACCTTAATGCCGGGAATCACGCCGATCGAATTTAGATAGTCGGCGAACGGTTTGCCATTGGAATGTTTCTGGCGAATGGTTTCGTCGTGAAGGATCACGCCGGAGATGGTTGATTTCATCGCCGGTGTCGTGAACAGCATCTCGCGATAAGTGCGACGCATCTCTTCGCTGTCGGCGACGCCGGCGGCAGCGAATCGTTTGGCACAGGTGCCGGCAGATTCGTCGGCGGCGAGCAGACCTTTGCCTGGCGCGACCATCGCCTTTGCGGTCGCGGCGAGTAACGTTGTATCCATGGATGATTGGCTTTGCTGAGTGTTATTGCGGGGGGATTTTACGCAGTTCCCCGACGCTTGAGCGCCAATCAAACGCACTCGGGCGACTTGCCAACAGACAAGCCGCCCGAAGTAGCTTTACTACAGGATTCAGTTCGGAGACGGTCCGACTCGGTTGGTGACAGGCACATACCTGGAGGCGCTAAGCCGCTGCTAGCGCGTGCAGCTCCGCGCCCACACCTTGTCTCACGAAAAGCAATGGGTGTCAGTCGTGCATCCGAGCTTGCCCGGTGCTCATCGCTTTGCGCTCTGTTGTGCGCGGTTTAGCGTGCGCTGCCTTTCGAGAAGAAGTCCTCGAGCTCGCGGCGCATTTTTTGGATCGTCGCGCGATGGTTTAACTCCGACTTCATCATCGACATTGCGTGGTCGCTCTCCATGCGCTGAATTGCCATTTCCATCTCCATCACCTTGCGCTTGTCGGCCGCGTTCATCGTCGCGACCATCGGGCGCAGCGCCTCGCTGTAATAGCGCGGCCAATCGCTGTCGTATTGGCCTGCGAACTGCGCGGATGCCGGTGCCGCAAGTGCGAACGCGCTCATCAAGGCGGCGGCGATTGTCATTTTCTTCAGGCTGTTTTTTGTAACGAATTTCATAGTGACTCCTAATAACTTGGATGTTGAAAATTGCGCCCACAATCAATCCGCGATGCAAGCACGCATCGCTACACGACGGAGGGCACAGAGCGGCCGCGCATTGCGCTGGACCGATTTCGACGACCCGGGTTCATCTGGCGTCGTCTTCTTCAAGTTCGTCGTTCGATCGATTTGGTTACACGTTGCAACGATGACTTGCGCTTGCCTTACAACAACGAGTACGGTTGATCCCGTCGATGTGTTGCGCAGATACCGAAAGATTCGCCACATTGGCGTTTTCACCATCTAGCGTTCGCGCCCAGACTCGTCAAAAGCTCCCTATATTGCAAAGTTGTCGAATCAAGAAAAGTTTAGGTAGTCAATGTTGATCTCTTCCCGAGGTGCTTCCGGCTCGCGTGTGTCGAGCGCATCGCTCGCGACACTTGCGCTCGCCGCCAGTGAGATTGCGTTTGCCAGCCGCAGCGACTACGAGCCGCGTCGCGAAGCAACTTCGGTCGACGCGGTCGGGGACGATCCCGCAGCTAAACGCGTGCAGGTTGCGCGAGCCGAAGACGCGAGCCCGACTCGGATCGAGTGGCTTCTTGGTGCTGCGCTTTTGAACACGCCAGCGTATGTTGGCTCGGATCGCCGGGTGTGGAAGCCACGGCCGCTCTGGTCTGTGCGCTACGGACGTTTTGCGTTGACAGGGCCGCGTGCGGGTGTGGGCCGCAGCTTTGCCGAAGATTCGCCCTCGGTTGCGGGCGCGAGTGCCGCACTCTACGAAACCGATCGCGTGAAACTCGCGCTGGGTTTGCGACTCGACAGCGGACGAAAATCCGGCGACGATCCGTTACTCGCCGGGCTGCCGGATCTCAATCGCCGCGCGCTCTACAGTTTGAATACACGCTATGTGGCGAACGATAACTGGTCGCTCAACGCGTCGGTCTCGGGCGACGTGCGAAGTACCGAAACAGGCATGACGTTCTCCACCGGTGTCGCTCACCGCACGCGACTTGCGCCGCGCTGGCTGTGGTCGTCGTCGATCAACGCCACCTTGGCCGACCGACACTATCTGTCGCGCTTCCATGGCGTTGCGAGCGTGCCGCCGGGATCTACGCTCACCGTGTTTGAACCTCGCGCCGGTTTGCGCGATATCGGTGTCAACACGACTGTGCGCTACCAGTTCAATCGGAGCTGGGTCGGCTTCGGCGCGCTCGGCAGCACCCGTCTGCTCGGCGATGCGGCGAGGAGCCCGTTGACCACGATCAAACAACAGAGCTCGCTGATGATTGGCTTCGCCTACAACCACGGGAGCACCACGGTCGGCGAATAGTCCACGCGGCCGCTTTTCGTGTCGCCAAACGAACACGTCCGTGCGATGCGCTCAACTCACCACATACGGCGCGATGGTTGAAATGCGCGTTAAAGCGGGAACTTTTTTTGTTGCGAAGCGGAGACGGATGTTGCCGCTTCTAGCGCTCCAACATCGACTTCCGCGATCAACCTAAATTGTCGCAACGCCTTATTGAATAAGGCGTTGAACGCTTTCGTTGCGAGCATGGCACGGTCTCTGCGTACGTCCACTTCACGGGTTCCCCCGTTTTTTGGTTGTTACGAAAGGACACTATGCGAAAGCAGAAGCAGACTCCCCCGATTCGCAATCTTGCGCGCGCGCTGTCGGCACTGGCAATGGTCGGACTCGTCCACACGCAGGCGAACGCACAGAATGCACCGATGCCGGCACCGGCGCTCAAGCCCGACAAAACCATGCCGGCGCAGCCCTCTGCCTCGGCCGCGGCACCTGCTGCCGAGAAGGGCAACGACGCGCTGTTCAAGCGGATCGACACCGATGCAGACGGCAGCATCTCCAAAGCCGAGCTCGAAAAATTCGACCCGGAAGCCGCGAAGAGTTTCGAGAAATACGATTCGGACAAGGACAGTCGACTCTCGCCGGTAGAGTTCGACGCGATGGTGAAAGGGCTTCGCGGCGGCTAGGGCGCAAGGCGTCGTTGTGAGCCCATAGCGTCGTACGTGTCGCAGCACAACGCCGCGCACCGCGTTCCTGTCGCCGATTTGTTTTGCGTTTTTCTTCGGCGACAGACAACTGCGCAGTCGGGTGACAACGAGCCCTCCGAACGCCGCTCGATTGCGCAGACCTAGAATGCGAGTGATGGATGTTTCATCGCTCTCCCCCAACGCGCAGCGCGTGCAGACCGCGCTGCAATTGCTCGGCTCACACGCCTTAATTCGCGAACACGCGGAGGCCTGTCGTACGTCCGCCGAAGCTGCCCTCGTGCTCGGCTGCGAGATCGGCCAAATTGCCAAGAGCGTCATTTTCAAGGGTCAATCTAGCGGGCAATCCATACTCGTGATCGCGAGCGGGGCGAACCGCGTCGATACCGAAAAAATTGCGATCCTGGCGGCCGAAACTCCGGGCAAAGCCGATGCCAACTTCGTGCGCGAGCACACTGGCTTCGTCATCGGCGGCGTCGCGCCGATTGCCCACGCAAAACCCGGTCGCGTGTTCTTCGATCGCGATCTCTTGCGCTACGAAACGGTGTTTCCCGCAGGTGGTACGCCGCAGGCGATGTTTCCAATTGCGCCGAGCGAGTTGCTTCGGATTTCCGGCGCGATCCTCGCCGACGTTGCGCTACTGCCATAGTCGGACGCTGCCGTCGCCGCCTACAATGGGGGCATGAAATTGACCATCGATTCCGCTACACGCAACGATCTCGCAACCATCGTCGAACTCGTTCGCGCGCTCGCCGTTTACGAGAAGCTTGAACATCTAATGGTGAGCACCGAAGCGGACTTTGAGCGCGAGTTGTTCGGAGCCGATGCGCGCATCGAATGTCTGATTGCGCGAGAGGGCGACGCGGCGGTCGGCTTTGCTTTGTTCTTCCATAATTTTTCGACCTTTCTCGGTCGCAAAGGACTGTATCTGGAAGATCTGTTCGTGCGCCCCTCGTGCCGGGGCAAGGGCTACGGCAAGGCGCTTCTGATACGGCTCGCTGAAATCGCGGTTGAGCGGGGATGCGGGCGCTTCGAATGGAGCGTGCTCGACTGGAACACGCCAGCCATCGAGTTCTACGAAGCGATGGGTGCCACAGTGCTGCCCGATTGGCGAATTGTGCGCGTCACCGGCGAAGGTTTAACGCGGCTGGCGGCGCAACGCGCCGCGTAGCGCCGAGGGGCAGAGGGCGTGCGTATATCGAAGCGCGGGAGCGCGTCACGAGCATCGCTCGGACGATTTCGACCGAGACGGTGCAGGATGACACTTCGCGTTTTCAGCTTTTCTCGATATTGCCCAATGAAAATTGAGACAAAGCACGATTAATTTTTGTAACGATAATGCATGTGAAGTCCATTAAGTTAATGTTTATTGGGGCAATAGCGTCAATTGCTGTTGTATGGATAGCCTCTTGATGCGTGCTCGCTTCCCACACCCACTCTCAGCGCGCTTGGCGCAACCGGCACCGCTTTCGTTCACCACCGTCGCGCTCTCGGGTTCGGTAGATCCGGCGCAGCTCAACCTCGGTGCCGCGCGTTTGCGCGAACATGGGCATTCGGTCGAAGTGCCGGACGCAGCAACGCGCGAATGGCGCTATTTCGCGGGCGATGACGATGCACGCTTGCGAGCGCTCGACGCCTCGCTAGATGGCGATGCCGACGTGGTGCTCTTCGCGCGCGGCGGCTACGGGCTCTCGCGCATTCTTCATCGTATCGATTTCGCGCGGGTCGCCGCCTGCGGGAAGCGCTTCTGCGGCTACAGCGATGTCACCGCGTTTTCGCTCGCAGCGCTCGCCAAAGCGAACTATGTGACCTATGCAGGGCCGGTACTCGCAGGCGTCATTCCCGAGGTCGCCGAGGCGGACGTGCAGTCGTTTGTCGCACGCGAATTCTTAGATGTGCTCGTTAATCGCAAGCACATCTATCCCGAATGCGTGAACGACCAGCCGATCGAAAGCGCGGCGATCGAAGGCACGCTCTGGGGCACCAATCTGGCCATGGTCTCGCACCTCGTCGGCACCCCGTTTATGCCCGAGATCGACGGCGGCATCTTGGTGATTGAAGATATCGCCGAATCGCCGTACCGCGTCGAGCGCATGCTGTGGCAGCTCAAACACGCGGGCATCCTCGATCGGCAACGCGCGATCGTGCTCGGGCAATTCACGCACTGCGAGCCAAGTCCGACGCTGCGCTACCCGTACGCGATGTCCGAGGTGATCGAGACTTTGCGCACGATGGTCGATTGCCCCGTGTTGACCGATTTTCCGTTCGGGCATATCGCCAAGAAAACCACGCTTCCGATCGGCGCGCGCGCTCGAATCGAGGTTGCCGACGCGCGCTACCAAATGCGTTTGCTCGGCGACTGAGAGCGACCCACGCGCGGGTACACACCGCCTCCAACCCGTTTACTTTTGCGCATCGCGGGTTGCGTGGTGGGTGCCGCGTTTCCGCGAGGCGCGACTGCGCTCGTGTTGAATTGGCTCGCACCGACACAGATGCACCCGCATCTTCACGACCGGCAGCGTGTCGCGACGGTGCGTGAGAGAATTTTCGATCCAACGCAGCATGGGGCATTGTCGATTCATGGCACTTCAATTCATCCGCGAAGCCGAGAACGACTTCACCATCACGGCCTACACCGACACCAGTGTTCGCGTCGGCGCGAACATTTTCGAACACTCGATTTGCTTGTCGCACGACACCGCCGCGCGCGTCTGGGCAGCTTCGCATCCGCTCGATGCAGCCGCACTCGCCGAGGGTACTAAGCTCAACGCCGAAATCGTGATCATCGGCACCGGTCGAAAGCACGCTTTCCCAAAGCCAGAATCGCTGCGACCCCTTATCGAAGCACGAATCGGCTTCGAGTTTATGGACTCATCCGCTGCTTGCCGAACGTACAACGTGTTGCTTGCTGAGGGGCGAAAGGTTGGATTATTGCTGGTGATTTAACAAATATCCCATCCAATGCCCTATGAAATTGGATACTTTTTAAGTAAATACTGATTTACGATAATGTTCTCGATTTCTATACATTCCAATTTTAATGGGGCGATCCTTTGTATAGCTGGAAAGGCGATTTGAAATACGTCAAAAAGTTCTTCGTTTGGGCGTTCGGATTCGTCGGCGCACTGCTCTTGACGGTGATCGCGCTGCAGGTGTACTACCGACTCACGCCGGTCGAACTCTCCGCCGAAGCGAAAGCGCTGCTCGAAGAGACGAAGCACATGGCGCAGTTGACTGAGAATGGGTATCGCTTGCGAGGAATCAAAGCGCCTTCGGGCATGTCGGCGGTGGACTATGGACGGTGCTTTGAGGTGGAAAACGAGCGCGAGTACCGAGCTGCCTCGACGGCGCAAGATTTGAACGACATCAAAGCTAGGTGGGAGCGAGTTCGGACCCACTGTTTGCGAGGGAATCGTGAGTTGGAGTTGAGCGTCGCAAAGGATCGCTTTGGCATCATCAGACCCGGTTTCGATTTCACTGCGTTGAAAACGGAAGTACCCAACGAGGCTGAGAAGGTGCTGCGCGATCGATGGTATGAAGTATTGCGAGGGGGATCGCGCGGCTGGAATCCAGCGCTTAATGCCATCTATCCACATTACGATGTTGTTGCTCGACTCGAAGAGGCAAGAGCTTTGTCGATTTTGCAACTCTGGGAATACGAGGACCGTAGCTCCGCAGTAAATGAATTTAGCGCGGCTATTCACGAGAACGCCGAATTAGCGCACGGCAATCTCGTGGAGACTATGATCGCCGTCTCGAACATCTCGCGCCATTTGCTGGTGACGCAGGCAATTGCAACTCGTTCCAAGGCGCTAGCTGATTCCGACGTGGCGACACTTAAGGGCGCGCTCGCAACCATCGACAAACTGCGCGAGGCACTCCGTGCTGCGGTTGCCGCCGAGTTTCAGATGAGCGCGCATTTTTGGCGTAACTTGGCAGAGCTAGCGAAGCGCGACGACACTGCCGACTGCTGGATGAAGTTGTCGGATTACACGACCGATGTAAACGATACTTTGAACCTGGTTGCGAAAGCCAATCGTCTCGGGCAGCGTTCGCTCGACGGCAGCGATATAAGCGCGGCGCTTGCATCGCTCCGAAATGACGCCGAAGGGTGCAGCTGGCTGGGTGAACTCTCTTATGGGTGCATACCGTTTCAACGAAACGCGTTTAGGCGGATTACAGCGACAATGTCAGTTCCGTTCTACGCAGAATTCGGGCGACGCGTTGAGGATGTCCGCAACCTCGCAGCCGCAACTCGCGTAACCATCGAAGCACGTGCGCAAGGATTGCAGGGCGACGCGCTCGCCAAGTTCGTCGCGACCGCGCCTGCGGACATGCGCGACGTCGTCACCGGCGAGGCGTTTGCTTACGATCCGGTAGCGAAGTTGCTCACGGTAAAGTTGCTGACCAAGAGCACGGTGCTTGGCGAGAAGAGTTACAACTTGCCTTTGTGATTGTGCGTAACGCGTTGATTGCATGATCGCGAAGACGGCGGGTATCCGCGTCCTTCGGTCACCGCAACGTCTCGAATCCGCTGCAAATTGGCGCGCACGAGGCGACGCGCCCGACGATAATGCATCAATCAATTTCTACGCAAAAATCACCGATGAGCGCACCCCTGTTTCCCGCTACCGTCTGCGGCAGCCTGCCAAAACCAGCTTGGCTTTCAGAGACGAACAAACTTTGGCCGCAATGGATGCAAGCGGGCGACAAACTGGTCGCCGCGAAATTCGATGCGACTACGCTTTGGATCAAAGAACAGGAAGACGCGGGGCTTTCGATCATTGGCGATGGTGAGCAGTCGCGTCAACACTTTGTGCATGGGTTTCTTGAATTCGTCGAGGGCATCGATTTCGAACACAAAGTGAAGATGGGCATTCGCAACAATCGCTACGAAGCGATGGTGCCTGTCGTGAAAGGTCCGATTCGATTGAAAGGTCGTGTGCATGCGACGGAAGCCAAATTGCTTCGCGCGCGCACGACGCAAAAGATCAAATTCACGATGCCGGGGCCGATGACGATTGTCGATACGCTCGCCGACGAGTATTACGGCGACAAGAAGAAGCT
>JAAFJI010000103.1 GCA_013298045.1 Betaproteobacteria bacterium
ACCATTGACGCTTGAGAATTTCGCGAATGCTTGGAAGGCTGCGCCGTTTGCTCGCTACTTTCTGAACACGACCTTGCTCGTGACTCTAATCCTCGTCGCACAACTCGTGCTCTGCACGCTCGCTGCATACGCCTTCGCGTGCTATGAGTTTCGCGGCAAAAACATCCTGTTCTCGCTCGTGCTAATTCAGCTCATGATCATGCCGGACATTTTGCTAGTCGAGAACTACAAAACGATGAGCAAACTCGGTTTGATCGATACGTTGTTCGGCATCGGTTTGCCGTATTTCGCGTCAGCCTTTGCGATTTTCTTGTTGCGACAAACCTTCAAACAAATTCCGAAAGAACTCGTTGAAGCAGCGGTGATGGAAGGTGCGAGCACTTTGCAAATCCTCTGGCGTGTTTTCGTGCCGCTCGCGAAGCCGGTGTACATCGCGTTCGCGCTCGTGTCGGTGAGTTATCACTGGAACAATTTTCTGTGGCCGCTGGTCGTCACGAACTCTGTGAATTCGCGACCGCTCACCGTGGGCTTGCAGGTGTTCGCTTCGACCGATCAAGGCATCGATTGGTCGATCATCACTGCGGCCACACTGCTGACCGCCGCACCGCTCTTGATCGCGTTCCTGTTGTTTCAACGGCAATTCGTGCAATCCTTCATGCGCGCAGGTATCAAATGAAGCTCATCACCTGGAACGTGCAGTGGTTTTGCGGGCTCGATGGCAAGATCGACATCGCGCGCATCGTTGATCGCGCGAAAGCGATTGCGGATTTCGACGTGCTTTGTTTGCAGGAAGTTGCGGTGAACTACCCGCGACTCGATGGTGACGCGTCGCACGATCAACCCGCGATTCTGAAATCCTTGTTGCCGGGTTACGAAGTGTTCTTCGGCGCAGCGGTCGACGAGCTTGCGCCCGACGGCAAATCCCGACAGCAGTTTGGTAATTTGATTGCAACGCGGCTGCCTGCACTGCAAGTGCATCGTTACGCCTTGCCCTATCCCGCCGACGCGGGCACACAGGGCGTGCGCAGCATGCCACGCATCTGCGTGTCGGCGACGCTGCAAACGCCGCTTGGTGCGGTGCGTGTGATGACGACGCATTTGGAGTTTTACTCACCGCTCATGCGCAAAACGCAAGCCGAAGAATTGCTCTTCCTGCATGCGGAGGCGTGCGCGCACGCGAAGCATCCACCGGAGCTCGACACGACCGGCCCGCCGTTTCAAGCGAAGACGCACACGCCACATTGCGTCCTCACTGGCGACTTCAATTTCGAGCCACATCAAGAAGAGTACGCGCTGATGCAATCGGAGAATGGCGAGGCGACGCGCTTCATCGATGCGTGGACGATCGCGCATCCGAATGAAAAACACGCGCCCACGTTTCGACTGTTCGATCGTCGCTACGGGCCCGAGCCGATCACTTGCGATTACCAGTTTGTGAGCGAGAGTCTGCGTGCGAATGTGAGCACGGTCACGGTCGATCTCGAAACAACGGCGAGCGATCATCAGCCGGTATTGATCGAACTGACGCCGCGCTGATTCGGAATGGCTTGCGAAGCGTTTGCACGGTTGCGCGAACTTTGGTGATGTCGCGAAAAGCAAATGCGCATAAAGCTTTCTCGCTTATTGCCCTAATAAACTTAGATTTTTCGTTGTTTTTGTTTATTGTTTATAAGACTTAGAAACTATTAGCTTTCTATGTTTTATGCGGCGTAACGATATGAAGCTGTTTTTCGTCAAACCGCTTTAACGCTTTCGATAGAACCCACGCAGCGCAAACGCCGCAAGTGCGCACACCATCGCCATCAACGACCACCCAGGCAGTGGCACTTGCGGGAAATTCAACTGCACAACCGGCGTGACGTCGAGCCTCGCCCAGTTATCGCTCAATTGAAATTGGCGACGGAAGTTCGAGCCCGCGCAGGAGTTGTCACCCGGCGTGGCGACGATTGATTTGTCACCGGAGAGCCAGACACGGTTGGCGTCGTTGTCTGTGCTGCTAAGTGATTGGTTCTTGACGACCGTGTTCACGCGCAGATTAGCGAGCGTCGTTCCGAGCGTTGACAGGCGAACCCGCGCACCGGCGATGTATTTTGTGGCGTCGCCGCCGGGTGCATTGATCGTCCAGCGGTTCCAGTCGATGCCTTCGGTCAGGCGCCAGCGGTCGCCCACCTCGGGGTAACCGGCAGGCAGGCCAATCGTGTTTGCTGCATTTCGATACACGCCGACCAGAAACAAGTCGCCGGTGTTTGGCGGCGGATAAACCTGACAGACTGCCGCAACGTAGTTTTGAGCCGGTGTACCGATGCGAAACTCAACGTTGTCGCGACGCGAAGCAGACGGGGCTTCGTTTGCGCCAACCACGCCGGGTGTACCGGTGAAATCGGTCGCGTCGTTCACCACCACACCGAACCACACCCAGGTGCCGTCGTACGCGGTGTAGACCGTGTACGCGCCGCTCGCAAAGCCGCATTGCGTGCCCGAGGTGTCCGGCAACCAATTAAAGGTGTAGGTATTGTTCGCGCAGCCCATTGCGCCGGGCGTGTTTTGCTGTCCGCCTTCGATGAATGCGGTTGCGGTTGTCACCGGTGTGGTGAATCCCGGCGTACCCCAGGTTCGCGGATCGGAGCCGACGGCGAGCAGTCCCGGCGCGGCGCTACCCCACGGCAGAACGGTTGGTGCCGCGTGCGCCGCAGCTGCAAGAAGTGTCAATAAGAGTGTCGCCAGCAGTTTCATATGACCCTCGAACTTAGTCCATTCGCGCCGAGTATTCCGCGCCGTGTCGCCAGAGTCAAGCGCGCGCCGCCGAAGTTCGGAGCCTTCTGACGGCTTAGCGCCATAATTCCGCCTTCTAAATCTCATTGACGAACGCCATGAAGCGCCTCGTGCCTCGTTTTTCTTATCTCTGCGCAACTGCACTGCTCGCGCTGGCGCCGTTGGTCGCAGTGGTGGCGACCGATATGTCGAAAACCGTACGCGTGGCCTTTCCGGTCGACGTCACCGGTTTTGACCCGCAAGCCAGCAACGATTTGTACTCCGGTCACGTCAATAATGCGGTATTCGACGTAATGTTCGAGTACGACTACTACGTTCGCCCGGTGCGGCTGCGTGGCTCAATCGCCGATGGCTTGCCACAGATTTCCGCCGACGGCCTCACCTGGACGATTCGCATCAAGAAGGGTCAGCACTTCGCTGACGATCCGGTATTCAAAGGCAAGAAGCGCGAGCTCACGGCCGACGATCTGGTGTATTCGTGGAAACGCATGCTTGACCCGAAACTCATTTCACCCACGCTCTGGCATATCGAGGGCAAGTTGGTGGGTGCCGACGCGCTGGTGGCGGAGGCGAAAAAATCGGGTAAGTTCGACTATGACAAACCGCTTGAAGGTTTGAAGGCGCTGGATCGCTACACGGTGCAGATGAAGCTCGTGCGGCCGGACTATGTGCTCGCCGAATTGATGTCCCAATACAACTGGTCGCCGGTCGCGCGCGAGGTGATCGACGCATACAAAGATCCGGGCAATCGGGTGATGAGCAACCCGGTGGGGGTGGGTCCATATCGGATCAAGGAGTGGAAAAAGGGCAGCAAAATAGTTCTCACGAAAAACGAGAATTTTCGCGACGAGCTCTTCTTGACCGAGGGCGAAGCGGAGGACGCAGAGATACTCGCCCGCAACAAAGGCAAGAAAATCCCGCTCGTTGGCAACGTGGAAATTTCTGTCATCGAAGAGGCCAACCCGCGACTGCTCGCGTTCAAGTCGGGCGTGCTCGACTATGAGTCGGTCGGCCCCGACATGATCAGCAACGTGGTGCAGGGCGGAAAGCTTCTGCCCGAATATGCCGAGCGCGGCATTCGCCATCAGCGCGCCTACGATCCCGCACTTGGCTATGACTTCTTCAATCTGGAGGATCCGGTCGTCGGCGGCAGAACGCTGGACAAAATCGCGCTCCGTCGCGCGATCATCATGGCCTTCCCAATGGAAGACTATGTTCGCGTGAGCTGGCGCGGCCAGGCAGAGCCTGCAACGCAAATCATTCCACCGACCCAGACTGGCTACCGCGCGAACAAGCGGATAGACATTCGCCAAGATGTCGCCCTCGCCAACGCGCTCTTGGATCACTTTGGCTATAAAGACGCCGACGGTGACGGCTTTCGCGATCTCCCCGACGGTAAACCGCTTGAAATCACCCGCTCCACCACGCCCAATCCGCGTGATCGCGAGACCGATGAGCTGTGGAAAAAGACCTTCGATGCGCTCAAGATCAAGATCAAATTCAACGCACAGAAGTGGCCCGATCTGCTCAAGCAAGCTCGCGCCGGCCAAGTGCAATTCTGGCAGCTGGGCTGGAACTCATCGGCTACCGACGGCAACAGTTTCGTACAACTTTTGTATTCGAAGAACATTGGTCAGTCGAACTTCGCGCGCCTGCGCGACGAGCAGTACGACAAACTCTATGAACAAGCGCAGCTGCTGCCACTCGGACCTAAGCGATGGGCACTCTACGCGACGATGAACGACATCGCAATTGTGAATTCAGCATTCGCCAACGGCGTATTTCGCTATCAGAATCTGCTCACCCAGCCGTGGCTGCTAAATTTCAAACGCATTCCGTTTCGCAACCATTTCTGGCACTTCCTGGACACCGACGAGAGCAAACGTCCGAAGTAGAAAAAAGGCGACCCGAGGGTCGCCTTTTTTTGCAGAGCGTTTGCGTTTACGCAGCCGCCGGGCTTGCGCCGATCATCGTGCCGATCTTTGCCTGGTCGCGCGCGAGCGCCTCACGCTCCGAGCGGCCGCGGTAGAAGTACGTCACCAAGCTGCTGGTGATGACGATAAAGAGCGAATACAGCACTGGAATCAGTAACACCTCTTGCTGCATTGTGCCGGTGAACGTGAGCGTCACGATCAACACGGCGAGCGGGCCGTTCTGAATGCCGGTTTCAAGCGAGATCGTTCGCGAGCGATTATTGTCTTGGCGAAGCAGTCGCGCAAGCCAGTAACCCAGCAGCATGCCAATCACGCCGAGCCCGATGGCCGCGAAGTAAACCGGCCATGGTGTGCTGAGCAGCAACTGATAGTTGCGCGGCACCCACGAACCAATCAGGAACAGGATCACAACGACACCCAGGAAGCCGCCCATGAGTTCAACCACCGCGCCGATGTTGGCGTTCCACTTGCGAAGCAGCATGCCAAGAACTGTGGGCACCAGAAGCACGACGAGCACCTGCGCGACGTTCTCCGCCGGAATCTTGAACGCACCCGACACGCCTGCCAGGTTGGAATAAAGCTCCAGCAAAGCAGGCACAGCGACCACAGCGACCAGCGTCGAAACGCTCGTCATCATGATCGACAACGCGAGCACGCCTTTGCTGAAATAGGTGAAGATGTTCGAGGTCGTCCCGCCGGGCATACAGCCCATGAGGATGAGTCCAACGGCAAGCGCAGGCGGCAGCCCGAGTATCACCGCGAGCGCGTAGCCCAAAAACGGCATGATGCCGTACTGGCAGAGCAGGCCGATTAGCACGCCCTTTGGTTTTTTGAACGCGATCAGAAAATCGCGGAAGGTCAGCGATGCGCCCATTCCAAACATGATGAGCATCATCATCACGCCGAGCAGTTTGGTTTCGAGTTCGGTCAACATAGTCTTCTCTCCCCTTTATGCGGCAGGCGCTTGCGTCGCTGCGAGCGCTTCTTTGCGCAAGTCCTTGCGCAGAATTTTTCCAATCGGCGTCTTCGGCAATTCATCGCGGAAGATGATCTTTGCCGGCAACTTGTAGCCAGTCAACAGCGTGCGGCAGTGCGCAGCAAGCTCGGCCTCGGTCAGGCTATCGTCGCGCTTGACCACATAGGCGCGCACCGCTTCGCCGGTTTTTGCGTCCGGAACCCCAATCACCGCCGCCTCCATCACCTTGTCGTGCTTGGCGATTGCGTCCTCGACTTCGTTCGGATACACATTGAAGCCGGAAACAATGATGAGGTCTTTCTTGCGATCGACGATCTTGAACATGAAATCCGAATCCATCACCGCGATGTCGCCGGTGTAGAGCCAGCCATCGCGAATGGTTTTGGCCGATTCTTCCGCCTGATTCCAGTAGCCGAGCATCACTTGCGGGCCGCGCACGATGATCTCGCCGGGTTCGCCTTGCGCCACCGGCTCGCCATTGTCGTCCACCAAACGAACGGCAGTCTCATGCGCAGGAATACCAATGCTGTCGGTTTTTCTGAGCCCCGAGAGCGGCTGGAAGCACACAGCGGGCGACGACTCGGTCAGGCCGTAGCCCTCGGCAAGCGGCGCACCCGTCACCGCCTCCCAGCGCTTGACCACCGCGCTGTGCATTGCCGCGCCACCGCCGATGGCGGCCTTCAGATGCTTCGGCGGAAACGCCACGAACCATTCTTCATTCAACAGCGCATTGAACAGCGTGTTCACGCCGGAAATCCAGGTCACCTTGTAATTCTCAAAGGCACGTTGCAGATTTTGAATCGGGCGCGGCGACGGGATGAGCAGATTGCGAGCGCCGCAGCGATAGAACGTAAGCAGGTTCGCCGTGAACGCAAAGATGTGATAAATCGGCAGTGCGGTCAGCACCGTCTCGCGCCCCATATCGATCTTGTCACGACCGATCGCGAGAATCTGCTCGATGTTCCACAGCAGATTGCCGTGCGTGAGCATCGCGCCTTTCGACACGCCAGTCGTGCCGCCGGTGTACTGCAGCAGCGCGAGATCGTTCTGCGCCAGTCGCTTCCAGTACTGCGAAACGTCGATGCGCAAATCGTTGCGTGCAAGCGCGCCCTTGGCGAGCGCATCGTTGATCGTTAAATGCGCGAGGTTCGTGGTCGGGATGACTTTATTCCAGTATTTCTGGATGCCCTTGATGATTTGGCGCACGACCGGCGGAAAAAAGCTGGACACCGAGCAGAGCACCACATGCTTCACGTTCGTTTCGCGAGCGATCGTCGCCATCTTGTCGGCGAACATATCGATCAACACCAGCGCCTCGACCCCCGCGTCGTTGAATTGGTGCTTCATCTCGCGCTCGGTATAGAGCGGGTTGGTGTTGACCAACACGCACCCCGCTTTCAGAATCCCGAATATCGCAACCGGCGTGCTCAAACAGTTCGGTGTTTGCACCGCAACCCGCGCCCCGGCTTTGAGCCCAATGACCTCGCGCAGATACACCGCAAAATCGTCGCTCATCTGATCGACCTGTGCGTAGGTGAGCGTACCGTACATGCCGTTTGGGGTCACGCAGGTAAACGCCGATTGAGCCGCGAACGCCTTGCTCGCGGCGACAAGCATCTGCGGCAGGTTTTGCGATTCGGGCGGCGCAAGCTTGCCAGTGCCGCCGCTCGTGTAGTGGCGACTCCACGGCGCTAAATCGTAAAGAGAGTCCTGTTTCATTGCGATCCTCCCGTGTTGACACCGCGGTGAGGGTGTCGAATATTGATGATGGGAGCAATGTAGAGAAGCCACGAGCCGCCGACGCTAGGGGTTCTACGTGTGGCAAGGGAAAGCCTGGGTAGTGGTTTCCCTGCGTGCGTGGTCGTGGAGCCGCAGCATCTCATCGACCAGGTGGGTCAGCATTACGGAGTAAAAGCTATTTAACCTTTTGCCTCATACAATATGAATTTTTCTTTATTTAATTAATTTCTCGTAATAAACATAAATTAGAGAATATGCATTGTTCTATAGGGCAATATAGAACATTGCTATCTCGTGAAGCGAGCCGACAACGCAAATTCGCCGCGCACGCCCGATGCGGCGTTACCACGGCCCACGCATGCAGACGCGCGACAGTCGCAGCGAGAGGATCGACCGCAAGCCGCATCCACAACAAACACGCCAGCCATCGCCGTCGCATCCGGGTCAAACCGCATGTCGCATTCGCGACACAGCCCAAACGGACAGGTGCAAAAAACACGCGAAGCAAAAGCCCAGTACCTCCCAACAAAGGTAGGGACACAGCGCAAAGGAACGGCTTAGACTGGAGCGTTGGTTCGCTACGGCGAACGCCCTGAAAGAAAGCTCGCGCTATGCATCACACGGATCGGCTGTTTCGCATGATGAACATGCTCGAACGGAGTCGCGACGCCGCGCGCGAGCGGCTTCTTCAGCGATCAGACCTTTCATTCGGGACGTTCGTGCGCAACGCGGTGTTGCATCCGCACGTTGGTATAGTGAGCTGAAAAGCAAAGAGCCGCATGTAGCGGCTCTTTCATTTGGTGCATCTTTCAGCTTGTTAGCGGTCAGAACACACATCCCGATTAGCGTAAGTAGGCGGAGTATTGCCAACTAACGATCTTTCGTCAAGTACCTAGAAAAGAAATGCGATTGCTTCAAGGATTTCTATGTCACACAAAATGCGATACCGGCTTGCTCTCGACTTGGGTTCGACATCACTTGGTTGGGCGATGATCCGTTTAAACGAGAAGAACGAGCCCAACGCCATCATCAAGGCAGGCGTACGAATCTTTTCAGACGGGCGAAATCCGAAGGATGGCGCTTCTCTCGCCGTCAATCGCCGCAACGCGCGCGCGATGCGGCGCAGGCGCGACCGATTGCTAAAGCGCAAAGCTCGCATGATGCGCGCGTTGATTGAGTTTGGGTTTTTCCCCGAAGACGAAGCTTCGCGTAAGGCTTTGGAACGTGTTGATCCGTACGCATTGCGTGCGAAGGGACTTGATCACGCGCTTACACCAGCGGAATTTGCGCGCGCTCTGTTCCACATTAATCAACGTCGCGGCTTTAACAGCAATCGAAAAACGGATACGAAAGAAAGCGATTCCAGCGTGATGAAAGGTGCGATCAACGATCTTGATTCAAGGCTCAAAGCGGGCGAAGCGCGAACGGTTGGCGAGTGGCTGTACTTTCGTACACAGCGCGGCGAGCCCACACGTGCACGGCGACGCGAAGCGGTAATCGTGAAGGACGACGGCAAGAACAAGAAGCTAGTGAGCTATGACCTTTACATCAATCGCGAGATGATCAAGGCGGAATTCGATGCGCTTTGGTCAAAGCAGAACGCTCTCAATCCCGCGACATTTACAGAAAAAATTGGCGAAACGCTCAAAGACATTCTTCTGCATCAGCGACCGCTAAAACCAGTACGCCCGGGTCGTTGTACGTTGCTCCCCGAAGAGGAGCGCGCGCCGCTTGCGCTGCCGAGCGTGCAGCGGTTTCGCATGTATCAGGAGGCGAACAATCTGCGCGTTTTGCAGAAGGGTTTGACGGAGCAACCGCTTACGCTAGCTCAACGCAATCAGGTGATCGATGCGCTTGAGCAAAGTGGCAAGCAAACGTTTACGCAACTGAAGAAACTCTTGGGGCTCGGTGGTGCCGCGAAATTTAGCCACGAAGACGTCAAACGAACCGAGCTGAAAGGTAACGGCACGAGCGCAGCGCTTTCTAAGCGCACGCTGTTTGGAAAAAAGTGGTTCGAATTTGATTTGGCGACGCAAGATGAGATCGTGCGCAAGATCTTCAGCGAAGAAAGTGAAGTCGCACTTGTCGAATGGCTAAAAGCGAATACGGGCGTCGAAGAAGCGCGCGCCGAACAAATCGCGAATGTCGGGCTTGCAGAGGGCTACGGGAGCCTCAGTAGCGCAGCGCTCGCGCGGATACTGCCCGAGCTAGAGCGGGATGTCGTGACATACGACAAAGCGGTCATCGCGGCTGGTTTCGAGCACCACAGTAATCTGAATCCTTCTGCAACAGGCGAAATTCTTCCTGAACTTCCCTATTACGGCGAGCCGCTACAACGATTCGTCGGTTTTGCTGATCCACGTGCAACCGAAAATGATCCACCCGAAAAGCGGTTTGGGCGCATCGCCAACCCGACAGTGCACATCGGTTTGAACCAGGTTCGCAAAGTGGTCAACGCACTGATCAAGCGCTACGGTCATCCGAGCGAAATGATTGTTGAAGTTGCGCGCGATTTGAAGCAAAGCAAGGAGCAGCGCGAAGAGGAGAGCAAGAGACAAAAGGCGAACGAAGACCGCAATCGTCGATATCGACGGGATATCGCACAAGCGCTTAGGATGAGCGAAGAGCGTGTTCGTCGTGACGATTTGCAGAAGGTACTACTCTGGGAAGAACTCAATCTGGGCGACGCGATGGATCGCAAGTGCCCGTATAGCGGAACAACGATAAGTTTGACGATGCTCTTGTCTGATCAAGTCGAGATCGAACACATCCTGCCGTTCTCAATGACGTTGGACGACAGTTTGAACAATAAAACGGTCGCGTTACGCACTGCAAATCGAGATAAGGGCAATCAGACGCCGTGGCAGGCGTTCGGCGAGCGCAGCGGTGCCGGATACGACTACGGGGCAATCCTCGCGCGCGCAGAATTGATGCCAAAGAACAAGCGCTATCGCTTCGGTAGAGACGGATATCAGCAATGGCTGCGCGACGACAAAGATTTCCTCGCAAGAGCGCTTAACGATACGCGCTACCTTTCTCGCGTTGCGCGCGAGTACGTGCGGCTTGTTTGTCCTGCCGCACGAGTCATTCCAGGACAGATGACCGCGATGCTGCGCGGCAAATTTGGCCTTAACGATGTGCTCGGTTTGAATGGAGAGAAAAACCGCAACGATCATCGACATCATGCGGTCGATGCGTGCGTCATCGGCGTAACCGATCAAGGCATGCTTGGAGCGTTCGCTAAAGCGAGTGCAGACGCACGAACGCAGCGGCTCAATCGATTGGTAGAAAACATGCCCCTGCCGTGGGACACGTATCGAGCACACGTTCAACGCGCCGTCGCGGCGATTTGGGTAAGTCACCGCCCCGATCACAGCTACGAAGGCGCAATGCACAACGATACCGCTTACGGATTGTTGCCGGAAGGGCGCGTGCGCCATCACAAGCCGATTGAAGGAAAACGAACACTCGTCGAAGAAGCACTTAAAGTCATTCCGTTTTCCTCGCAACGAGCGGGAGCAAGGCACGGCTTCACGGGCGATGGCGACCCTCGTGCTTACAAGGGATACAAAGGCGACAGCAACTATTGCATTGAGATTGTGCGCGCTGAAAGCGGTAAGTGGGAAGGTGAAGTGATCTCAACGTATGAGGCATATCAAGCGGTGAGAGAACTTCCGCCAACGGCACGGTTCCCTGCGCTTCGGAAGCCAAGGCAGAGTTTGAGCGGAAAACCACTCGTAATGCGGTTGGTAGCGGGTGACGCTGTTCGTCTTGTTCACAAAGAAGAAACGCGGACGATGCGACTTATTGCGGTTAACTCGCAGGGAACGTTAACGTTCGCAACCGTACATGAAGCGAACGTAGACTCGCGTAACCGCGACAAACAGGACTCTTTTGCTTACACCTACAAGACAGCGGGATCACTAAGTGCCTCCCAGGGACGGCTAGTCACGATCTCAGCTATCGGCGAACTTCATGACCCAGGATTCAGAGGCTAGTGACAAATGATCGGTCGCATCATCGAAATAGCAGATGATCGACGACATTTATTCGTGTCGCGCGGCTTTATGGTCGTGCAAGATACGGAAGGCGAAAGAAAAGAACTCGGGCAAGTCCCGCTCGACGATATCGCGGCAGTCATTGCGAACGCGCACGGGCTTTCGTACACCAACAATCTTCTCGTAGCGCTCGCGGAACGTTGCGCGCCGTTTGTGTTGTGTGGGGCGAACCACAATGCGGTTGGAATGATTTTCCCCGTTGAAGGAAACTACCAGCAAGCCAAGCGCTTTGACGCGCAGATTGATGCGCCAAAACCAACGCACAAGCGTATCTGGGCGGAAGTAGTTCGGGCAAAACTCGAACAACAAGCGGCGGCACTGGAAGCGGCTGGTGCGCCCACAGCGCCGCTCACCGCACTCGTACGCAAAGTTCGTGCAGGCGACCCCGACAACATTGAGGCACAGGGCGCGCAACGCTACTGGCGATTGCTCTTTGGCGATGACTTTCGTCGCGATCAGCAGGGCGGCGGCATCAACGGGATGCTCAACTACGGCTACACCGTGTTGCGATCTGCGACGGCGCGCGCTGTGGTTGCATCGGGCTTACATCCAACGATCGGCATTCATCATTCCAACGAAAACAACGCGATGCGTTTGGTGGACGATTTGATGGAGCCGTTTCGTCCCACGATCGATTTGCGTATTTGGCGATTGCTGCGCGACGGCGCGAGTGACGTTTCGCCCGACACCAAGCGCGCGCTCGTGAAAGTGCTCTACGACGACATGCAAACAAATATCGGTGCGACGCCAGTGATGGTGTGCATGCAAAAACTCGCGGTGTCGCTCGCGCAGGTATACATGGGCGAGCGCGAGAAACTGGATTTGCCCTTTCCGGGCTTGCCGCTCGATTTGGCGGCGAGCTTGACCGAGTAAGCCGTTCGATCAACATGCTTTCGGGGTATCGACTCATGTGGATGGTGGTGATGTTCGATTTGCCGGTGATCGAAAAAGCGGAGCGCAAAGAAGCAACGCGATTTCGCAACAACCTGCTCGACTGGGGATTCGAGATGTGTCAGTTTTCCGTGTACGCGCGGTTTTGCACGAGCCAAGCGCAAATCGATACACTCACGAAACAGGTGGAAGTCGCCCTGCCCGAAGGCGGCAACGTGAACATTCTTTTTTTCACCGACAAGCAATATGAACGCATCATCAGTTTTCGCGGAAAGCAAAAAGACCCCGCGAAAAAAGCACCCGACCAGTATCTTTTGTTTTAAGTTAGACGTGATTTTCCAAAACCAAAAAGTGAAAAACCCCTTGATTGCTCAAGGGGTTATCACAGCTGTAGTCTAGCTAATTGGGATGTGTGCGCTGACCGGAACTAATAGTTGCCGTGCCTTGATGCC
>JAAFJI010000104.1 GCA_013298045.1 Betaproteobacteria bacterium
GGACTCGCGGCGCATCGGGATGCGTTTTGAATACGCCGACCGGTTTCCCCGATTGAATCAAGAGCGATTCATCATCATTCAACTCACGCAATGACTTCAGAATCGCTTCGAAGCAATCCCAATTGCGCGCTGCTTTGCCGATGCCGCCGTACACAACCAGCGCATCGGGATTCTCGGCGACCTCGGGATCGAGGTTGTTTTGAATCATGCGAAAAGCCGCTTCGGTGAGCCAGCTTTTGCAGGTAATCGCGCTGCCACGCGGTGCTCGAACCGGGCGTGGGAGGGCTGAAATTGGAGGTTGGTTCGGATGCGTCATGGTGCGCTCCTGGGTGATCGATACGCGAGTTTTACTTGTCTAGACAAGTTTTTGCAAGTAGCATTTTCAGTATGTCGAACATCGCTCGATTATCCGTCCGGGAGAAAGCATCGCTTGCTAAGCGATCTCCGTACGAGGACGTCAAGATTTTCCTGAAGGACGGGCTCAAAAAAGGGCGTTGGCGAGCCGGTGAAAAAATGCCCTCGGAAGCCGATTTAATTGGGCGATTCGGCGTAGCGCGCATGACCGTCAATCGAGCGCTCAAAGAGCTTCAAACCGAAGGATTGGTCGAGCGGCGGCAAGGCGCGGGCACCTTCGCAGCCCAGCTCCATCGGGTTTCCTCCGCGCTCACGATTCGTGATATTCACGAAGAAATACTCGCACGCGGCCACGCCCATCGCGCCGACGTGTATTTGCTGCGCGAAGAGCCCGCGTCCGCTGAAATCGCCGAGCGCTTGGGCGTGGCCGTGCAGTCTCGCGTGTTTCACAGCATCATCGTTCACTTTGAGAACGGCGTTGCAATTCAATGCGAGGATCGTTTTGTTAACCCGAAAGTCGCTCCGAATTACTTGAGCGTTGATTTCGCGGGCGTGACACCGACCAAGTGTTTGTTTGAGGTGACTCAACTCTGGAAAGCGGACTACGCGGTCGAAGCCGCGCTACCCACTGCGAAAGAAGCGAAACTGCTTGGAATGGTGAAGACAGATCCTTGTCTCGTCGTCTCGCGCCGCACGATGAGTCGATCGCACACGATTACCAGCGCGCGGCTCGTCCACCCGGCAGATCGCTATCGGCTCGAAGGAGCATTCGCACCTTGAACGATTCGATCGTAAACGTTGTTCGGCTGACCGACATTCCACCGCAGCCCTGGAAGAACGGCGGCGGCGTGACACGCGAACTCTTGACGTGGCCGAACCCGCAGAATTGGATGTTGCGCGTGAGCGTGGCCGACATTGAGCGCGACGGCCCGTTCTCTGCCTTCCCCGGCGTCACACGATACTTTGCAGTGTTGCGGGGTGAAGGCGTGCGTCTTGACGGGATCGGCGAAGTGCGCGTCGGCGACGAAGCGGTCCGCTTCGAAGGCGAAGACGCTCCGTATTGCAAACTTATCAACGGGTCGACGCGTGATCTGAACGTGATGATTCGTCGCCACGCTGGGCACGGATCGCTCATTTCCCTGGATCAACCGGATGACATCGTGATCGCGCCCGATGTGAAACTCCATGGCATTTACTGCGAACAAAGCGAAACACTTGCATGGACGGTGGGGCAGAAAGGCATTTCGTTGCAAACGCTGATCGATGAAGGCATCGAGCGCGCTAAATTTCGACATTTTTCGTTCTTCGCCGATGCCTGACATGTCCGACCGCACCTCACTTTGGCGAAACGCGAAAATCGCCACGCTGCAACCAAGCGCGGACGATCCGTGGGGAATAGTCGATCACGCTTGTGTGGCAATCAGAGGCGAGCGCATCGAATGGTTAGGCAAACTTGACGTGTTGCCGACGTCGATTCGATCAAACGTATCGCACGAACTCGATCTTAGTGGCGCGCTCGTCACCCCTGCTTTGATCGATTGCCACACGCATCTCGTCTACGCAGGCGATCGCGCGCGCGAGTTTGAATTGCGATTGAACGGCGCGACGTATGAGGAAATTGCGCGAGCGGGCGGCGGCATCCGCTCCACTGTTGCTGCAACGCGCGCCGCGAGCGATAAGCAACTCTTTGACCTGGCGCTGAGTCGGGCGCAGGCGCTCATGAGTGAGGGCGTCGCGGCTATCGAAATCAAATCCGGCTACGGCCTGACCGAACACGACGAGGCGAGGTCGCTCGAAATGGCGCGACGCATCGGCAGAACGCTCGGAATAGATGTGCGAACAACGTTCCTAGGCGCGCATGCGCTGCCCCCCGAATTCACAAACCGGCAAGACGATTACGTCGATGCCGTCTGCGAGTGGCTGCCGCGACTACACGCCCGTGGGCTCGTCGATGCAGTGGATGCGTTTTGCGAAAATATCGGCTTCACCGCCGCACAAACGCGTCGCGTTTTCGAGGTGGCAAAGCAGCTTGGTCTGCCAGTAAAACTGCACGCCGAACAGCTCTCCGACCAAGGCGGCGCGCAGCTCGCAGGCGAATTCGGCGCACTTTCCTGCGATCATCTCGAATACCTCAGCGACGAAGGCATCACAGCGATGGCGAAAGCGGGAACGGTGGCCGTGATGCTACCCGCCGCGTTCTATTTCTTGCGCGAGAAGCAATTGCCGCCGATTCAGAAGTTAAGGGACGCCGGTGTTCCGCTCGCGCTCGCGACCGATCACAATCCCGGGTCGTCGCCAACGCTTTCGCCAATGCTCGTGATGAACATGGCCTGCACCTTGTTTCGAATGACGCCGCTCGAAGCCTGGCGCGGGTTCACGACGAACGCAGCAAAGGCGCTTGGAATCGCGGAGGACGCAAGCGGACTCAGAATCGGCGCACCGAGCACCTTCGCAGTGTGGGATTTGGAGCATCCGCGCGAGCTTTGCTATCGTATCGGTGGTGCGTCGCCGCTGAAGAGGCTAGTCATTCGTGGCGAAATAAAAATGGACGATGGAGTTGGCGCTTGAACTCGATTCCGATGTTCTATCTCTTTCGTGGCAATCGGCCGCTCCTGGTGAGCTTGCCGCATGTTGGAACGCACATTCCGGAAGACCTTCGACCGCACTATGTGCAGCGAGCGCTCGCGAGCGAGGACACCGATTGGCATCTCGATCAGCTCTACGATTTCGCGCGCGAGTTTGATGCGACCATTTTGGTCGCGACACATTCTCGTTACGTGATCGATCTCAATCGCCCGCCTGACGATCAGCCAATGTATCCCGGCGCATCGAACACCGAGCTATGCTCTACAAAATTTTTTACAGGCGATTCGCTTTACCGTCCCGGCCACGAACCCGACGCGATGGAAGTTGGTCGGCGGCGCGCGCGTTTTTGGTGGCCGTATCACCTAACGCTTAATCACGAATTGCAGCGCCTTCGCGCGAAGCATCGCCACGTCGTGCATTGGGATGGCCACAGCATTCGTTCGGAGATTCCTTGGCTTTTCAAAGGCAAGTTGCCTGATCTGAATCTTGGCACAGCGGACGGCACGAGCTGCGCACCGAGCCTGCGCGATGCGCTGGTAAAAACGCTCGTTGCGCACAGCCGCTACACGCATGTAGTTGACGGTCGTTTCAAGGGCGGCTACACCACGCGGCATTACGGTCGCCCACGCGAAGGCGTTCACACGGTACAAATGGAAATGTGTCAATCGACTTATATGGATGAAGTGCCGCCGTTCACGCTCGATGCAACCCGCGCCCGTCGCGTTGGTCGCGTGCTACGCGAGCTGCTTTGGGTCGCCGAAGGCTGGTTGCCCTCGCCCGCTGATGAGGTGAGTCAGTGAAAACGCTTTGGGTTCAACGCGCCTGGTTACCGAATCCGCGATCAAGCGCCGCGTCGTCTGCCCCTAGCGGCACCTGGCAGGCCGACGTTTTATTCACCATCGACGCGCTCGGTCATTGGTCAAACATCGAGCACGGCATTGCGCGAGCCGACGCACAAACGCGCGGTGCCGAAATTCTCGACGGTACGGCGATCGCCCCGCTAGTGAATGCGCATAGCCACGCGTTCCAGCGCGCGTTCGCCGGCTTCGCCGAGCGACGCGAATCGGCGGAAGATGATTTTTGGAGTTGGCGCGATCGGATGTATCGCGTTGCCCTCGCGATCAGTCCCGAGCAATTGAAAGCGGTTGCGAAACATCTTTATCTCGAATGTCTGCGCGGCGGCTATACGCATGTGTGCGAGTTTCACTACGTGCACCATTCGCCGAGCGGCGTGCCCTATGAGGATCGGTATGCGATGAGCGTCGCGCTCATCGAGGCGGCGAACGAGGTCGGGATTGGACTCACGTTGCTTCCTGTCGTGTACGAACGCGCAGGTTTCGATCAGCCTGCGCTGCGCGACGATCAACGCCGCTTTCGTGCGAACGCGCAATGGGTGCTCGACGCGCAGCGTGAGCTTTCGCGTCGCTATGCAGGATCGCACAACCTCATCTTCGGTGCCGCGCTGCATTCGCTGCGCGCCGTCACCGCGGACTCGCTCACCAGAATCGCACGAGAAGCGCGCGGTCCGATTCATATTCACGTCGCCGAACAACGAGCTGAAGTCGAAGCCTGCTTGAAGGCCACAGGGCTGCGGCCACTTGAGTTTTTGCTAGCGCAACTTTCGGCGGTATCGCCCGCGCAATTTGGGCTAACCATCGTACACGGCACCCACTCGACAGTTTCAGAAATCGAATTCATCGCCCGAAATAATTGGGCAATCGCTATTTGCCCCACTACTGAGGCGAACCTTGGCGACGGCGTGACAGATGTCTCGGCATGGCTCAATGCAAACGTGCCGATGAGCATCGGATCGGATTCGCATGTGTGCCGCGATTGGCGCGAAGAGCTGCGTTTGCTCGAGTACGGGCTCCGCCTCACGCGCGAGCGACGCAACGTACTTGCAGCGCCCGAGCGCGGGATCGCATCGACGGCGGAGCGGATGTACGCCGCAGCAATCGCCGGTTCTGCACAACCGGCGGGGCTTGCGAGTTGGGGTTTTCAAGTCGGTGCGCGGGCGGATTTGTTGTTGATCGATCGCTGCGATCCAGCGCTTTTCAATGTTCCAACAGAACACTTTCTTGATGCGATAGTTTTCTCATCGCCTGCGAGGCCGTTTGAACTCGTGATGGTTGCGGGGGAGTGGATCGTTTCGCCCATGCAGCGGAAAGATTGAGTCGCGTGATGGTTTTTGTGTCCTACCGAAGATAGACTAGTCGCACATTCACCACCGCTGAATAAACTCTCGCATGGGCATCCTCTCTGACTTCTTGGTGGCGACTAGTTCCGATGCTTCGCTGTACGCGAGCGGCCCGGAAGCGCAGCTTGAAAAGACGCTACTTTCGCGTATTTCGCTGGCGCAGTACAAGCACTTCACACCTGTCTCACTGGGGTCGCTTTGGGCAATCCTTGCAAACGAGGAGTGGGATGTCGTCCGACATGAGTTCATCGATGAATCCAAGCCCGGTGAAGAGGAGTCTTGGTTACTTCGATTTCCGGAGCCATTTGTCACTTTCTTGACGAACGCTTCCGACCAAGAGCTGGCTTCTGCGAATGCAGCATGGGCGGCGACCGAGGAACTTGTATGCACGCCTGATGAACTGATGCCAGTGACTGTTGACTTGCAGCGACTCGCGCGAGAGGCGCGTACGACGGGACGAGCACTCTATCTCTGGGGAAGCCTTTAGCGATTCGCTAGAGCATCTGTGAACAATCTCATTTTCGACTACATCATCATCGGCGGCGGCACCGCCGGCGCGTTGCTTGCGAACCGCTTGAGCGCAGATCGCAATCGTCGCGTGCTCTTGCTCGAAGCGGGCGGCGAGGATGACTATCCGTGGATTCACATTCCGGTGGGTTATCTCTATTGCATCGACAATCCGCGCACCGATTGGCGCTATCGCACGGATCGCGAAGCGGGCTTGAACGGTCGGCAATTGATCTACCCGCGCGGCAAAACGCTCGGCGGTTGTTCGAGCATTAACGGCATGATTTACATGCGCGGCCAAGCGCGCGACTATGACGCGTGGGCGCAAGCGACAGGCGAAAACGAATGGCGTTGGGAACGCGCGCTGCCCGATTTCACGATTCACGAAAGCAATTGGCGCTTCGACGACGTTTCGCAAACGTCGAACGATGCGAAGCTCTCAAAGTTTCACGGCGCGAGCGGCGAATGGCGCGTGGAAAAGCAACGATTGCGCTGGAAAATTCTCGATGCGTTCGCGCTCGCGGCGCAAGAAGCAGGTGTTCCAGCGAACGACGATTTCAATCGCGGCTCGAACGAAGGCGTTGGCTATTTCGAAGTGAATCAGAAACGCGGTTGGCGCTGGAACACGACGAAAGCGTTTCTGCGGCCTGTGCTCAGCAAACGAAACAATTTGAGCGTATGGACGCATTCGCAAGTGTCGCGCTTGTTGATCGGGCGTGGCGATTCGGGCGAGCTTCGCTGTCGCGGCGTTGAACTTATGCGCGGGGGCGAGCGCGTGCAGGTGCGCGCCGCGCGCGAGACGATTCTCTGCGCGGGCGCGATCGGGACGCCGCAAATCTTGCAGCTCTCGGGAATCGGCCCGAGCGATTTACTCAAGCAACACGGAATCGCTGTGCTCAAAGACGCGCCCGGCGTCGGCGCGAATCTGCAAGACCATTTGCAGATTCGCGCCGTGTACAAAGTGCAAAACGTGCCAACGCTGAACACGCTCGCGAATTCGCTTTGGGGCAAAGCAAAGATCGCGCTCGAATACGCGCTCCATCGAAGTGGGCCGATGAGTATGGCGCCGTCGCAATTGGGCGCGTTCACACGAAGCGATCCGTCGCGCACGTACGTAAATCTTGAGTACCACGTGCAGCCGCTGAGCTTGCCTGCGTTCGGCCAAGCGCTGCACGATTTCAATGCGTTCACTGCGAGTGTGTGCAATTTGAATCCAACGAGTCGCGGCACGGTACGCATCAAGAGCACGGATTTCAACGTCGCGCCGTCAATCGCGCCGAATTATTTGACGACCGAGGACGACCGCAAAGTCGCCGCCGATTCGCTACGTGTCACGCGTCGCATCGTCGCGCAACCTGCGCTCGTGCGCTACGCCCCCGAAGAGTGGAAGCCTGGCGTGCAATTTCAATCGGACGAAGACCTCGCGCGACTCGCGGGCGACATCGGCACCACGATTTTTCATCCGGTCGGCACCGCGAAGATGGGTCGTGCCGACGATCCCACCGCCGTCGTCGATTCGCGTTTGCGAGTGCTCGGCGTCGCGAATCTGCGAGTCGTCGATGCGAGCGTGATGCCGACGATCACCAGCGGCAACACCAATAGCCCGGTGCTCATGATCGCCGAGAAGGCGGCGCGGTGGATCGCTGGCGCTTCGCGACATTGATAACAAAAATATACGCTATAGCCATATAAAATATGCCGATATGGCAATTTATTTAATATATTGAGTAAAAATTCAATGAAGTCGTATGCCATATTTCAAAGGGCAATGAGTGCAATTGCTAATTAGGGAACTCGCGTTACGTTCGCATTGACCCCCCGCCTCGCGTTTACCCAAATTGCGCATCAGAAAAAAGTGACATAGACTTATCGTCATGTTGTCAGACAACTTAGTGCTCGAACGGGGAGTCGCAAAAGCCGCCGCTGCATTGGCAGAGACGGGTGCGCTTCCCGCGCTCGATCGTCCACACTCACTGGTGGACGAAGCCTATCGTCGGCTCTTGTTGCAGCTCGACATGAATCTGTGGAAGGTGGGCGAAAAATTGCCGACCGAGAAGGCGCTTGGCGAATCGCTCGGCGTTTCGCGCGCCGTGATCCGCGAAGCGCTCGCCCGACTCCGTGCGGATGGGCGCATCGAAACGCGACAAGGCGCTGGCGCTTTCGTTTCCGATCGAACCAAGATCGCAGCGTTTCGTACCGAAAATCACGATAACGATCCTATTCAGCAAGAGCGCGAAATCCTCGAACTTCGCCAAATCGTGGAAGCGGGTGCCGCGGGGCTCGCAGCAGAGCGGCGAACGAAAGACGATTTGAAAGCGATTCGTGACGCGTTGGAGTCCATGCTCGCAGCGCTCGAATCACGAAGCGATGGTTCGCTTGCCGACGATGCGTTTCATAACGCAATCGCACGTGCGTCGCACAACACACAAATCGCAAAGTTCGTCGAATTCCTCGGTGCGCAGTTTTCCGATTCCCGCAAAGCGACCTGGGACGATATCGGCTACGGCGTTGGGATCGCGTCAGTCGGGCAGAGCGATCATGCGGCGATTTACAAGGCGATTGAAGCCGGTGATGCGGCGAAAGCGAAACGGATTTCGCATTCGCATGTTCAGCGGGCGCTTGATCGAATTGACCAGCAAACAGCCGAAAGAACAACGAAGGATAAGCATCGATGAAAGCACCGAGTCTGTTTGAAGAATTGGCCAACGTCTTGCCGCGTGAGAACCTGAAAATTGCGGAAGAGGATTTGCGCCCTTACGAATGCGATGGTTTGTCGATGTATCGCGCGCTGCCTAAATGCGTCGTGCTGCCCGAAGACGAAAAGCAAATCGCAGAAGTGATGCGCATTTGTCACGCGCACCGCGTGAGCGTGATCGCGCGCGGCGCGGGCACGGGGCTTTCCGGCGGTGCGATGCCCGATCCGAATTCTGTGGTGCTCTCCACCGCGAAGATGATGAAGATCATCGACATCGATCCGCTCGCGTGCATGGCGCGCGTACAACCCGGCGTGCGAAATCTCGCGATTTCGGAAGCGGTGTCGCAATATGGTTTGTATTACGCGCCTGATCCCTCATCGCAAATCGCCTGCACGATTGGCGGCAACGTCGCGGAGAACTCGGGCGGCGTGCATTGCCTGAAATATGGACTCACGATTCACAACGTGAAGAAACTGCGTGTTGTATTGATGAACGGCGAGATCGTTACGCTCGGTAGTGACGGTCTTGATTCGCTGGGTTACGACTTGATGGCGCTCATGATCGGTAGCGAAGGTTTGCTCGGAATCGTTACCGAAGTGACCGTGAAGTTGACGCCGAAACCCAAGCTCGCGCAAGTCGCGATGGCCTCGTTCGCGAGCGTTGAAACCGCAGGCGCGGCCGTCGGTGAAATCATCGCAGCGGGCATCATCCCAGGCGGTCTTGAAATGATGGACAAGATCGCGACCGAAGCGGTCGAAGGTTTCGTACATGCGGGCTACGACTTGAACGCAGCAGCGATCCTGCTTTGCGAAAGCGATGGCACGCCAGAAGAGGTTGCCGATGAAATTGCGCGCGTGTCGGACGTGCTGCGCAATGCAGGCGCAACAGACATCAAGATTTCCGAAAACGAAGAGCAGCGCGCACGCTACTGGAGCGGTCGTAAAAACGCGTTCCCCGCGACAGGCCGCATTTCGCCCGATTACTACTGCATGGACGGCACGATTCCGCGTCGAGAATTGCCGCGTGTGTTGAACGAAATCGAGCGACTCTCAGCGAAGTACAACCTGCGCTGCGCGAATGTGTTTCACGCGGGCGATGGCAATCTGCATCCGCTCATCATGTTCGATGCGAATGTGCCAGGTGAATTGCAACGTGCGGAAGACTTCGGTGCCGAGATTCTGGAACTCTGCGTCGAAGTTGGCGGCACGATCACCGGCGAACACGGAGTCGGTATCGAAAAGATCAATCAAATGTGCGTTCAGTTCTCGCCGAAAGAACTCACACGCATGCATGAGATTAAGCATGCGTTCGATGAACATGCGCTCTTGAATCCCGGCAAAGCGGTGCCGACGCTGCATCGCTGCGCGGAGTTTGGAAAGATGAAAGTGTCGCAAGGCAAGCCAATGCCGTTTGCGGATTTAGAGAGGTTTTAGTTTGACTCCCTCTCCCGCAGCGCGGGAGAGGGTTGGGGTGAGGGCGGTTGCAATGGAGTTCAATCTATCGCCCTCACCCGCCCTGTCGGGCACCCTCTCCCGCGCTGCGGGAGAGGGAACACAACGAGGCTACATATGAGTAGTGCATTAGTTTTCGAGCGCCCCACCGAACACGCAGTTGCGACCACGGTCGACGCTCTCAAAAAGTCCTACGGCGACCGCGCCGTGACCACGCATGCCATTCGCGAACAACACAGCCACGGCGAAGGCATGCAAGACGCGGGCATGCCGGACGTAGTCGTTTTTCCGGAAACGAATGAAGAGGTCGCGAGCATCGTGAAGTTCTGCAATCAAGCGCGCATTCCGGTCATCGCGTTTGGCACAGGCACGTCACTTGAAGGGCATCTCAAAGCGCTTTACGGCGGCGTGTGCATCGATATGTCGCGCATGACGAAAGTGCTTGAAACCAACATTGAAGACTTGGATTGCCGCGTGCAAGCAGGCGTCACGCGCGAGCAACTGAACACCGAAATTCGCCACACGGGATTGTTCTTCCCAATCGATCCCGGTGCGAACGCGAGCATCGGCGGCATGAGTGCCACGCGCGCAAGCGGCACGAACGCAGTTCGCTATGGCACGATGCGCGACAACATCTTGGGTCTCACTGTCGTGACGCCGGACGGTCGCATCATCAAGACAGGAACGCGTGCTCGCAAATCGAGCGCGGGCTACGACCTCACGCGCCTCTACGTTGGCTCCGAAGGCACGCTCGGCATCATCACTGAAATTCAACTAAAACTCTACGGCGTGCCAGAGCGCATCAGCGCGGCGGTCTGTCAATTCGATGAATTGCCAAACGCTGTCAATACCGTGATCACCGCAATGCAAATGGGCATTCCGATGGCGCGCATCGAATTGCTCGACAGCGTGCAGATGGATGCCTGCATCAAATACAGCAAGCTCGAAGGCTTTGCCGCGAAGCCGACGCTCTTCATGGAGTTTCACGGGACGGACGCTTACGTCGCCGAACAAATCGAACAAATGAAATCGATCACTGGCGATTTCGGCGGCAGCGACTATCGCTTCGCCGACAAACAGGAAGATCGCACGAAGCTATGGAAGGCGCGGCACGATGCGTATTGGGCGGGCATGGCGTACACGCCGGGTAAGCAAGCGTTCGCGACCGATAGTTGCGTGCCGATTTCACGACTCGCGGATTGCATTGCAGCTGCGAAAGCGGAAGTGGATAAGAGCGGACTCGTGTGCATGATCGTCGGTCACGTTGGCGACGGAAATTTTCATGTGCAAATAACGTTTGATCCGAACGACAAAGACGAACGCGCGCGAGCCGATCGTGTCGCCGAGCGCATTGCTCACATCGCGATTGAGATGGGCGGCACGTGTACAGGCGAGCATGGGATTGGGATTCACAAGCTAGATGCGCTGAAGGCCGAGCATGGTGAAGCGGTTGATGTGATGCGGACGATTAAGAAAGCATTAGATCCGAATAATGTGATGAATCCGGGCAAGACAATCCCAATGAGATGAAACCGGCTGCGCGGGCGCATCGCGGCGTTGCCTAACTCGTCGTGTACGTCAGTACACGTCCTTGTCCGGCGCCTTGCGCTGCATCCCGCTCGCTCGGTTCGAACCTTTGGAAAGTGCGCAAATTAGATGATTGATCTCTGGCAACAACAAATCAAAGAAGCCGCCGCGCGCGGCGCGCAGCTCACGCCGCGTGGCGGCGGAACGAAGTCGTTCCTCGCAGCTACGCACGCGGGCGACACGCTCGACACGCGCACGCACGCAGGCATCGTCGAATACGACCCAAAGGAATTGGTGATTGTGGTTCGTTGCGGTACGCCGCTTGCGGACGTTGAAAAAACGATGGAGGAGGCGGGGCAAATGCTTGCGTTTGAGCCACCGCATTTCGGCGAAGCTGCGACGATTGGTGGAGTGGTCGCCACTGGGCTTTCGGGACCACGTCGCGCGTACGCGGGCTCGGTGCGTGATTTCGTGCTTGGTGTCAAAGTGATCGACGGCAAAGGCGATCATTTGTCATTCGGCGGCAAGGTGATGAAAAACGTTGCGGGTTTCGATGTGTCGCGTTTGCTCACAGGATCGTTCGGAACTCTGGGCATCATCACCGAAGTTGCGTTCAAGTGTTTGCCGTTGCCGAAAGCGCAAGCGACACGCGTGTTCGAGATGAATGCGAAAGATGCGATAGAAAAGAAGAATCGCTGGTATGCGGATGCGAATCCGATTACGGCGACGACCTACGTTGACGGAAAACTCTACGTGCGGCTCGCAGGCGCTGCACCGGCGGTTCAAACGGCGATTGAAAAACTCGGCGGCGAAGCGCTTGCGAACGATGTTGCGTGGTGGGCGGATTGGCGCGAGCAGAAGCACGCGTTCTTCTCTTCAAACGAAATCTTGTTCCGCGTGAGTTGCAAATCCACCGCGCCGGCATTCGATATCGGCCGCGAAGCGATTGATTGGGGCGGCGCGCAGCGTTGGATTTATGCGTCTCTCGATGACGCGGCGAAGTTGCGTTATGCGGCGAAACAACACGGCGGTCATTTGCAGGTGTTTCGTGGCGGTGTTGACGCGCACGATGCTGATACGAAATTGCAACCGGCGCTTGCCGAGATCCATTCGAAGATCAAAGCTAGTTTTGATCCGTACAACGTGTTTTGTTCCCTCTCCCGCAGCGCGGGAGAGGGTGCCCGACAGGCCGGGTGAGGGCGATCGCTTCTCACAGCCCAGTTCGCTTGAGCAACTAACCGCCCTCACCCTAACCCTCTCCCGCGCTGCGGGAGAGGGAATCGAAAATGCAAACTAACCTCG
>JAAFJI010000105.1 GCA_013298045.1 Betaproteobacteria bacterium
AATCATATAAATCTACTTATTGATAAAATAGAAAAAATAAGCACACATTATTATTTATAGGGCAAATAGCGCAATTGTTGCCATCGAGCTTCCGCTACTTCGCCATCACGATTGAACCATTGACCGAGAGCGTGAGCACCGTCTTGCCGCCTTCGATGGACATCGCTTCCGGCGCAGCGGCTGCATCGGCCACGGCCATGCGTGCCATCATCAATTTGGGTTGCGGGCGTACGTCGCCGCCGATCGAGCCTAAGTTCACTTCGCGCAATCCGTAGCTCGTGTAACCAAACGCTTTCGCAGCGGTCGTCGCTTTGCCGCGAAATGCAGCGATCGCGTTTTCGATCAGTCCGGCTTCTTCGCGTTCGCGTTGGGTGCGTGACATTTCAAAACCGGTATTCGCGATCATCATTTTTTGCTGCGCGAGTTTGCCGGCGAGCGTGCCGAGCGCTGCGAAGTCTTTGCTTTTGACGATCAGTTCCGCACGGACGACCCAGCCGTCGCGCGCGCCCTTGTTGTTCCAACGTTGCGAGGTGTTGAAGCCGCCGGTTCTCGCTTCGATGTCTTTCGTTGCTTTTGCTTGCGCGAGCGCCGCGTTCACAATTTGCTGCACCTCGCGGGTGATCGCGCCCGAGTCGGGGCCGTTTGCCTCGGCCGCGAGCGTGACGAACGCGGTATCCGGGATCACTTCGGTAGAGACCGTCGCGTCGAGCGAGAGTACGTCTTTGGGCTGTGCAGGCTGTGCGGGCATGGTGGTTTGCGCGAAGAGAGAGGTGGAGAGGAGAAGGCTCGCGATGAGCCCGACAGTCTTTTTCATTGATGTTTCCTTATGCGAGGAGTTGCAGATGTTCTATGAAACGAATGAGCGGCGCAAATCGGGTTAACTTGTAGGCGACCAACTGGGGTCGCTTCGGGTGATCGCCGTCCAAAGTACGTTCGTTCTGAGGCAAATCCCCCGTCTAGGTTCGTGCCTACAGTTCGTTAGTTTCTGCCAACAGTCGCGGCAGCGCCGCAGCCATTCCGCGATAGCTCACCACCGCTGGCGTCATCGAAGCAAGCGCTTCACGTAGTGCGCGTGCGCGCGCGGGCGCTTGGGCGAGCACGTCGGCGAGCGGCGACATCATCACGCGAATGAAGAACACGGCGCGACCGAATTGCGGCAGTGGCCAGGTCGTTTGTCGCTCAACCCGAAAAAAGAGACGCGGCAACAGCGGCGACGGATCTTTGAGCGTTTCGCTCCACGAATAATCGTTTTGCTCGGGATGTTGATCTAGCGACGCCGAGGGCACGATGAGCCAAACGTGGCGCAACATTGGTTGTTTCATAAACGCCATCGTCATGATGCTCGAACCGGCGGCGAGCAGCATTTGGTTATCGGCGACGGGTGCGTGGATCGCCGCAAAATCAAGCCCGAGTTTTTCGCGCGGATCCCAGCGCGAGGGGAAGCAGACCGACAGGTATTCGACGCGGAGCGTGTCGCTTTCGCTTTTTAGTATGACGAAGTCTTCTTGGAGTTCGAGGGCGACGTTTGCTCCCTCTCCCGCAGCGCGGGAGAGGGCTGGGGTGAGGGCGGCTGAATTAGCGTCGCACACCGATACGCGTCTAAATGACGACAAGCCAAATTCTGAGGGCGCGTTTGTTGGCGGAACCACTGCCCTCACCCTAACCCTCTCCCGCGCTGCGGGAGAGGGAACCAGCATCGCGATTGCTTTCAAAACCTCGCAGTTAGCGTCACCCACGCAAGCCCGTTCCGCGCGCGATGCAAATACATCCTTGCGCAGCAGCCGATACGCATCGAACTGCTCGTCACGCAACAACAGCGCCGGTGACTCAGGATCGAGTTTCTCCAGATTCGGTCGCATGCGAAACGGCGTGGACACGGGCCACGGCATTTGCGCAGCGGGCGTTAACCACTCAGGCGTGTCGTGTGTGGATCGTTCGCTCACACTTTCCACGCCGCCAAATACTCTTTCCAATGACCGCCTGGGAGCGCGCGCAATTTCTCACGCATCATCTTTTCTTCACTGGCATATTGCGAGCTGTCGAGTTCGCCTCGCATCATCAAAAAGCGCAAGAAAACAAGATAGGTGTTCACCACGTCTGTCTCGCAATAAGCGCGAATGTTCGCGATTTCTCCGCGCTGAAACGCGTCCCAGACTTTGCTGCCGTCCATCCCGAGCTTGCCTGCGAAGCCACAGAGTTTCGCGATCGCGTCGAGCGGTGCGTTGGCGCGCATCTGATACATCGCCATGAAATCCATCAAATCAAGATGCCGCTCTTTGTAGCGATTCAAGTAGTGATCGAAGTTGAACGCGCGATCATTGGCTCCGGTTTCCAGAAGACGCGAGGCGGCGACGCCGTTGATAAGCCCGCGCTGAATGAGCACCGGCAGATCGAAACCGCCGCCGTTCCAGGATACCAGTTGCGGCGTTTTTCGCTCGACGATCTCGAAGAACTTCGTGAGCAAAGTCGCTTCGGTGTCGCTTTCGTCGCCGAGCGTCCACACAGCGAGCTTGTCCGCACCTTCGCGCAGCACGCATGAGATCGCGCAGACGCGTTGCAAGTAAATCGGCAAAAAATCGGTGCCGTTCTTTATGCGCTGTTGGGTGAGGGCCCACTGCGCGACTTCGGAGTCGGGGAGCGTGCCGGGCAAATCGTGGAGCTTGCGAATGCCCGCAACGTCGGGGATCGTCTCAATGTCGAAGATTAGCGTGGGAAACATGCAACGATTGTAGAAGGCAGATCGCGGCGCAATGCAAGCGCTGGACACCGCGTCTTGGGTGCGCATTCGCGCCTCGCGCTTAAAACACGTTGCCTCGCTTGAGGCGGTTCGGCGTTCGAGAAAAAGCACGTTTCGCGGCGCGGCGAACGCTCGGCTAGCGCGAAGAAACCGGCTTAACGATGGTGTGACAAACTTACCGCATAAAAGTTATCCTTTGCCATATAAAAAATGGGATATGTTCGATTTATTTCACAACGCAATACTATCTATAAAATATACATAAACGTTATTTAAATAGACATAAAGCTATAAAGCTATAACGACGCTGGAAATGAAGCGTTGGTGAGTTCGCTTCATCCGGGTGATCGCCACGTTGTGTCGCAGCGTGGCCGCTTCCCAGGTTCGAACGTCTGTTAACGTACGCGTCATGCGAGCCCGTTGGAACTTAACTTCGCCCGCGTTGTGCACTGCGCTGCACGCGTTGCTCGCGCTCGCGCTCGTGTGGACCCAAGCGCTCGGGCTGATTCATCGCACGGCGCACGGTTTGCCGGTCTCCAACGTCGATGCGGCGGTGCGTGCGGCGGATGATCGTCACCACGAGCACCATCATCACGACGGCCCCTCGGCGAGTTGGATCGCCTCGGTGTGGGACGCCCATCACACGAAGTCCGACTGCGATCGCTTCGACGCCTGCACGCTCGCCGATCTGTTGCCGCTCGCGCCCGCGGGTCTTGTGCTGTTCGATCGCGTGCAGCGCACGCTCGCCGCAACCCACGCCGCATTCAACGGTGCGCGCAAAGTTGCGGCGCGTGCGCGCGGTCCGCCGTCGCTCGCTTAAGCCGCACTCAACCTGATTGATCCTCCCGGGCGCGCTTCGATGTCGCCCGGCAGTGCTGCCATTGCAGCGCTAACCAGATCGATCACTCGTTTCCCCAAAAAAGTCGCGCATCCCCGGCGAGCCTGGGTTGTGCCACGGAGTTTTTCCTATGTCATTTCACGTTTGTTCTCAGTCATTCGCGCGATCGCCGCTCAACCGAGCGATCGCCGTCGCGCTACTTATTTCCTCGGGCAGCATCGCGGCACAGACACCTTCCACGCCACAGCGGGTTGAGCCGATACTCGTCACCGGCAACCCGTTTGAACGCGATGCGGCAGGTCGCGCATGGTCGGTGTTGACCGGTGACGAGCTCGCGCAGCGTCAGAGCGCTACCTTGGGCGAGACGCTCTCTGGTTTGCCTGGCATCGCGTCGAGCTACTTCGGTCCGAACGCGTCGCGGCCGATCATTCGCGGACTCGACAGCGAGCGCATTCGGGTGCTTGAAAACGGTGCGTCCTCGGTAGATGCGGCGTCGCTCTCGTTCGATCATGCGGTGCCGATCGATCCGATTGCAATCGAACGCGTGGAGATTTTGCGTGGGCCGTCGGCGCTACTCTATGGTGGTGGCTCGATCGGCGGTGTAGTGAATGCGGTCAGCAATCGCATACCGCGACAAAGCTTTTCGCAACCCAGCCTCGGCGTGCAAACTCAATTCGGCGGTGCGGAGCGGGCGGCGAGCAGCGCGATCCGCGCGGATGCGACGCTCGGCGCGATGACGTTCCACGCCGATGCCTCGCATCGCGAAACTGAAGACCTGCGCGTACCAGAATTCGTCAAACCCGACGGCGAACGCGCAAAACACATCCTTAACTCCGCGCTTGAGGGTACGTCCGCCGCGTTCGGTTTTTCTCGGGTCGAAACTGGCGCGAACGGCGGCTTCATCGGAGCGTCGGTCGATACCTATCGCAGCAAATACGGCGTGGTGGTAGAGCCCGACGTGACCATCGATTTGAAACGCGAGAAACTGATGATCGCTGGCGAACGGAAATTCGCCAATAGCGTCTTCAGCGCCGTTTCCGGTCACTTCGCGCACACGCAATACGAACACAAGGAAATCGAGGGTTCGGGCGAAATAGGAACGATCTTCAAAAACAGGGGCTACGAATGGCGGATCGAGAGCCGAACGGCGCAATACGGCGCGTGGCGCAGCGTCCTTGGTGGAAGCGGCGAAAACGCGCGCTTCTCCGCCGTCGGTGAAGAGGCCTTCGTGCCCCCAACGAAATCGAGCAACGTCGCACTCTTCGCAAAGCAAGACGGTCAGTTCGGTCAATCGCTGTTTGCGTTTGGCGCACGCTACGAGCGGTCGCGGGTTGCCGCGAGCGAAGTGCTCGACCCGGCCGGCGAGTCGCGCTTCGGGCCGGCTGAAGCGAAGCAGTTGAATCTGTTTTCAGGGTCGGCGGGCGTTACACAAAAGCTTTCGAACACGTTCACACTACACGGCAATCTTTCGTTCTCCGAGCGTGCGCCATCGTACTTCGAGCGCTATGCCGACGGCGTGCATGTTGCCACGGCTGCGTATGAGCGCGGCGATCGCAATCTGCCGAAGGAAAAATCGACCCACCTTGATGTCGGTCTCGCGTGGCAGAGTGGCGGCTTTAAATCGCAGCTCACTGCCTTTGCCTCCCGTCATCGCAATTTTGTATCCCTCGATGCAACCGGAGAGAGCTTCGTCGAGCAGACTGAAGCGGGTGACACTGAAACCTTCCCGATCTACCAGTTTCGTGCGGTGACCGCACGTTTCTACGGCGCGGAGTGGGAGACGAATTGGCGCGTGATCGATCGCGGCGCAAACGGCGCGAAGCTCGATCTGGGGTTCACACTGGACACAGTTCGAGCAACCAATCGATTGACGGACGAGCCGCTGCCGCGCGTCGCACCGACGCGTGCGACGTTCACCGCAAGTTATCGCATCAGCGGCTGGCACCTGCGCGGTCAAGTGGTTCACGCCGCAAAACAAAATCGCGTTCCGGGCGCCGAGCGCTTCGTCAACGAGGCGAGCGATGGCACGACCAGGTCTCACACGATGATCAACCTTTCGCTTTCCCGCGAGTTTCAGTTGGGTCGCATGAACGGCAATGCGTTTGTGAAACTCGCGAACCTCGGCAACACGCTCGGCTACAACGCAAGTTCGATCCGCAGCGTACGGGAGCTCTCACCGCTTCCAGGACGAGGGCTTCGCGCTGGGCTAGAAATGACGTTTTGAGGCAATCGCGCTGCGCAGTGGACACGCAAATTCAGCATTCAACAGTAAAGCCAAATTCAATATGACTTACTGACATGTAGCGATATAAAAGGAAAATCGTAAAAAAGTGAACGAACCCCTTATTTTATAGGGCGTCAATAACAAACGTCAATAAAAAAGCGCCCTTCTGGGCGCTTTTTCTTCGCTGTGTTACGACTCAGGAGCCGCCAACGTTGGTGAAACGCGCCTCTGGACGGTCATCCGAACGGTGTACCGTCGTGACCTCTTTTTTCATTGCCCACGGACGCATTTGATGATGCAGCGGGATGAACAGATGTTCGTCGCGAATGCGAAGCAGCGCTTCGTTGATCATGCCGTTTCGCTTCGCGACATCGGTCTCGGTGGCCATCGCGTCGGAGAGCCGATCCACCACCGGATCGGAAATCTTCGAATAGTTGAAGTTGCCATTCGCACCGGTTGTCTTGGTGCGCGCGAGCGACTGAATCATGTACTGCGCGTCGTAGGTGGCAACACCCCAGCCGAGCATGTAGATGTCGTGCTCGAAACGCTGCATCTTCTGCGAGAAGGTAGACATTGGCTCGGCCTGGAGCTTCGCCTTAATGCCAACCCGCGACCACATCGCGACCAGCGCCTGACAGATTTCCTCATCGTTGACATAGCGATTGTTCGGGCAGGCGAGCGTGAACTCGAAGCCGTTCGGATACCCCGCATCGGTGAGGAGTTTCTTTGCTGCATCGACGTCTAGCTTGATTGCGGCGTCGATCGCCGGCGTATTGCCGTTTACACCGGGCGCAACCATCACGCCTGCGGGGATCGAGAGACCGCGCATGATGCGGGTTTTGATTGCTTCGCGATCAATCGCGCGGTTCAAGGCTTCGCGCACGCGCTTGTCCTTAAACGGATTCTTGCCTTTGATGTTCGAAGTTTTGAGCTCGTCGCTGCCCATATCCATCGCGATATAGATGGTGCGCACCTCCGGGCCATCAACGACTTTGAGTTTCGGATCGGTGCGAAGTTTTGCCACATCTTGCGTCGGCAGATCGGTCAGGATATCCACCTCGCCGGAGAAGAGCGCCGCAACGCGCGTCGCATCCGCCTTCACCGGGGTGTAGTTCACTGCCGTAACGTTGCCGTCTTTCTTGCCCCACCATTTGTCATGGTTGACCATGGTCACGCGGTTGTCCGGGTTCCAGCCGGTGATTCGATACGCACCGGTGCCATTGACGTTGCGTGAGGCAAAGTTCTCTTCTTTCGCCTTGTAATCTTGCACCTTCATGGTGTTATTTTTCTCTGCCCACGTTTTGCTCATCATCCGGAAATCGATGATGTTCCGAAGTAGGATCGGATTGGGCGCTTCCATAATGAAATCCACCGTGTGGCTGTCAATTTTTTTGACTTCCTTGATCCCGGTGACGTAAATCTGCATCGTTCCCTGTGGCTGCTTGATCCGATCGAAGCTAAACACGACGTCGTCGGCGGTAAACGGCGAGCCGTCCTGGAAATTCACGCCTTTGCGAAGCTCGAAGCGCACCTGGGTCGGAGAAATAAACGTCCACTTGGTTGCGAGCGCGGGTTCGACCTCGTACTTGGCGCTGTAGCGGGTCAGTCCTTCGTACGCGTGCATGAGAATCGCGTTGGTAGTTGCGTGATTCTGTGAGTGCGGATCGAGCGTTAGGATGTCGTTTTGCGCGGCCCATTTAAGTGGCACTGCGGTCGCTGTAGCTACAACGAAGCCGAGCGCCGCAGCGAGTGCAACGCGTTTAAATCGATTCATACAGTCCTCCATAAACTAAGAACTCGCACTGTAATGCAAAAACGGCTTCGCCTCATTTGCAAACGGCTAGGGGTTATCCCGAGCGGTTTGGTTTTTTTTCGGTACACTGCATCGATTGAACTCGATTAAAAAAGGGGAGGCCGCTTGCAAATCGGCATCATCAAAGAAACGTCGCCCGGCGAGTCGCGCGTCGCCGCGACACCGGAGACGGTAAAAAAATTCGCCGCGATTCCGGGCGTCGGCGTCGTCATCGAGAGCGGCGCGGGAGTCGCGTCAAGCCTGCTAGACGAGGCATACGCGGCGGCCGGTGCGAAGCTCGCGGGCTCTGCCTCGGAGGTGCTTTCGCAAGCTGACGTACTGCTCAAAGTGCGTGGGCCGAATGGCTCCGAGCTCACTGGCATGAAGGCCGGTGCGAGCGTGATCGGTCTTTTGAATCCGTTTGCGACGGAAGGCATCGAGGCGATCAAGGCGCGTGGCGTACATGGCTTCTCGATGGAGAAAACACCGCGCACGACCCGTGCGCAAAGCATGGACGTACTCTCGTCACAGGCCAATATCGCGGGCTACAAGGCTGTGATCCTCGCAGCAAACCACTACCCGAAGTTTTTCCCGATGCTAATGACCGCGGCCGGAACGGTGAAAGCCGCGCGTGTTGTGATCCTCGGCGTCGGTGTTGCGGGCTTGCAGGCAATTGCGACAGCGAAGCGTTTGGGGGCAGTGATCGAGGCAAGCGACGTGCGTCCTGCGGTGAAAGAGCAGGTCGAATCGCTCGGCGCGAAATTCATCGATGTGCCGTACGAAACCGATGAAGAGCGCGAGGCGGCGCAAGGCGTCGGCGGGTATGCCCGTCCAATGCCCGAATCCTGGATGGCACGACAACGGGTCGAGGTCACCAAGAAAGTCGCGATGGCCGATGTGGTGATTACGACTGCGCTCATTCCGGGGCGCGCCGCGCCGGTGCTTGTCACCGAAGAGATGGTCAAGGCAATGAAGCCCGGCTCGGTCATCGTGGATCTCGCGGCGGAGCAGGGCGGCAACTGTCCTTTGACCGAGCGCGATCAAGTCGTGCAGAAGCACGGCGTGACCTTGGTGGGGCACACAAATCTGGCGGCGATGTTGCCGCAGGACGCAAGCGCCCTCTACGCCCGCAACTTGCTCGACTTTATGAAATTGCTAGTCGATTTCAAAACGGGTGCGTTCAACATCAATCTGGAGGACGACATCGTTAAAGCGGTGTTGGTGACGGGATGAGCTGGGAACGCAAGGCACTCGCCGAAGAACGCCGCTACGCACTCGATCCCCAAGGCTATTACATCGCTGCTGCGCCACTCACTAGTCTGCTGCGTTCGGCGCTGATCGGACTGGGTCTTGCCGCTGCGCTCGATTTGTTTGGCATCTGGGCGCTAGGACGACCGCCGATGATTGAGCAGCCCTATATTTATCTACTCGTGCCGTCGGTTGCTGCGTTTCACTGGTGGAGGCAACGCGCTTCGTATCGCGAGTACGATCGCAATCGCGAAATGTACGACGCAGCCGCGCGCGCGGAGCCTGCCGCACATACACCGAAGGAACAATCATGACCGGCGTAGACAACCTCATCATCAATCTCATCATCTTCGTGCTCGCGATTTACGTCGGCTATCACGTGGTGTGGAACGTGACCCCCGCGTTGCATACACCGCTCATGGCGGTGACCAATGCGATCAGCGCGATCATCGTCGTTGGCGCGATGCTTGCCGCCGCACTCACGGAAACGCCGCTTGGCAAAACGATGGGGGTGCTCGCAGTCGCGCTCGCGGCCGTGAACATCTTCGGCGGATTTTTGGTGACGAAACGGATGCTTGAGATGTTTAAGAAGAAAGAGAAGAAAGTGACTACGGAGGCCGAAAAGTGAATCGCGCGCTGTTTCGTCCTTCGTCCTTCGTCATTCGTCCTTGCGGCGCGGGGAGCGCCGCATGAGCATGAACCTCGTTGTCCTCCTCTACCTCGTCGCTTCGGTTTTCTTCATCCAGGCGCTCAAAGGGCTTTCGCACCCAACGACTTCGATTCGCGGGAATAGATTCGGCATGGTCGGTATGGCCATTGCCATGGCGACCACGGTCGCCCTAATCTGGAATCTCTCGTCGAATCCAACGATCGGCTTGGGCTACGTGCTCGTAGGGCTTGTGATTGGTGGCGGAATTGGCGCGTACATGGCTGCCAAGGTCGAAATGACCAAGATGCCGGAACTGGTTGCCTTCATGCATTCGATGATCGGTCTTGCCGCCGTGTTCATCGCGGTCGCTGCGGTCAACGAACCCCAGGCGTTCAACATCGCTAAATCAATCAACGACATCCCGAAGGGCAATCGCCTCGAACTCTTCCTTGGGGCAGCGATTGGCGCGATCACCTTTAGCGGCTCGGTCATCGCATTCGGCAAGCTCTCCGGCAAGTACAAATTCCGACTTTTCCAGGGTGCGCCCGTGACGTTCGCCGGGCAGCACATGGTCAACCTCGTCATCGGTCTCGCGATCGTCGCGCTTGGTGTCGGGTATATGTTTTCCGGCAGCTTGCTCGCGTTCTACGTGATGCTCGTGCTTGCGTTTGTGATCGGGGTGCTCATCATCATTCCGATCGGTGGTGCGGACATGCCGGTTGTGGTTTCGATGTTGAACAGCTACTCCGGTTGGGCGGCTGCGGGCATTGGTTTTTCGCTGAACAATCCGATGCTCATCATTGCCGGTTCGCTGGTTGGTTCAAGCGGCGCGATACTTTCGTACATCATGTGCAAAGCGATGAACCGCTCGTTCATCAGCGTGATCTTGGGCGGGTTCGGCGGCGAGGGTGGCGCATCAACCGGCAGCACGGAGCAACGTCCAGTGAAGAGCGGAAGCGCAGATGACGCGGCGTTCATGCTTTCAAACGCCGACAGCGTCGTGATCGTACCCGGTTATGGCCTCGCGGTGGCACGTGCGCAACACGCCGTGAAGGAACTCGCCGCGAAGCTAACCGCGAAAGGCGTGAACGTGAAGTACGCGATTCATCCGGTCGCCGGTCGCATGCCGGGTCATATGAACGTGCTGCTCGCGGAAGCCGAAGTGCCCTACGACCAGGTGCACGAAATGGAAGACATCAACTCCGATTTCGCGCAGACCGATGTGGTACTCGTGCTCGGTGCAAACGATGTCGTGAATCCGTTAGCGCTTCAAAAAGGCTCTCCGATTTACGGCATGCCGATTTTGGAAGCGTACAAAGCACGCACCGTGATCGTCAACAAACGCTCGATGGCCGCAGGCTACGCAGGGCTCGATAACGAACTCTTCTACATGGATAAGACCATGATGGTGTTTGGCGACGCGAAGGGTGTGGTGGAGCATATGCTGAAGGCTGTAGAGTAGGTTGACTGCGGTCAGTGTGCCGAAGGCGAAACGCGAGGTCTGGGGCGATTTTCCGGATGTTGTGATCGCGACTACGAACGAGCTATCCGTAAAGTCGCATCCCGAATACGCGGCGGCAAAAAGCGGGGATGCGACCGCGGCGTTTCGATTGGTACAAGACTTCATCACCGCCGAGTATCTCGACGCAGTAACCGGGTTACTCTCGGGATACGCCCATGTGCGGCTGACCGCTGTGCATGCGGAAGAAAGCATGGGACGCAATCAGATCGCGCAGGCGCTTGCCTCTGAGCTCGCGGAACGACTCGCGTTGCCTGCCGACGACGATCAGGTTCAGATTAACGTTGTGAACCACACCGGTTCGACCGGTTTTGCACGACTGGCAAGACAAGCGCTTTTCGGCGGTGAGATAGAGGTCGGTGCACGGTACGTATTGGTGGACGACTTCGTCGGACAAGGCGGTACGCTTGCGAATTTTCGTGGCTACCTGATCGGTGGAGGTGCCCATGTCATTGGTGCGACCGTGCTGACGGGAAAATCGTTTTCTGCGAAAATCAATCTTTCGGCGGAAACGCGAAACCTATTGTTTGAAAAACATGGCGTCAAACTCGAAACCTGGTGGATTGAAGAATTCGGTTTCGACCTCGCATGTCTCACCGAATCAGAAGCGCGTTATCTCCTCCGCTCCGCGGATGTTGACACCATCCGAAATCAAATCCTTGCAGCAAGACAAACGTAATACCCATCTGGTCGTCAAGCGGCGCGGTCATTAATCCCACGACTGTTGGGCTTTGTGACCGACTTCGTCCTCATCTACGGTCCGCCTGCGGCGGGCAAGTACACGATTGCTCAAGCGCTCGCTGAAAAACTGAACTGGCCGCTGTTTCACAATCATTTGGCGATCGACTACGTTGAGAGCCTTATCAAATGTGGGAGCCGGGCTTTCAAGACGCCTGCGCCGACGTGCGCATCGCGCTCGTGCAACACCCGCTTGCGAACGGCGTGTCGATGGTTTCGACATTTGTCTGCGCCAAAGGATTTGACGCAGACGATGCCTTCATCGCTCGACTGCAAGGCACCGTGAAACAAGCAAACGCACGTTTCTGTGCGGTGCAATTGACGTGTTCGGTCGAGACGCTTCGCGCGAGGTGCGTAGCCCCGCACCGCGCGTCGATGAAGAAAATTGCAACGCCCGAAAAGCTCGACGCCGTACTTGCGGAATTCGATTGTGCGTCGGCGATTGGAGGCATCGAATCGCTTTCGATCAAGACAGACGCACTCAGCGTCCAGGAATCCGTAAACGCAATCCGCAAACATTTCGCTCTCACGGAAGCGCGCGAGTGAGCCAATCTGCGCAACGCGACGTAGTCTGTCAGCCTGTGGATATTGCATCGGACACCGTAGCGATTTCGTGGTCGATCATCACAATCCCGCGCGCGTTCAATCTATAAATCCGATAATGCCGCTTCGCCACAACCTGCTAGCCCTCGCCATTGCAACGATCTGGGGCTTGACCTTCGTCTCCATTAAAATCGGCTTGCAAACGCTGCCGCCGTTTGCGCTTTCCGGTTGGCGCTTTTTCCTGGCGGCGTTTCCACTCGTATTTTTTGTCGGTATGCCGCAAGTGGTGTGGCGCTGGCTGATCGCCTACGCG
>JAAFJI010000106.1 GCA_013298045.1 Betaproteobacteria bacterium
TAATCCTGGGTGCGCTCGGCAGCGCGGTGTTGATCGTCACCACCAATGTACTCACATGGGCGCTCACGCTCGCGACCTTCTTCGGCTATGCCTTCATCTACACGCTGTACCTGAAGCCGAACACACCGCAGAACATCGTGATCGGCGGCGCGGCCGGTGCGATGCCGCCTGTGCTCGGATGGACAGCGGTCGCAAACGACATCAGCGCGCCCCCGTTGTTGCTGTTCCTCATCATCTTCGCGTGGACACCGCCGCATTTCTGGGCGCTAGCGCTCTATCGCGTTGAAGACTACGAAAAATCCGGCTTGCCAATGCTGCCTGTTACGCACGGTCGCGATTTCACTCTGCTGCAAATGTTGCTCTACACGTTCTTGTTGCTTGCCGTGTCGCTATTGCCAGTGGCGATTCGCATGAACAGTTGGCTCTACGCGATCGCCGCGCTCGTGCTCGGACTGCGCTTCGTACAAGTGGTGTGGCAACTCAAGAACGATTACAGCGACGCGAAATCGAAAGCCGTGTTTCGTTATTCGCTCACGTATTTGTCCCTGTTATTCGCCGCGTTGTTAGTCGATCATTACGCGATCGCATGACCGACGGGTAGGAGCGAGCTTGCTCGCGAAAAGCTTGTCCGTCGCGAGCAAACCGCAGCATCGTTGGCGATACTTTTCGCGAGCAAGCTCGCTCCTACCTTTCGCTGAAACGACTGTTTCTATTACTGCCTTGAAAAATATAGCTATTGAGTAGTTTTATTTATTAATCGACAATAATCTGAAAGCATAAACAAATTCGTTTCTATAGGGCAATCAGCCGTAGAGCTAAAAGATATGAACAACCAACGCGCGCTCGTGCTCTTCTCGGGAGGTCAAGACTCTACCGTCTGCCTCGCGTGGGCGCTTGCGCGCTACGCACATGTGGAAACGATCGGCTTCGATTACGGGCAGCGCCATCGCATCGAACTCGACGCGCGCAAAAACGTGATTGCTTCGCTGCGCACACAATTTCCGCAATGGTCAGCCAAGCTCGGCGACGATCACATGATCGATCTCACGGTGCTCGGCCAATTGAGCGACACTGCGCTCACGCGCGACGCCGAAATCAAATTGCAAGCGAATGGTTTGCCGAACACGTTTGTGCCCGGTCGTAATTTGTTGTTCTTCCAATTCGCCGCAGCGCTCGCCTATCGCCGCGAACTCTCAGTAATTGTCGGCGGCATGTGCGAAACCGATTTCTCGGGCTACCCCGATTGTCGCGACGACACGATCAAGGCGTTGCAAGTCGCGGTCTCACTTGGCATGGGGCAACGTTTCACGTTCGAAACCCCGCTCATGTGGATCGACAAAGCCGAGACGTGGCAGCTCTTGCAAATGCTAGGCGGCGATGCTCTTACCGAGATTGTCGTTGACAACACGCACACCTGCTATCACGGCGTACGCGATCAAAAACACGCGTGGGGCTATGGCTGCGGCGAGTGTCCCGCATGTGATTTACGCAAAAAGGGCTACGAGCGCTGGCGCGCGGCGTCTACAGTCAATGCGAAGGGAAGCGCATGACGTACTCGGTTAAAGAAATTTTCTACACGCTGCAAGGCGAAGGCGCGCAAGCAGGTCGTCCCGCAGTGTTTTGTCGTTTTGCGGGTTGCAATTTGTGGAGCGGACGCGAAGAAGATCGCGCGACTGCCGTATGCAAATTTTGCGATACCGACTTTGTCGGCACCGACGGCACGCGCGGCGGGAAGTATTTGAATGCGCGTGAGCTAGCAAAAGAAATCGCTGCGCATTGGCCCAACGTAGCGAACGCGTCGAATGCAAATCGCTACGTCGTTTGTACTGGCGGCGAACCGTTATTGCAGCTTGATGCTGCGCTCATCGATGCGCTGCATGGCGCAGGCTTCACGATCGCTGTCGAAACGAACGGTACGATCGCTGCGCCCGAAGGCATCGACTGGATTTGCGTGAGTCCGAAAGCCGGTGCAGAGTGGATTCAGAAGACCGGTAGCGAACTCAAAGTCGTGTGGCCACAAGCAGGATTTGAGCTTTCGCATTTCGAAGACACTTCGTTTTCGAATTTCTATTTGCAACCGATGGACGGCCCATCGCGGGCGGAAAACACGCAACTTTGTATCGAAACCTGTATGGCTAACCCACGCTGGAAGCTAAGCGTGCAAACGCATAAAGTGATCGGGATTCGTTAATCGACGAGAACAACAAGATGAGCTACGAAATCACTCAAAAATTTTTCTTCGACGCGGCGCACACCCTTGAGCGTGCAATTGAATCCGAAAGCTCGCGGCGCGTGCATGGTCACACCTACTTCGCCGAAGTCGGCGTCTGCGGCGACATCGACGCGAAGACCGGAATGGTGATTGATCTCGGGTTGATCCGGCAGCACGTCGAGCGACTGCGCGAGACGCTCGATCATCACATGCTCAACGACATCGCGGCGATCGGCAAGCCGACGATTGAGAACCTCTGCCGCTACATCGCCGAAGAATTACAGCGCGGCGGACTCGCCGTGAATCGCGTTCGCGTGTGGCGAGAATCGATCGGCGATGGTTGTACGTTGCGCGTCGCGCAGGACGCGTGAGAGCGCTTTGCGCAGGACGAATGACGTCGCTTCGCTAGGACGACGCTCCCGTTGGTCGCTAGGACGCAAAGCTTTGCCATCCTACGTGGCTCAATTTCGATTTTGCTCCACCTTGGAATTAAGTTAGTCCGTTTCTGTACTGCTCGCGTCCTAGCGACCAACGGGAGCGTCGTCCTAGCGGCGAAGCCGCGTCGTCTTAGCGAAGCGACGTCCTGAGTTAGTGCACAGCGCTAAATCTCCACCATTTCAAAATCGTCCTTTCGCGCACCGCACTCGGGGCAGGTCCAATTCATCGGGACATCGTCCCACTTGGTGCCCGCAGCGATACCGTCTTCGGGGGCTCCGGTCGCCTCATCGTAAATCCAACCGCAAATGAGGCACATGTACTTTTTCATAGTTTTTCGATCGAAATGCAAACAAAACGGGAATTTTAGGTGAACTAATGCACACGCCTTACAATCCTAAGGTTTCGCTGAACCCAGAAAATACAAGACTTTGAGCGTGGAAGCCGTTGCCGAAAGAAACTCCACTGTGCGCCCCGTGACCGCCGCGTCGAGCGCTCGCCCACAGCTCGGACAGATTCTCGTCGAACGCGGCAAGATCGACCCGGCAGAGCTTGAGCGGGTGCTGCGACTGCAAGCCACCAGTGCGACTCGCGAACGCTTGGGCTCGTTGCTCACCACGCTCGGCGTCGTATCCGCGCGCGAAGTCGCCCAGGCACTTGCGGTGCAATCCGATCTGCCTTACGTCGAAGCATCAGCGTTTCCCGAGATGCCGATCCTCGAAGAGCGAATCTCCGCTCGCTTTCTGCGCGACGCCCGGGCGCTGCCGATTGAGGAAACCGAGGATGCGCTCACCCTAGCGGTGGCCGATCCGTACGACGATTTCACACTGCGCTCGTTCGAACTGGTGAGCGACCGCAAGGTGCATCGTGTGGTTGCAATCGGCTCCGAAGTCGACTCAGCGATCGAGCGTTTGTATGGCGGCGGTCGCACGCAGGTCGCGCAACTCTCCGACGGCAATCTTGAAGCGCAGTTCGAGGGTGAGGCGGTCGGCGCCGACGTCCAGCAGCTGAAAGATTTGGCCTCCGAGGCGCCGGTCATTCGCTTGGTGAGCTTGATCATTACTAACGCGCTCGAAGCGCGCGCCTCCGACATTCACGTCGAGCCGTTTGAAAATCGTTTGATCGTGCGCTACCGCATCGATGGTGTGCTGCATGAAATCGAATCGCCGCCAAAGCGGCTTGCCGCTGCGGTGATTTCGCGCGTGAAGATCATGGCGAACCTGGATATTGCCGAGCGCCGCTTGCCGCAAGACGGCCGCATTCGCCTGCGCATTCAGGGTAAAGAAATCGATCTGCGTGTCTCCACGGTGCCGACGATGCATGGCGAGAGCGTGGTGATGCGTATCCTCGATAAAGGCGGCGTGACGCTTAATTTCGACAAGCTCGGATTCGAAACCGACATCCTCGCGCGTTTTCAAACGGCGCTTGCACAGCCCAACGGAATTCTGCTCGTCACCGGTCCCACCGGCTCCGGAAAGACGACCACGCTCTACACCGCGCTCGACCAGCTCAATCAGCCCGACGTAAAAATTCTCACCGTTGAAGACCCGGTCGAATACCAAATGCCGGGCATCAACCAGATACAGGTCAAACCGCAAATCGATTTGACCTTTGCCAACGCGCTTCGCTCAATCGTTCGTCAAGACCCCGACGTCATCATGATCGGTGAGATTCGCGATCTGGAAACGGCCGAAATCGCTGTGCAAGCGGCGCTTACGGGACACCTGGTTTTGTCGACGTTGCATACCAACGATGCGCCGGCCTCGGTCAGTCGTCTGCTCGACATGGGCGTCGAAGACTATTTGCTCACGAGCACACTGGTTGGCGTGCTGGCGCAACGTCTGGTGCGCACGCTCTGCGGCGAGTGCAAAACGCCGCACACCATGGACGCCGATACGGCGCTGGAAATTGGCCTCGCCCGCCTGGCCGGTTCGCCGCGCCCGACAATCTACAAACCGGTCGGCTGTCATCACTGCGGCAACACCGGGTTCACCGGGCGCATCTGTATCGTCGAGATGATGCCGATGACCGAGCCGCTGCGTCGGCTCATCATGAAAAAAGCGAACGCCAGCGAAATTCGCGCAGCCGCACTCGCAGAGGGCATGCAGCCGATGTACGACAACGGATTGCGCAAAGTGCTTGCGGGGATTACCACTGTGGAAGAGGTTCTTCGCGCGACGCGCGAAGGATAGCGGCTTCAGGTGCGTTTACTTAGATAGTCGATATGGCGCTTTTCGCATTTCAAGCCGTCAGATCATCGGGCGAAGCAGTTGCTGCCCAGATTGATGCCATGTCGCAAGCCGAAGCAATCGAGCGTGTGCGTGAACAAGGTTTGATCCTCGTATCCATCGCGCCAGCAACGGCTGCGTCGATGGCAGCGCAGGCAAAGAAGCAAAGCTTCATCGCATCGCTGCTGCGTCCGCGCAAGGTGACCCGCGAGCAAATCATCGCCTTCACGCGCGACCTCGCAAATTTAATTTCGGCGGGGCTGCCACTCGATCGCGCGTTCGAACTGTTGACCTCGCTCGCAGAATCGCCGCCGCTTGCCGCGCTGATGCAAGACCTGCGCGATCGGGTGCGCGGCGGTCGTGCGCTATCGCAAGCGCTCGCAGAACATCCAAAACACTTTGATCGACTGTTTGTGAACATGGTGCGTGCGGGCGAGGCGAGCGGCACTTTGGGACCTGTGTTGCAGCGAATATCCGAGTTTCAGGAGCGCAGTGCTGAGCTGCGCTCAAGCGTTAAAAGTGCGTTGATTTATCCGGTGGTATTGGTCGCCGTGGCCGTGGTCGCGGTGTTGGTCATGATGTTTTTCGTGGTGCCAAAGTTTGAAACCACATTCAAGCAGTTCGGCAAAGCGCTGCCCCCGGCGACTGAGAACCTGATTGCTGCTTCGCATTTTTTGCGTACCGACGGTTGGATCATTTTGCTCGGCATTGCTGCATTCGTCGTGCTGTTGCGCGGACGGCTTCGCACGCCCGAGGGACAGCTCAAATGGCATTTGCGCAAGCTCACCATGCCGGTCGTTGGCGAGCTATTCCAAAAGATCGAGGTCGCACGGTTGACGCGCACGCTTGGTACGTTGCTTGGCAATGGCGTGAGCTTGTTGCCCGCGCTTACTATCGTGAAAGACACGGTTGACAATCGTGCGCTCGCTAACTCGCTTGACGGTGTGCTCGCGCGGCTCAAAGAAGGGCATGGCTTCGCGCGTCCGCTGATGGAGACGGGGCTCTATCCGAAACTCGCAGTGCATATGGTGGCGGTCGGCGAAGAGACCGGCAAACTCGACACCATGCTGCTGAAAGTCGCAGATGTCTACGATGTCGAAGTAAATACATCGCTCAAGCGTGCACTCGGACTCATGGAGCCGATTCTGATCTTGACGCTCGCGGTCGTCGTCGGCGGCATCATCTTTGCCTTGATGAGCGCGCTGCTGGGGCTCACCGATATGGGCGTCTAGCGCGAGTTCACGGAACGCTTCGCAGCCTTGGCGTTCAAACTTATGATTTCACTTCAATTTTTGGTTCGGGAGAGAACAATGAAAAGCATGATGCTTCGGCGCAAAAGTGCACGCGGTTTCACGTTGATGGAGCTGCTCGCAGTAATCATCATCATCGGCGTTTTGGCGGCGACGATTGGTACGCGATTTATCAATTCCGGCGACAAAGCGCGCGCCGACGCCGCAAAAATCGAACTCGGAAAAATTGTTCAGTCGCTCGACTTATTCAAGCTCGAAATTGGGCGCTACCCGACGCAGCAAGAAGGGTTGGAAGCGCTCCTCAAAAATCCGGGTGGCGTATCAAACTGGAACGGTCCGTATTACAGCAAGGACAACATCAAAGACCCTTGGCAGAACGACTACAAGTACACGACTCCGGGCGCGAGCAACACGCCCTTCGACGTGAAGTCGCTTGGTGCCGATGGCAAAGAAGGTGGCGAAGGCTTTAACGCGGACTTGGTTCGCAGCTAACCTAGCGCATTTCGGCAGTCTCGACCTACGCCTCATTAAATAAGCAAATTTACGGCATTCTGAATGATGGCGAATAATCATAAAGCCGCGCTTAAATACCGCTTTATGGGACGTAGCGAGCCAAAGCTATGATCTCACGCCGATCGCCCCATTTTTTTTTACGCAAACGAGGTTTCACGCTACTTGAGATCATCGCCGTCATCTTGGTGATTGGCATCGTTTCGGCGTTGGCTTCGCCGCTCTACTTTTCCGGCGTAAGCGCCACCCAACACCGCGCTGCCGCGCGCGAAGTCGCGCAGATGTTGCGCCTTGCTCGCACCGAGGCGGTGGCCAAGCGCACCGATATCGGCGTCGATTTCGATCTTGAGCAGCGCACCATGCAAATGCCTGCTGCCACCACTCGCCGCATCGCAAAAATTCCGGAAGGCATCGAAATCAATCTGACGACGACGGCGGCGGAAACGAAGAACGAAAAGCAAGCCTCGGTGCGCTTCTATCCCGATGGCGGCGCGACCGGCGGGCGCGTGTCGCTCAAGGTTCGCGAGCGCGAATACCGTGTCGATATCGATTGGCTCACCGGACGTGTGTCGATCGACGAGTCGTGATGCAGCGCGCGCGCGGGTTCACGCTGGTCGAGGTCATCGTTGCGATTGTGATTGCGGCGCTTTGCTTTTCTGCGCTTGCAGGCGTTTTCTCCGGCGGCGCACGCAGCGCAATTGCCGTCTCAGAGCTCGGGCGGGCGAGCAGCCTTGCGCAGAGCCTGCTTGCGTCGGCAGGCATTGAGAAGCCGCTCGCCGATGGCGTCGAATCCGGAACCAGCGCCGATGGGCTCAACTGGACCGTTACCGTGAGCGAAGAGGCGGCCGATGGCGAAGACGGTCCGATCAAACCCACGCTCGTGCTCAAACGCGTGTCGGTGCGAGTGGTCGTGCCAAACCTTGCGCAGCCGGATCGCGCGCGCTTCTTCGAGCTCACCGGTCTGCGCGCGACGCCGCGCCCGGTTCTTCCGCAATGATGACCATCGCCCATAAGAATAAGGGTTTCACGCTGATTGAATTGCTAGCAGCGATGACGCTTTTCGCATTGCTCGCCTCAATTCTCATGGGAATGGTAAGAAATGCCGATCGTACGTCGAATGCGTCGACGGCGTCGAGCGAGCGTAGCGAACAGTACACCCGAACCCACGCGTTTTTGAGCGAACATCTTGCCAACGCGCTGCCGCTGCGCTGGCGGCGCGAGGTCAATCAACCGCTCAAATTCGACGGCAAAGCTTCCAGTGTGACCTATCTCGCGCCGGTAATTTCGCAAATTGCCGAAGGTGGCGTGCTCTGGTGGCAGCTTGCCGTGCGCGATCGCAGCGAAAAGAAGCAACTGGTGCTGAAACGCCTGCCGCAGGATCCGGAGGCCAAGGAATTGCCCGACATGGCGGCAGCAGAATCCTCGGTGCTTGCCGACGGGATCGAATCGGTCGCACTCGCCTACTTCGATCCCGGCGACGATCCGGTGCAGCAGCCCGAGGCTGGAAAATGGGTTGAGGTGTGGGATGAGAACGACCGGATGCCTTCGCTGATTCGCGTGAGCGTCAAAGAGACAAGCGGTGCGCGCTGGCCGGATTTGGTGATTCCGCTGCGAATCACGCAAGCCATTGGTTGCAATTTCGATTTCGCGAAGCAGCGCTGTGTGATTTCGGCGTCACAACCTTCGAGGCTCGTTCGATGATGTGCGCCGGTTGCACGGGTTCGCGGGCAGAGCGCGGTGTGGCGCTGCTCATGGTGTTGGGGTTGGTGATTTTCCTGTCAATCATCGCGCTATCTTTTTCCGAATCGCAGCGCCTGTCGAGCCAGATGTCCGCGAACGTGCTCGGCGTGACCCGTGCGCAGGCGGCCGCCGACGGCGCGGTTCACAAAATGCTCTACGAAATGTCGCGCCCGCGCCAGTCGGACACGCAAACCGAGGAGCAGCGCTGGAAACCCAACGGACTTGCCTATGAATGGTCGGAAAATGGCGTGGCGGTGTCGGTTTCAGCGCGAAGCGAGGCTGCTAAAATTGATGTGAACTTTGCCGCAGAAGCGTTACTCAAAAACCTATTCGTTTCTGCTGGGGTAGAGGATGGCGAGGCCGATAGCATCGTTGCCGCCATCCGCGATTGGACCGATGCGGATAATTTGAAGCGTCCAAACGGAGCGGAAATTGACGATTACCGTGCGGCGGGCAAGAAAGTGTTGCCGTCGAATGATTTTTTTGTCGCTGTTGAAGAATTGCAAAACGTGATGGGTATGACTCCGCAACGCTACCTCGCCGTCGCGCCGTTTTTGACGGTGCACTCGCGCTCGGCTGGCATTGATCCGCAAACGGCGACGCTAGAGATGCTGCTCAAAGTGCCCAATCTCGACCCGAGTCAAGCGGCCGACTGGGTCGCCACGCGCGACGCCGCAATACGCGACAACCTGCAACCGCCGCCGCTGCCGTTTTCGAGTCCCTTTTTCTCCACCGGCATCGGCGCGGTGCGCATTCGTGCAGAGGCAACGACTGCCGATGGTCTGAGTGCGGTGCGCGACGCCACCGTTCGCATTGGCACGCAACCCGGCGCGCGCCCACAGTTCTATCTCTGGCAGCGTGGCAGTCCGCGCAAGACCGAACCCGCCCCGGCGGTGCCTGGCAACAATGGCTAACGCAGCGACGCAGACGAACCGCGTAAGCGACGGCTACAACGTCGCGAGCGCCGCGCAGTTTTTGCGCTGGTGGAAGACTCACCTGTGGGAGTGTTTGCCGAGCGGCTTGCGTGCGCGGGCGCAGAAGAATTCCCGTCCGATGATGATTTCGCCCGCCGACGACGCGATCTGGCCGGAGCGAAGCGAGCTCGACAAGCCGCTGCGAATTTCGCAAACCACGTTTCTTTCCGGAAACGCGAATAAATTGCGTTCGGTGACGCTCGCGGTCGGCGAGGCAAGCGGTTTGCGCCGCGCGGTCGAGCTGCCGATTGCGGTCGAGGAGCGGCTCGGGCAAGTACTCGCCTATGAGCTTGATCGCCTCACGCCGCTTCGCGCTGACGAGCTCTATTTCGATTATCGATTGCTTTCGCGCAATGCCTCACGCGGCGTTTGTACGGTGGAACTGCTCGCGGTGCCAAAAAAGCGCGCCGACGAAATGATCGCTGCAGCGAAAGCCCGAGGCGCACAGGTGGATCGCCTGCTGCTCGCGCCCTCCGACGTCGATCATGGCGTGGATTTGCTGCGATCCTCGAAAGTCATCGAAAGTGTGGGCGATCCGCGTCGCTGGCTCACACCGGCGCTCGCCGCCCTCTGTGTGATCCTCGCGCTCGCGCTCGTCGCGTATCCGGTGTACAAAAAGCGCGAGTATGTGATCTCGCTCTTGCCGATCGAATCTAGCGCGCGCGCCGAGGCTGAAGCCGCGTCCATCGTGCAGCGCCAACTCGAACGACAGGTGACCGAATACAACCACCTGCTCAAGCGCAAACACGCCTCTCCGATTGCCGTACAGGTGCTCGAAGACATGACCAAACGCCTGCCCGCCGACACCTGGGCGCAGAGCTTCGAGATCAAAGCGATCGCCAACGCGCCGGCCGGACAGCATCCGCGCGAGGTGATCGTGCAGGGCGAAACCGGCAGTGGCGCGAAACTTCTGCAACTGGTTCAGGAATCGACGCTGCTCAAAGACCCGGTGCTCAAAGCGGCGATGACCCGTGTCTCGCCTACTGCCGAGCGTTTCCATTTCGCAGGCGAACTTGCCGCCGTGCCGCCGCCGCCGGGACTCGCCGTCGCCGATAGCGCTGCATTGCTCGCGGTGCCGATGCAGGTGATGCCGAACAGCGCGGCGGGCGCGCCTGCCTCTGCGGCTGCCGCCGCGCCAAGCGCAGGTGCGACACCGCCAGTCGCACCAACGCCGATCCCGGCTGCCGCAAAGAGCGAAAAAGGGGATTCGACGCCTCCGACAAAAGCCAGCGCGCAGCCAAGCCAGTCATTGCCCTATGCAACATCGGGTTCGACGGATTCTCCTAAGAAGTCTATAGCGCCACAAACTCAACCGAGCGGCACACAATACGGGGCAGGTGCGTCCAGCGCTGGTTCTGGCTCGCCTTCGGAAGGTCAAAAGCCATGATTCTTCCGACTGGCTCTAAAGGACGCCTCGCTGCGCTCGCGCTCGCACTGAGCGCACTTGCCGCTATGGTTGCCGCAGTCGCGGTTCCTGCGTATTTGCTTCACCAGCGCTACGACGCGGTGATCGCCGGGGCGGAGGACAAGATTGAGCGCTATCGCAAGCTCGCCGTCAATCGCGCCGAACAGCAAAAAGCCATTGAAGTGGTCAAGGCGCGCGAAGGCGCACGATTCTTCCTGCGCAGCACCGCGGTCAACCTCGCTGGGATCGAGCTCACCGATTTGGTGCGGCCGCTCATCGAAACCAATGGCGCACGTTTAACCTCGATTCAACCCGCGACGGTGAAGGAAGAGGCGGGGTTTAGGCTCTACTCGCTCAACATTGGCTTCAACGCGACGCCCGCGAATCTGCAGAAAACGCTGTTCGCCCTCGAAACCGCGCTGCCCTACCTGTTTTTGGAGAACCTCACGCTGCGGTCAACCGTGCCGCGTGGCTTCAAGCCGCAGCCAAATCAAGAGCCGGAAGTCTCCGCGCAACTCGAAATTCAGGCCTACGGCATCAAAGAACCACCGCGCAACGCCAAACCGGGCGCACCCGGCGCGCCATCGGCGGTCGCCGCACCAGCCGGGGTCAAATCGTGAAGCCGTTGCAAATCGCGCTTGCCGTGCTCGCGGCCGCCCTGGTCGGCGCGCTCGGCTGGCTCACCGATTGGGGGCAGGATTTCGGCGATACCCAGCGTGCCGAAAAACCGGTCGCCGCAAAAGCCGATCCCACGTCCGTATTGCCCGACTTCAAACTCGGCAGCGAGAGCGCCGCCTATGCCGTGATCGCTGAGCGACCGCTCTTGAGCCCAAGCCGCGCACCGGCACCGACGCAGCCGATTCAGGCGACGGCGCCGGAGCCACCGAAGCCGCAAATCCGGCGCGGGCTCTATCAGTTGATTGGGGTGAGCGACTACGGCAGCGTGAAAGTCGCGCAGGTGCGGGAGCTCGCCGGCGGCAAGGTGCGCTCGGTAAAGGTTGGCGATTCCTTGCAGGAAATGCGGGTCGCGAAGATTAATGCCAACGACCTCACCCTCGAATTCCAGGGCGAAACCGATGTGATGCAGATCGCACGCTTCACCGCCTCGGGACGGGTGCCAGCGCCGCCCCCGGTGCAGCCAACGCTGCCTCCACCACAGCCAGTGGCCGCCGCCCCCGCGCCACAACTGCCATTTGCGCAGCCTGTGCCTGCGCAGCCGTCGCAGCCAATGCCCGGCAACCGCGTCTCCGCCGACGCGGCGGCCAACACGAATACGAGCGCAGAGACCGACGCCGGTCTTGAAGCGCGCCGTGCCCGGCGCGCGGCGCTTGACGCATCGCGTCCGCAAACCGGGGGGCCGCGACCAGGGTTTGGTCCAGGGCCGCGCCAGTGAATTTTTCTAGATCGGATCCGTCATGGTTTTGCTCAATCTAACCCGCTCGCAGCCGCACGCGATGCGCGCAAACGCCAGCCTTTCGGTGCTCGCCTGCATCGGCTTGTTGTTGGCGACGCCGGTGTCGGCGCAACCGGCCAATCGTGTAGGCGACGGTCGAGCGCTCACGCCGCGTAACCCCGCGAGCGCCCCGGTAACAGCCGCCCACCAGGAGAAAAAAGCGCCTGCGACGACCGAAGTCACAGTGGAGTCTCCGCGCACACAAGATGCGCTGCGCAAACTTGCCGGCAACGAACCCAACAGCTCGAACAGTTCCTATGGCAGCGGAAATTTCATTGAGCGCGCGCTCCCGCTCGCGCCGAGTCGCCAGCCGCCAGCGGACGATCCCGGTCGGTTTCTCATTCGAAAACGGCGATCTGCGCGAAA
>JAAFJI010000107.1 GCA_013298045.1 Betaproteobacteria bacterium
GTGCGCAACGCTCTTGCTACGCTGCAAGGCCGCATCGATTACACGCTGCCGCCGTACGTCAAAGCGAAGCTCACAAGCAACGTGAAAAAACTGCCGGGTCGCACCGAATTTCAACGCGGCATTCTTTCGATGACCGATTCAGGCTACGAAGTGAAGATCACCGGCGATCAAGGCAGCGGCATTCTCTCTTCGATGACGCAAGCGAATTGTTTTGTTGTACTTGGAACAGAGGTTGGGAGCGTTGAAGCGGGGGCGCGTGTGGATGTGCAGATGTTTGAAGGTGTGATGTAGGCGAAACTTTCCCGCTGCGAGCGAACTTATGCTTTCCATACGACTGCCAAAAGAAATTGAACAAAAGTTCGCCCGTTTGGCGGCGAAGTCTGGCCGTACAAAGAGCTCACTCGCTCGCGAGGCAATCGCCGAATACGTTGGTGACCTTGAAGAATTTCATATTGCAGAAGCTCGCTCGCGAAGAAATCGCACGGCGATACCGATTGCAGAAATCGGCGTGCAATGCGATTAGTTTTCGCTGTCGTTGTTGCCCTCGCCCTCTGGGGTGCATACAACGGCTTCGTCTCGCGCGAACGCACCCATCCGCCCGGTCAAATTGCACCCGACGCGCCATATCAGCGCAACTTCGAAAACGGCAAACCGTTTCAAGTGAAAGACTTCACACTCACGCCGCGAGCGAAGTTTTCACTGACCGCCCGCTTGCTCGCGAGCGAGCGCTATCGTACTGATGCGGGTGCCGACCTCTCGCCAATCGACATCGCGTTCGGCTGGGGGCCAATGTCGGACACCTCGCTTTTGAGTCTTCTCAAGATTTCGCAAAGTGGTCGTTTCTATTTTTGGCACTACAAAGATCAACTACCCGTTTCGCACGACGTGATCATTCGCTCGTCGGCGAACATGCACCTTATCCCTGCAAGCTCGTCAGTCAAAGACAAACTCTACCGCGCGCGCGTTGGCGACGTTATTGAACTCGAAGGCGAATTGGTCGACGTCACGCGCGCCAATGGCTGGCAATGGAAAACATCGATGACTCGCGAGGATTCGGGTGGTGGGGCTTGTGAATTGATTTATGTGACGAGCGTTGCGATTCGATCCTGACCGTTTCTAGAACACGTTGCGGGAGCGGGCTCGCACGCGAATCCGGCTTTGATACGCTTACCCATCGTTTTAGGAAAACCACGCGATGAAAAAAAACCACCTCTCCGTCGAACACCTCTGGCAATGCGAACGAATCGGAACGCCTAGCCTCTCGCCGGATGGCGCGTGGGTCGTGGTCGATCAAACGACGTATTCGATGGAAACCAACGAATCGACCACGCAGCTTTGGCTCTACTCGACCAATGGCAAAACGCGCAAACAGCTCACGAGCGCGGGCAAGAAAAACACCGCGCCGCAATGGTCGCCCGATGGCAAGTTGATCGCGTTTTGCGCGAAACGCGAGGGTGACGACGCGGCGCAGCTCTACGTGATCGCGCCGGACGGTGGCGAGGCGCGCCGCGTGACGAAGCTCTCGACCGGTGTTTCTTCGCCTCGCTGGTTTCCGGATAGCAAGCGCGTGTTGGTGATCTCTGAAGTGTGGCCGGATTTGAAGACGGATAAAGAGCAAGCCAAGCGCACGAAGGAACACAAAGAATCGAAAGTTCAAGCCAAGGTCGTCGAGGTCGACAACTATCGCTATTGGGATCATTGGATTTGCGATGGCAAACGGCCGCATCTCTTCGAAATCAATATTGCGAGCGGTGCCGCAAAAGACCTATTCGCGGGCAAAGACTGGACGCTCTCGCTAACGGACGCAGGTCACGCTGATTTCGCGATCTCGCCTGACGGCAAAGAAATCGCCTGGATTCAACCGACAAAACCCACACGAACGCTCGATCCCTCGATCATCAACCTGCTTCAACTCAAGTCGCGCAGACACAAGACAATCGATCTCGGCAAAACTTGGCTCGGTGCACCGACCTATTCCAACGACGGCAACCGCATCGCGTTTCTCGCCACCGCCGCGAGCGCACCCACACGCCATACACACTTAATGCTCTGGTCACGAAAAACGGAGAAAAGCGAGCGCCTCGCCGAAAAGTGGCCACGCAGCGTCGGCACCTATGGCATGGCGCAATTGCAATTCACGCACGACGATCGTGCGATTGTTTTCAACGCGGAAGATTCGGGCCAGCAACATCTCTATTCGCTACCGCTCGACGCAACGGAGCCGGTTCGCATCGCAAATGGCGGGCACATTCAATCATTCGACCTCGCGCGCGCAGGCAACGCGCTCGTGTACACGCGCGCAAGCATCGATCATCCGGCGCAGCTCATCGCGCGCAGCGAGAAAGGCGAAGCGCGCCTCGACCGCACCAACACCTTCCTAGAAAAAATCAAACTCGGTGATTGGGAAAGCCGCACCTTCAAAGGCTGGAAAGGCGACGCGGTTCAAACCTTCATCTGCTACCCGCCGAGTTACGACGCGAAGAAAAAATATCCGCTCCTGCAGAACGTTCACGGCGGTCCGCACGCAGCTCACCTCGATACCTTCCACTATCGGTGGAACATGCAAGCCTTCGCTGCACAAGGCTACGTCGTCGCCGCTGTGAACTTCCACGGCTCATCTGGCTTCGATGAAAAGTTCTTAGGGGCGCTGCATGCGAACATGAGCGAACCCTCGTTCGCCGACATCGAAGCCGTCACCGACGCGCTCATCAAAGAAGGCATCGTCGATAAAAACAAACTCTACGCCGCAGGCGGCAGCTACGGCGGCCACATGGTCGCCTGGATGAACGGCCACACCGATCGCTACAAAGCCTACGTCTGCCACGCGGGCGTGTACGACTGGCAAGCGCAATTCGGCGACGACATGTATCTCTGGACTAAAGACGAACTCGGCGTCTGGCCGTGGGAAGACCCGAAAAAACACGGCGCACAATCGCCGCACACGTACGCGAAAAACATGAAAACGCCCACGCTCGTGATCCACGGCGAACTCGACTACCGTGTCCCCTACTACGAAGGCTTGGAGTACTACAACACCCTGCGCGCCAAAGGCATCCCCGCGCGCCTAGTCGTCTACCCCGACGAAAACCACTGGATCCTAAAACCGCAAAACTCGCGGCTCTGGTATCGCGAGTTTTTTGCTTGGTTGAAGAGGTTTTAGAGTCAACCGGCAACTTCGCACAATACAATCGTATAAGCGTAATCTACATTCATGCATGCGTTCCTCGAATCTCGATATAGAGAACAAAGCTAAGTGCTCACAAGACTTCAAATAGATGGCTTCAAGAACCTTGACAACGTCGACGTCAAGTTTGGTTTCTTCACATGCATCGCCGGCTCAAACGGTGTTGGAAAGTCTAATCTTTTTGACGCGATCACATTTCTAAGCGACTTGGCATCAATGCCAATCGTACAAGCCGCTTCGCGCGTCCGAGGGGCTAACGGCCAGCTCGTTGATATCAAGAACCTGTTTGTAAAAGATGTCAACGGGAAGTATCGCCCGATGAAATTTGTCGTTGAGGCTATCGTTCCCAAAGAAGTTGAGGATGACTTTGATCAACAAGGAACACCGGCGGCGACCTACTTGCAATACAGCCTTACGCTTCGGTTAGCCGATGATCAGAGCACGGTTTTTGGCAAAGATCCTGTCTATATCGAATTGGAACGCTTGGTCGCTAAGCGTAAGAAAGAGGCGGAATCGGAGTTGGGGTTCTTAGGCGCTCCAACGCCGCCGGGATTTTTAACGCGATTCACCACCTTTCCCGGAAATCGCACTCTCCCATTCATTGAAACAATTGGAGAAGCCGAAAGTGTCGTGATTCGCCTTTACGGCGAAGGAAAGCGCGGAGCACCGCAGAAAATTCCAGCAAGAAAGTCACCGCAGACTGTCCTGGCGGGCATAAACACTAATTCGAACTTAACGGCGCTCGCAATGCGCCGCGAGATGCAATCCTGGCGGCTACTTCAACTTGAACCGAGCGCCCTCCGCGCACCCGATGAGTACGGCAGCCGATCTGTAGTAACTGCGAACGGCGAACACCTACCAGCCACGCTTCATCGAACAGGTGCGTATTCCGACGTCGCCGCTATCTTGTCGGATTTGATCCCCGGCGTCGAGGCTGTTAAGGTGGACAACAATGACGTTAGAAACCTGCGTACATTGTGCGTAACGATGCGCGGCCGCGAATTCACGGCGAGCGCTTTGTCCGACGGTACGCTACGATTCTTGGCCCTTGCGATCATGGCCTCAGACCCGGATGCATCGGGCCTGGTTTGTATGGAAGAACCGGAAAATGGCATTCATCCGCTTCGCATTCCGGAAATGGTTCGACTTGTGCGGCAACTGTCAGACGTGGATGTCGCAAACGATAGCTGGACTGACCTCCACGTCATTCGCCAGGTAATCATAAACACACATTCGCCCATCGTCGTATCCGAGATCAACTCCGACGAATTGCTAATGGCCGATGTTTATTACGAAGAAAAGCTTCAAAAAGTCCGCTTTAAACCGATCTTTGACACTTGGCGAGGTTTAGACGCAAAGTCATGTGTGTCGCGCGGACAGGTGAACGCGTACCTTTCGGGCGCTACCCAATCCAATCGACCGAAAAGTGTGAGGTCTTTCGTCAACGAGAGTGATGACGACGAGCCGGTGCAAAGATCTCTTATTTGATTTATGGCGACGCGAGTTGTTACCAGCGGCTTACTTGTTGACGGCAGTTCAGATCGCGCGTTGATTCCGATCATCGATCTGCTGTTCGACGAGCACTGTCCCCACCCTTTCGAGAGTCCACAATTGATTGACGAGAAGGGGTCGCTTCGCGAGCGAATTACAAGAGCCGCGAAGAGCTACGATGTGTTGGACATATTGTTCGTTCATCGTGACGCGGAGAGTCAAGAGTTTGGGACTCGCGTTCAAGAGATCCGCGAAGCATCTCCGCCAGGGCTCACAATGCCAGTCGTCTGTATCGTTCCCGTGAGAATGACCGAGGCATGGTTACTCACCGACGAGAAGGCTATCCGGGAGGCAGTTGGAAACCCGGCATCAGTCGTTGATCTCGGGCTACCTCTGATCAAAAAAATAGAAACTTGCGAAGCGAAAGAGGTTCTGTTTAACGCGATACGTAAGGCGAAAGATTTGAGTACGCGCAGGATGCGAACGTTTCGTCCCGAGCAGTTCAGGCAGCGGGTCGCGCAACTAACGATCGATTTAGACGGACTTCGAAAGCTTTCATCGTTCAGTGCTTTCGAAACTGAGTTCAAGCAAATCATTACTACTCTTAAAGGGTAGCTCGCGATTTACGGAGAGCCCCTAAGCTGCGTCTATTCGCTTAACAGCCACCGATTTCCCGAACTACGCCGCCACCGCCCTCCGTAACGCCTTCGGATCGTGAATCGCGACTTTGATAAGCGTTTGCGCAGCGCCAGTCGGCTGGCGACGCCCCTGCTCCCACTGTTGCAAAGTGCGCACAGAGACGCCGAGTAATTCGGCGAATTGAGATTGCGATAGCTTCATCGCGAAACGCGCTTTGGCGACGGGCGACTCTTGCATGTTGCCCTTGCCATCGTTCACCCAGACACGACCGACTTCGCCGCGCTTCAATTGCGCGAGCGATTCTTTGAGTTCGGTGGCGAGATCGCGTTTTGCGTCGCGCTTCAACAATGCGGCTTCAGAGAGTTTCGGCATGATCGGCAACCTTTCTGAGTTCGTTTAGCAATTCATTCGGAATGTTTTCGCGAGCGCTTTTCGCATACGCGGTGAGCATCCAGATGCGACCGCGCGCGTCTTGCACGTAATACAGCACTCGCACGCCACCGCGCTTGCCCATGCCCGCGCGAGACCAGCGAAGCTTACGCACACCACCTGTACCTGGAACCACATCGCCGCTTTTGGGTTGCTCCACAAGAAAGGTTTGCAATTCACGATACTGGTCGTCATCGAAATAGTCTTCTCTTACGCGAGAGAAGGATGGAAGTTCGATGAAAACATGCATTCGCGAAGTATACGCCAATGGCGCATAGTTAGCGATCTTTTTTTACGTCGAGCGTGTAGCATCTGCGATAACACCTTCCAACCTCAAGTAGCGAGACATCCGATGCAAAGTCGAAAATATCTCTTCCAATTCGTCGCTACATTCGCGCTCTCGTTTTTCACACTCTCATGCGTCCAAGCTGCCCCCACCCGCTTCGACTCCTCCCCCCGCATAGCAATCATCTCCGCGTTCGAACCGGAGCTAACAACCCTGCTCGCGAACGTAAGGCAAAAGAAAACCTATCGGGCGAACGGCGTTGAGTTCGCGACTGGGACGTTGCGCGGGAAGCGTGTGGTGCTGTTTTTGAGCGGCATCAGCATGGTGAACGCGTCGATGAATACGCAGTGGCGTTGGAGCGGTTTCGCGTCACGCACATTGTGTTCAGCGGCATCGCGGGCGGGGTGAATCCAGCGCTCAATATTGGCGATGTGGTGGTGGCGGAGCGTTGGGGGCAATATCTTGAAACGTTGGCGGCGCGCGAGGTTGCGCCGGGGCAGTTTGCGACACCCGGTTGGATGAAGGATGCGACGATGCCTGCGTTTGGCATGTGGTATCCGCGGCCCGTGGGCGTGCTCACGAAAAGCGGGAAGAAGGAAAGCAAGTTTTGGTTCGATGCTGATCCGAAATTGCTTGCCATCGCGCGAACGATGACGAATGTGCCGCTCGCTGATTGCGATGCGGCGAAAGTTTGTTTAGCCACGAAGCCGCGCTTCATGGTGGGCGGCAATGGCGTGTCGGGGCAAGTGTTCGTCGATAACGCTGCGCTGCGCGAATACACGTTCAAAACGTTTGAGGCGAACGTACTCGATATGGAGACCGCCGCCGTTGCGCAAGTCGCGTATGCGAACGGCGTGCCCTACATCGCGTTTCGCAGCTTGAGCGATCTCGCGGGCGGCGGCAAAGGCGAAAACGAAATCGAGACCTTCTTCAAAGTCGCCGCGGACAATTCGGCGAATGTGTTGATGGCGTTCTTGAGCGCTTGGAGATAGCGGCGATAAACTTGGATCAGTAAGCCGTCTCTCCAACCAGACACCCATCACTGGAAGCCTGATGATTGCCCCTATGCACATACATGTGAGTACCGTAGACGTTCCTGCCGCGAAACGCTCGCGCGCCGTCGCGTATCTCGTCGTCTCGTTTGTCGCAAGCACGCTCGCTGCACCACTCTTCGCCGCGACGTTTCAAGCCTCGCCCGACCTGCGAGCAAAGGCGGATGCTTGGGTGCTAGACCAATTCGCGACGAAGTCGTCCGTGCCGTTGATTGTGCAGTTGCCTGAGCAAGCGGACCTGTCGCGTGCGGCGGAGATTGCGGACAAGACGGAGCGCGGTCGTTTTGTGTATGAGACTTTGCGTAAGCATGCCGACGCGTCGCAAGGCGAGCTGCGTCGCTGGCTTAGCGAGCGTGGCGTTACGCATCGGCCGTTTTGGATTGCGAACATGGTGTTGGTGCAGGCGGATGCGGCGACGGCGGATGCGTTATCGAAACGCTCTGATGTGAAGCGGCTCTCCGCGAACCCGACGGTACAACTTCAGAGGCCTGCCGACGACGTGAGCACGACGACGCTTCGAAAGGCTGCAGAGGCAACGAACGCGACCGCGGCTGCGGAAACTGGCGTGACCCGCATCCGCGCGAACGAGCTTTGGGCGCTCGGCTTTACGGGGCAGAACATCGTAATTGGTGGGCAAGACACCGGCTATCAGTGGGATCACCCGGCGTTGAAAGGCAAGTATCGCGGCTGGAATGGCGCGACGGCGAATCACAATTACAACTGGCATGACGCGATCCACACGGGCGGCGGCCCGTTGTGTGGCGCAAACGCGATTGCGCCGTGTGACGACGGTAGCCACGGCACGCATACGATGGGCACGATGGTGGGCGATGATGGCGCGGGCAATCAAATCGGGGTTGCGCCCGGTGCGAAATGGATCGGTTGCCGCAACATGGATCAAGGCAACGGCACGCCCGCGACCTATGCGGAATGCTTTCAGTGGTTCATCGCACCAACCGATCTCGCAGGCAATAATCCCGACCCGTCGAAGGCACCGCACGTCATCAACAATTCATGGGGATGTCCGGTGTCGGAAGGTTGCACCAATGTCAACGTGTTGAAGACTGTCGTTGAAAACGTTCAGGCGGCGGGCATACTGGTCGTGGTAAGCGCTGGCAACGCGGGCTCGCGATGCAGCAGCGTGGACGATCCCGCCGCTATCTACGACGCGTCGTTTACTGTGGCTGCGACATACGGTGTGTCGAGCACCGATTTGCTCGCCGGTTTTTCGAGTCGCGGGCCAGTCACGGTGGATGGCTCTGGGCGAATGAAGCCCGATATCGCGGCACCTGGTAAAGACGTGAGATCGAGCGTGCCGACGAGTGGGTACGACTTAAAGAGCGGCACATCGATGGCTGGTCCGCACGTCGCAGGCGCTGCGGCGCTCCTGATGTCGGCATATCCCTCGCTGAAAGGCAACCCCGATGCGATCAAGCGCGCGCTTAAACGCACCGCCGTACGGCGAACCGACACCGCAAATTGTGGCAGCCCGTTAACCACCGTTCCGAACAATGCGTATGGCTGGGGTCGCATCGACGTGAAGGCGGCTTACGATGGGGCACCTGGGGCGACGCTCAACGTCGATCAAAGCACGCCGACGCAGCGCTACGATGGTGGCACCGACGGGCTGTTGATCGCGCGGTACTTGGCGGGGTTCACGGGAAGTGCGCTCATCGGCGACGCGCTATCAGTGAATGCCGCGATTACGGATGCGACCGAAGTGATCGCGCGACTCAACGCGATCCTCCCCGCGCTCGACATCGACGGCGATGGACAGGTTCGCTTCGCAACGGACGGCCTACTCGTATTGCGTTACTTGCTAGGGTTGCGCGGCGACTCGCTCGTAGGCGACGCTGTGGCAAACGGCGCAGCCCGAAGCAGCGCGCCGGACATCGCGGCCTACATCGAACTTTTGATGCCGTAGGGTCATCGCCGCGCGACGTCTTTGTGGCTGAGCGGATCTGTCAGCACGCAACAGTCGGTGCACTCTAAGGCACCCCAATCGCAAAGAAAGTCGCGATGCAACCGGCTCGTGTAGCGCCCATTACTCGCCTGCGAATTCGGGGGGACTGCGTGACTAACTGCAGCGCAATGCTCGGGATTGCCGCTGAGACGGTTTCTGCGCGTGGCGATCGTCTCGACATACACCTGTCACCAGATTTGTTAAGCCGGAAAAGTGCAGGGCATGAGCCCGCTTACTGCTTTGACGGTTCCCGTTCAAGCTCAGCAATCCGCGAACGAATTCGATCTGCACTGGGCGCTTTCGTTTCGTCGCCTAACAGTTTCTTTAGCGCGAGGATTTGCGCGGAGCGCAACGCGTCTTCGGCCGGGACGTTTACGTCCGGTTCGACGCCGACGCCCTCCCAATTCGTTTTCGTAATCGGGTTGATCGCTCGGCCGCTCGGAATGAACATCGAGAAGTGCGCGGTGAGCCGAACGCTGCCGCCCGGATTCGCGCCGCCGCCGGTGCGCTCACCGACGAGGGTTCCGCGCTTCAACGCTTTCACGTTGTAGCTAAATTCTTCGGCACCGGAGAACGTTTGCTTCGAGGTCAACACATAAATCGGCTTCTTGCCACCGAACTTTTTACCCGGTACGAATTCGTTCGACCAAAACTGCGACGTTCGATTCGCTTCACGGTGAAAGAAGCTGTTCAAGTGCGTTCGCTCGTCGAGTAAATAACTCATCATCCAGGAAACGGTTTGTGGATCACCGCCGCCGTTTTTTCGCAAATCGACAATCAGCGCATCGGTATTCGCAATCAGGGTCATCGCCGCTGAAATCGTTTCACCGGCCCATTCGATCGTTGCAAACCCGCGTAGATCAATGTAGCCAAGGTTGCCCGGCAACCGCTCAACTCGCTCGACGCCAAAGTTACCGCGAGCTTCGGATGCTTTTTCAGCCGCGATCTCTTCTGCGCTTTGCTGCTGCGTGTCGGTGCGCTCTGGAATCGGCGTTGCGCTGTAGCGAACGCGAATGTGTTTGTCGCGAGTGACGCGCTGAACGTCAGTCGTCAATTGCGCCGCGAGCTTTATGGGATCGCTAATAGCCGCGTAAGCGCCCGACGCCATGGCTGTGTCGAGCGCCGCGCCTGCTTGCTGCGCGACATCCTCGAACACATAGCGCGCGTTCATCTCTCGCTTAGCTGCGCTAACCACAAGCCGTACATCTTCAGCAGTAATCGATGTCGCTACAGCTTGCATCGGTCTCTGCGCGGATGCGCTTTGCGAAATCAATACCCCTGCCATTGCTGTCGAAATCATTGCCATGCGCCAAAAGTCCATCGTTTAGTTCCGAGAAAGCTGCAATCCATCTATTTTGTAGCGGAGAAAGCCTCACTTTTTCACGTTTTTCTCAGGATAAACAGGCTAATCACAGACATAATCTCTGCGATGGACAAAATTGACCTACGAATACTCAGCCTTCTGCAACGCGACGGTCGAATCAGCTTCAGTGCGCTCGGCGAAGGCGTTCACTTAAGCGCGAACGCTGCCGCCGAACGAGTGCGCCGAATGCAGGCGAACGGCACCATCCGCAGCATCACGGCGAATGTCAATCCCGCAAAACTCGGTCGTCCGCTCGAAGCGCAAATCGACGTGAAGCTACGCCAAGGCGTGAGCGCCGCAGCGTTCGAAAAGGCGCTGCAAGGCGTCGCGCAAATTCACAGCGCCACACTCATGACCGGCTCCTTCGACTACGCCGTGCGCGTCGCCTGCCGCGACCAAGACGACCTCGTGAGCGTCACCGAGTACCTGCGCAACAAAGCCGGCGCGCAGGAAACTTACAGTCGGGTGATATTGCGGGAGATTTCGGTGGCGTAGTTCAAAAACGCCCACGGCTCCCCGAGTGCTGGTCCGCCACAATATGAACATATTTGTTATACTTAGTTGATGGACTATGCGATCCAGTATTTCGATGAATCAGTACAGGAAGAGATTCTTGCGCTGCCCGACACGCTCGCCGCGCGATACGTGGTGCTCACTCGACGCATGGTCGCAATCGGCCCGAACCTGGGCGAACCGCACACGAAGGCGTTCGGCGACGGACTGTTCGAACTTCGACTGAAAGGCGCCGAAGGCATCGCCCGCGTTTTCTACTGCGCGCTGATCGGCAAGCGTATTGTGGTGCTGCACAGCTTCGTGAAGAAAACACAAAAGACGCCACCGAAAGAACTCAAACTTGCTATCTCACGCATGAAGGAGATCAAACATGCCAACACGTAACCAACACGACGAAGTCATCGCAAAGCTCATGAAGCGCCCCGGCGTTCGCAAAGAGGTCGAGCGCATCGAACGCGAGGAAGGCGAACTGCTGGACGCGCTCCTCAAAGCTCGCCACGATGCCGGACTCACGCAGTCACAACTCGCCGAGCGCATGGGCACGCACGCGCCCGCGATCGCGCGCCTAGAGCGCTCGCTTGCGACCGGAAAGCATTCACCGTCGATTACTACTTTGCGGAAGTATGCGCAGGCGTGTGGGAAAAATCTGTTGTTACGTTTAGCATGAAGACGAAAATTGACGCACGGACGGCATACTTGTTTCGCGTGTGCGAGATTTGTTCCGTTTTGTGAGACGCATCACCTGCAGCTTGAATGCGCTTGTCCACCGCATGCTGCCACTATTAGGCAAAAGAACTTTCGCTATGAGCTCGAATCTGCAACCGCCCAGAAACAGAATACCCGCTTACGCTTTGCTCGCAGCGGTGATGTTCGCTGACATCACATTTGCGTCTCCAACCGACTTCGACACGTCGTTTAACGGGACGGGTAAAGCGTTTGTCTCTGTTGGTGCTCCACCAAGTTCAGATTTTGCTAATGCAATTGCTCTCCAAAGCGATGGAAAAGTAATAGTCGCAGGCAAATGTAACGGCATTGTCAATGTTGACTTCTGTGCGGCGCGATTTACGCGCAACGGAGTCCCCGATACAAGTTTCCGAAACATTGGCTCTGTTGTCACCGCAGTCAGCGACGGAAACGACGAGGCGGTTGGTGCGCACGTTCAGGGAGACAACAAAATTGTTCTTACCGGTAACTGTGATGGCAAGTTTTGTGTAGTCCGTTACGAAAACGATGGTGCACTTGATCTAAGCTTCAATGGAACTGGAAAAAGCGTTCTCGACCTTCAACTCTCGCCGAGCATTGCGTACTCAAGCACGATTGACTTTGAAGGCAGAACTCTCCTCGCAGGTTGGTGCTTGAATGCATTGTGCGTAGCTCGCATTACGAGAGACGGAGTTCTCGACACGAGTTTTAACGCGGTCGGATACGCAACAGCGCAGGCGATCTCAGGTACCAATATAGCTTCCGCGATCGCAATTACAGCGGAAGGAAGGGTTGTCCTAGGTGGTTTCTGTTTCAGCGGCTACTGCGCCGCTCGCTTCAACGACGACGGCACACTCGACTCCACTTTTGGAAACAACGGTACCG
>JAAFJI010000108.1 GCA_013298045.1 Betaproteobacteria bacterium
CCGGGTACTTGGCCACTATGGCTCGATTGGCGGCGGCTACGGCAACGTCACTGGCAATGCCAACGATGCACCGTTTGCCGCATTCGCAACCGTCGGCGGCGGCAACAACAACATCGCAGGCGGCACCAACAGCGTGGTCGGCGGCGGCAACTCCAACAACGCGAGCGGCTTTACCGCTGCGGTACTCGGTGGCGACACCAACAGCGCGCTCAACTCCTTCGCGGTGATCGCGGGCGGCAGCCAGAACGTCGCCAACGGCCTGCGCAGTTTCATCGGCGGCGGCAACGCGAACACCGTGCCGGGTGCCAACGCGGTGATCACCGGTGGCTCGAACAACAACGCATCCAGCAGCTACGCGGTGGTCGCAGGCGGTTTCGCCAACACAGCAAGCGGCGCCTACAGCCAAATCGGCGGCGGACAGGGCAACCTCGCAAGCGGCATCGGAAGTTACGCAAGCGGCACCCAGGCGAGCGCCAACAAGGACGGTTGCTTCGTATGGGGCGACACATTAAACGCGGTGGTCGAGTGTCCCCTCGCCGATGCCTTCGTCGCCCGCGCGCGCGGCGGCGTGAGCTTCTACACCGGGGGCACCAGCGGGAGCTACACCGGTGCCACCTTACCGGCCGGCGCGGGTGCGTGGAATACGCTGTCCGACGTCAACTCAAAAACCGCGTTCGCCAAGGTGGACGTGCGCGCGGTGCTCGAAAAATTGGTGCGCATTCCAATTACGAGCTGGCGATACAAAGCGCAAGACGCAGCGGTGCGCCATATTGGTCCGACCGCTCAGGCGTTCAAAGCAAGCTTTGGTCTCGGCGACAACGAACGCGCCATTAGCACCGTAGACGCCGATGGCATCGCCTTCGCCGCCATCCAAGGACTCAACCAGAAACTCGAAGTGCAACGCAAAGCCCTCGCCGCTCGCGATGAACGCATCGCCGAATTGCAGCGCGCCAATGACGCGCTCAAAAACGATATTGCCGCGATCAAACGGCGGCTGGGGATGTAGATTCTCATTGTTTGCGACCGCCTGGGGTCGCGCCCATCGCCTACCCTGCCTGCCCCGCCAATGCCCAACGCCAACCTGTTCGCCGCCGTCCACGAGAAGTTTCCCGCAGATCGATCCCAAGTCGCAATCGAAGTCGCCAATCCAGGCGACGGAGAAATCGTGCGCGAGATCAACTGGCAGGAAATCGACCAGACGAGCGCACAGCTCGCAAATCTACTCGATTCACTTGGCTTGGCGCCGGGTGCACGAGTCGCGGCGCAGACCGAGAAGAGCGTGGAGGCGCTTCTGCTCTACCTCGCGGTGCTGCGCGCGGGTTACGTATACCTGCCGCTCAACACGGCCTACCAGGCGGGCGAAATCGAATACTTCATCGGCGATGCTGCACCGTCGGTGTTCGTCTGTAGCACGCGAAACTACGCTTGGACCGAGCCGATTGCACGGCGCGCAGGCGTCGCCCATGTCTTCACGCTAGACGAAGACGGCATTGGAACCTTGATCGATGCGGCAGTGACACAACCGAGCACGCATCGAATTGCCACGAAGCAAGCCGACGATCTCGCGGCGATCCTCTACACCAGTGGCACCACCGGGCGCAGCAAAGGCGCAATGCTCTCGCACGGCAATTTGCGCTCGAACGCAGAGACCCTGGTCGACTACTGGGGCTGGTCTAGCCGTGACGTGTTGATTCACGCGTTGCCGATCTTTCATGTTCATGGCTTATTCGTTGCGAGCCATTGTTTTTTGCTTTCCGGTGCTAAATTAATATGGCTATCGAAATTTGATGTAAATGGCGTCATCGCGAACCTTCATAGGGCGACAGTGTTTATGGGTGTTCCCACGCTGTACGTGCGCTTGCTCGCCGACGCACGGCTCACGCGAGAGGCGTGCGCGAAGATGCGGCTCTTCGTCGCCGGGTCTGCGCCGCTTCTGATCGAAACGTTTAACGCGTTTCGCGAACGCACCGGTCAAACCATTCTGGAGCGCTACGGCATGAGCGAAACCAACATGCTTTGCTCGAATCCCTATCTCGAAGCCGACGGTCCGCGTCGTGGCGGAACGGTGGGCTTTCCACTGCCTGGCGTCGGCGTTCGCGTGTCGAGCGATCAAGGCGCGCGCTGCGGGATCGATGAAATCGGCGGCATCGAAGTGCGCGGTCCGAACGTGTTTTCAGGCTACTGGCGGATGCCGGAGAAAACGAAAGAAGAATTCACCGCCGACGGCTGGTTCAAAACCGGCGACGTCGGCAAAATCGATGCGAGCGGCTACGTCACGATCGTCGGGCGCAGCAAAGACTTGATCATCAGCGGCGGCTACAACGTGTATCCAGCCGAGATTGAGGGCTACATCAACGAAATGTCGGGCGTTGCGGAGAGCGCGGTGATCGGCGTGCCGCATCCGGATTTTGGCGAAGCGGTGGTCGCGGTCGTCGTTGCGGAATCGGGCGCGACGCTCGACGCCGATGCGATTGTTGCGCTACTCAAAACAAAAATCGCAAATTTCAAAGTGCCAAAGCGCGTGTTCGTGGTCGCCGACCTTCCCAGAAACGCGATGGGCAAGGTGCAGAAAAACCTGCTGCGCGAGTCGTACAAGCCGCTTTTTGAGCGGTAAGAAAAGACGATTCGAACACGCTCGCCCGCACCGGCGACGGCTATTTCGCTGCCTCGCGCTCAAAGCGCTCGATTCGCGAATCGATATCCGGGTGCGTGCTTAGAAATTCCGGGATGGCGAAGCGCGACGGGCGCTTCTGCTCGGTCTTTGCGGCGTCGCTCACTGCATCGCTTGAGTTTGTCGCGGCGGGCGCTTTCTCAAAGTCGCGCATTTTTCGGAAGAGCGCAGCGAGCGGCTGCGTCTTGATGCCATTCACACGCAAAAGCCTCAGCGCAGTTTCGTCGGCTTCGGTTTCAAACGCTCGCGAATAGCTCAATTGGCTTACCAGGATCGCTGCGTTGGCGAGCGCCGTGAAGTCGCCGAAATACCATGCGGCGACCGCCGAGATGACCGCCGTGCGCAGCAGGTTTCGCAAGCCGTGACGATGAATCACGTGGCCGTATTCATGTGCAAACACGCCAAGTAGCGCGTCATCGTCGCCCGCAAGACTCACGAGCCCATCGAAGAACACGATTGATCCGCCGGGCAGCGCAAACGCATTCGGCACGCTGCCCATTTTGTGGAAGTAGATCGTTGGCTTTGCTAACGCACTGGCTTCGGGCAGGCTCGCGCGTGTCGCCTCGCTCTCCACAAGTGCGTCGAACTTCGCGCGCAGTCGCGCCTGCTCGGTGGGCGAGAGCGCGCTGGCTTCGAGCCCACCCATGGTTTTGAATTGTGCGAGCACTGCGCGATCCAGTGCGGCGGTCCATGTCGCTGGCACCCGTTGCGAAAGCTGATCGGCGGCGACTGGCAAGCCCCAGCGATAGGCGATCAGCGCGAGCAACACACTCGCGACCAATGAAATCAGCACGGCGCGCCAGCTGTGTTGCAGACGTGTCACCCACGAATCGCGGCGAACGCTTTCGCCCAGTAACTTCGATAGCGCCAGCCCATCGTCGACTTCAAGCATTGAGCCGTCCGGAAGATAGACGCTTCGCGTGGCACGACTGAAGCGCTCCGAGATGTCGAGATCGGTCAATGCGATGGAAAACGGCGGCGTATCGGCGTCGATTTGGACCGTCAGGGCGTCGCCACGATCGGTAAGCGCGATCTGCGCAGCAATCGCTTTTGCTGCACCGGTCGCCGGGAAATAGCGCGCGCTTAACATGATGTCTGGGCGCGCCTAGATACCGATGTCCACGTTCATCAAATCGGCGACCTCGGAGCCCACCGCGCGCTGATTACCGGCTCGCAGAATCGCGACCATGTCGTCCGGCGCGCCGGTCCATGCCATTGCTTCGACCCGCATCTTCGCGAGCTTCACCGCTGCAAAGGGTCGATAGAGTCCAAGCGTGATGATGGTCAAGAAAGTCACGATCATCCACAACTTTACGAAGCCGGGCACTCGCAGATCGGAGTGAAACCGTTTCTCGGCAAGCGAGGTGCCGCGCCACACCACGTTTTGCACCATCGCGATGATGATCGGACCGATGGCGAGCATTGCGAAGTAAAAACATGCGATCAGACCAAAGAGCACAACCATCGCACCGACGCTCTTGTGTTCCAGGTCCTTCAGATCGGTCAAATCGCCCATGCTGACGCCTGCCACCACCGCGAGCACGCCGGAGAGCAGCGCGCCGAGCAACATCATGAACGCGAAGGCAACGGCGTAGGGCACGTAATATTCGAGCGCTTTGACGTGAAAGGCGAAACCGCTCGCACCCAACTCCGCGCCCTGCGTGAAATACCGCCGCATCCGAAATTGAAGGTAAGGACCCAGCACGTAGAGCGAGAGCACGGCGATGACGATGATGGCGATCCCGAAAATCTTTCCTGCAATACCGCCGATCGCGACCAGCAGACCACCGAGCGCGGCGGCACCGAGCACGATGCCCAGCGGCAAGGCGAGCGCTCGGTATGCACCGCCAACCGCACCTGCGAAATTAAAGCGAAGGTTCCGATAGCTCGTATTGGCCAGATGGAATCGAAACGAGCGATACAACAGCCACGGCAGCGCGCCCAAGTAGAGCAGCAATACGGCCAGATTTAGAAACGGCACTTGCAGCAGCAGAATCAGGATCACCGCGATTGCGCGGCCGATGAGGATCGCCACCGGCGAGCCGTGAAAGTCAAAGCTTGACCCGGCCAAACGGGTGTTGTTATAGAAGTAGCGAAGCCGACGCACTTTCGCCCACGCGGAATAAATGCCGAGCGTGAGAATCGTGAGCAGGACGTTAACGATCCAGATTTTGAAGTACTCGCTGCCGCTGCCCGTGAATTCAAATTGCACGCGTTCCGGAGCGGCTTCGGGTGGCCGATCGGACTCGCGTTCGACTGGGTTCGGGGAGTCAACCGGAATTGGGTCGGGGGGCGTCTCTTGCATTACAGCATCGATCGAATGTCCGTAGCGGACGATGACCGACATTCTGCATCAGCCCCTCGAATCGGGGCGTCGGATGGGCGCCGAGCCCAACCGCGAGCGCTACTGCGCGGTCGGCTCGATGCCGATTGCAAAGAGCCTTTGCATCAATACTTCCAGCGCGAGTCGGCGTTTGAGCTCGCTTTCGAATTCCCACCACCACAAAAAACGTCTGCGGCTGCGAGACCTTCGGCTCGTGCGCGAGCCCAGCGCGAGTTGCACTGGGCGGCGGTCGGCAAGATCAAGCGCGAACATGCTCGACCACGCCTGGCTTTGCGGTGGCACTGACTGTCGGGCCACGCGAAGAGGGATAGCCCGCAAACAGGTTCGCCTGCGAATCGACTTTACTGTCGAGCGAGGCGACGTCGCCGCTCACGATGCCACCCTCCGACACGAGCAGGCAGCCGTAGCGAACGACCCCGGTCACGTGACCGGTCGCGTGCACGATCAGTTTTTTGCGCGCGGTAATGTTTCCCGAAAATTTGCCGTGAATTTCGGCGATATCGATGCTCACCGTGCCGTCGTACGAACCGCTCTTCAAGATTTCGAGTGCTTTGCTGTCCATCGAGGCTTCGACATGTCCTTCGACGACGAGCGTGTCGCAGTCGTTGATTTCCGCGCCCTTGAGTTTGATGTTCGGCCCGACCGTCAATCGCGGTCCGTTGAGATTGCCTGCGGACGCGACCGACCCATTTACGCCAGTCGCACCATTCGCACCGTTCGCACCATTGACGACGCCCGCGCCACTTGGAACACGCTGATCGAGCTCGCTGCGTGCGGCGACGGGCGAGGCAGCCACATGATTGGTCGAAACCGCAACCGCCTGCAACGGCGGCGCATCGCTTTTGGGCGGATAGAGCGGCGCGTCGAGCGAAGGTCGAGCGACGGCGTCACGCGCGGCGGCGTCATCCCGGCGACCGAGAAAGGAATTTTTGAGCATGATGATCTCCTCTTGCAAGCTGTAGACCGTGCGACCAACGGCGTGGCAACGCGCGGTGACGAATCCCCCGGAAACACTGGAACCCCGAAACCAGGCAGTGGGTGGAGCGATGAGCTAGCGCCTCGCGCGACATCTCTCAACCCACATTTAGTATGACATCGTCATGGACGATCAGTTTCATCGTGCTGGCAAAAAGTTGTATTCTGGCGTCGGTGTTCGACGACATTAACCTTAACCAACCACGCGTAAATATTTGATTTACATGGGAATGCGGTACATGTTCTCGCTTCAGAATGAATACAGCTTTGTTCTCTTATGCCCCAATAAATATTGTTTATCGTGAATTTTTTATATTTGTTTATACGGTAGATAATTCACGCTTTTTCTATATTTTATGGGGCAATAAGCATAAAAGCTAAACCCAAATGAAGGACCAATCATGAATTGCCGCAGCAACAACCCAATATCGATGCAAACGTGGATCGCAACCGGGCTCGCGAGCGGCTTGGCGCTCTTTGCAACCCGGCTCGGCGCGCAACCAGCATCCTCACCGCCCGTGCCAGAGCGCGCGATTAACCTCTCGGTGACGGTGAAGGCAAGCGTCGCAGAGGTGTACAAAACGTTCACCACCCGCGACGGCGTCGTGAGTTTTTTCGCACCCGATGCGGTGGTCGAACCGCGCGTTGGGGGCTTGTTTGAAATGCACATCAACCCACTCGCAGCGCCGGGGCTCAAGGGCGGCGACGACATGCGCTTCCTTGCGTTGCAAGAAAACAAGATGCTCTCTTTCACCTGGAACGCTCCGCCGCATCTGGCCGAAGCGCGCAAACAACGCACGGTGGTCGTGCTGCGCTTTGTCGAGAAAGGCGCGAGCGAAACCGAGGTTCGCCTGCATCACACCGGCTGGGGCGAAGGCGGCGAGTGGGATAAAACTTTCGACTACTTCACAAAGTCGTGGCCGAACGTCCTGGCGAATCTGAAAAAGCGTTTCGACGAGGGTCCGATCGACTGGAAACCGTGGCTTGATCGCTTGCGTGCCATGAATACCGCTGCGCCAAAATGAAAGTCGTGCGTTTCGCTCACCTGCGCAACTTGCGAAGGCGATTTGTTGGACTCGCACTTGTGCTTTGCATCGCGCCAATCGCGCAGGCCGCGCTCCCGCGCGAGCTTCGCGTTCCGGGCGGCGTCGCGCTGGTGAAAGTGGGTGACGCCGCGAGCCCTGCTCCGACCGCAAGTCGCGACGGCGCGAAGCTCTGGGTCGCCCGTCGCGGCGGCGACTGGGTCGCGGTCGTCGGCATTGCCCTTTCGACCACCCCGGGCGAGCAGCAGATTTCGGTCGAAACCGGCGGCGCGACAAGCACACAGTCCTTTCGCGTCAAAGCAAAGTCTTATCCGGTGCAAAAGCTCAAGCTTGATCGCGCGATGGTCGATCCGCCGCCTGAGGTCATGACCCGAATCGAGCGCGAATCGAGTCATTTGAAATTGGTGCGCAACACCTGGCGAGCCGATGCCGAGACCAGCGCCGCATTCATCATCCCCGCAAACGGTCCACTCTCAAGCCGCTTCGGTGTGGCGCGAGTTTTGAACGGCCAGCCGCGCTCGCCCCACGCGGGACTCGATGTCGCGGTTGCGACCGGCTCAACTGTGATCGCCCCGGGCGACGGCATCGTTGTGGACACCGGCGACTACTACTTTTGCGGTAAGGGACTCTTCGTCGACCACGGCAGTGGACTCATCACCATGTATTGCCACTTAAGCGAATTCATCGCAAAAAACGGCGATCGCGTGAAACAGGGCGAGCCCATCGCGCGCTCCGGTGGCACCGGTCGCGCCACCGGGCCGCATCTGCATTGGTCGGTGTTCTTAAACGGCGTGAGTGTTGAGCCCGAGCTCTTCCTGCCGGCGAAGCCGCAAACAGCGCGCTAGTCGCGCCGATCGGTCGGCGCTTCGGGTAGTGCAGCAATGGTGCGCTTGAAGCCCTCGGCAATGCTGTAGCGGCGCACAAACCCGCTTTGCTCCAACGCGGTGGCGGCGACCTGGGTATCGGCGCAAAACTTGCGCACCCGATCGCTGTTAATCGGCATCGCTCGACCACTGATTGCCGCCGCAGCGTCGCAGCCGTAGCCAATCAGCAGCGCAAGCCATTGCGGCAATGAATAACCGATCTCAGCAGGTAAACCGAGCTCTCGGCGTATTAATAAAACGAGCTCGCGGACCGGGTAATCAGGGGTATCCACATAGTTGTGGATGCGAATACCCGGCGGCAGTGAGAGCCGCGTCAACATGAAATCGACGACGTTTTCAACGTATGCGATCGATTTCACATGACGGCCGTCGCCCACCATCACGAATCTGCGTCGGCGAATCTGTTCAATCAAGTTGTGTACGTTGCCGCGATTGCCTTCGCCGAACACGACCACCGGTCGCAGGATTTCGAGCATTCGCTGGTCGGGTTCGTCGCGTTGCCAGTCGCTGAAAATCGCCTCGGCGCGGGCTTTGCTTTGGCTGTACGGACTGACGGGCGAGAGGCTCGCCGACTCCTCGGTATTCCGTGCGTTGAGACCGTAGACCGCAGCGGTGCTGACGAATACGATCCGCCGAACGCCTTTGCTCGCGGCCGCGCGCGCGATGTTTTCCGCGCCGCCGACATTGACTTCCGCGTAAAGCGACGCGGGACGCACATCGTCTCGATGTTCGGCGGCAAGTTGAACGATACATTCGCAGCCAGTAAGCGCTTGCTTCAAGGCGACCAGGTCGCGCACATCGGCGAGCGTTTGACGGTCAGAGAAAAGAGCACTCGGCGCGCGATCAAAAATCGTCACCTCATGTTCTTGAGCCAACAAGCTTGCCACCAAACGGCTTCCAATAAAGCCGCTGCCACCGATCACACAAATACGCACCTGAAACTTTTCCCCGTTCGAGATGGATGCCCCCGGAAACGGGGTTTTGCGACATTCTCGCGCAATCGCCGACCCTCCGCGCAGCGTTTCCTAGCCGCGACAATTCTTATCCCTGTCCAAAAAAACTTGCGAAAGTTCCTAAATTTCAGCTCCGTTACTCTTATATTTACCTAGCGATGGCGAAGTCTCCTCAAAGTACCGGAGCGCGCCACAAAACGTGTGTATCAATTTTCGGGGACTTTCATGCTGCGATATCTCAAATCACTCGGCTGCGCCGTGGGCTTTGGTCTTGGCGCAACCGCATCGCTCGTGAGCACGTCGGCGCAGGCCGTCTACAACGCAATCGATGCTGTGCCTGCCGCAACCGTACTCATACCGTATTTCGAGGTTGACCTCGCCAATACGTCGGGACGAAGCACGCTTATATCGGTGACCAACACGTCGGCGACCGCAATATTGGTGCGAGCCACCGTCTGGAGCAACGCCAATCTCCCGGTGTATAGCTTCCCGATCTACTTGACTGGCTACGACGTTGCCTCGTTCAATATGCGCGATGTCATCAACGGCGTGCTTCCAACCTCCGCGTCGGCTGGGCAGGACCCAACCGACACCCTCTCTCGAAAGGGCGTTTTCTCGCAGGACATTAACTTCGCTTCTTGCAGTGGTGTGTCTCCAGGCACCAGCACGCTCCCGATCGCTGCGCTGGCTGCGAACACCGTCGCCGATCTTCGCGCCGCGCTTACCGGTGCGGCGGTGCCTAACGGCACCCTTCGTGGCATCAGTGCCGGGCAGTGTGTTGGCATGACCCAAGGCGACAGTGTCGCTCGCGGCTACATCACGATGGATACCGTGAACTCTTGCTTGGATGCAACGCCCGCCGATGGCGCGGCCGTCTACTTCAGCGACAACACCGCCACCCGGCAAAACACGCTCTGGGGCGACTACATGATTGTCGACCCAAGTAGAAACACGGTCTATGGCGATCTAGCGACCATGATCGAAGCACGCTCGTTTAGTCAATCCGCAGTGCCAGGCACGTACTCTTTCTACGGGCGTTTCGTGAACGCCACCGACGTTGACCATCGCGAGGGTCTCGCGACACTTTGGGTCACGCAACTCGATCGCGACAGCACCGAACTTCAGGTTTGGCGCGATACGCGAATCGCCTTGAATCCCTCGTCGGTCGGGTTCACCTGTGGCAGCGCGCCCAGCCCGCAACCGATGGGCATGGAAGGGGCCGGCGCGTTCACATTCGATTCAAAGCCAGACGGAGCAACTGTCGGAACCCTGTTCGGCACGCCGATTGGCTCGTACCCGATCACAAATGCGGCAACGGGCATGACCAGCAACGGAAAACTGGGGCAGATGTACATCTCGCTTAGAACCGCGATCGGCGGGAACGCAGACGTTGAATTCGCCGATCCGACGGCAACACAGGCATTGGTGACGTCGGTTCGCCGCCCGCGCGGCGGCGCAACGGGTTTGCGCTCAGGGGCGATGGCGTTCCCGTTAAACCACGTGGGCACCCCAGGGGTGATAAACACGACTTTCCCGCCATTTCCTCCGAGCACGCAGTAAATCGAGTACACCCATGAAACTATATCTGCACTCTGCCCTATACAGACTCTGCCAGCGATTTGCAATCGGCCTTTGCGCGCTGCTTGCAATGGCGAGCGCGTCGCCCTCGCAAGCCGTCATCGGCGCAAACGACAACGTGCCTGCCGCGACGTTGCTACTGCCCTACTTTGAGGTCGATTTGAACAACGGCAACGGCCCGCAAACGAGCGTTCGGCTGTCGAACGCTTCGGCGACGGCGATCCTAGCCAATGTCACGCTGTGGACGGATTGGGGCATTCCTACCAAGTCGTTCCTAATCTACTTAACGGGTTACGATACGTCGGAAATTGATTTGCGCTTGGTGTTCAAAGGACATTTGCCGCGAACCGCGAGCGCCGGACAGGATCCGAGCAACACCATTTCGCCGAAGGGTCTTTTTTCGCAAGACATCAATTTCGCGAGCTGCGGCGGCATTCTCCCGTACACCACGCTCATGCCCGCCGCAGACCTCACTGCAATGCGAAACGCGCACACCGGGCTTGCGAGTACGACCTTCGGTGGATCCTGTGGCGGCAAAGCATACGGAGACGGTCGCGCGCGCGGCTACATGACGATTGACACGGTAAACAACTGCACACCAAACAATCCGTCGGTCTCGGGATACTTCAGCCCCGGCGGCACAGGAGATGCCACGAACCAAAACGTAATGGTCGGTTCATATACAGTGATTGACCGCGGTCAAGGCTTCGCAACCACCGAGCCGCTGGTTCACATTGAGGCGTCTGCGACCAACCCGATTTCTTCAACATCCGGAGAGCCGACGTTCTACGGGCGTCATGTCGCCAACTCTGCCGCAGACAATCGCGAACCGCTCGGCACGATTTGGAATGCGCGCTATCTCAATGGCGGTACCTTTACCGGCGGCACCAATTTCATCGTCTGGCAAGACCCGGGACAGGTTGTCGCGCCGGCTGTGTGCGGCAATACACCCGCACCGTTCCCGATTGCGCTGGGCGAGGTTCTGGCGTTTGACGAATCCGAACAGGTTTCGGTTTCGCCGATCATCGGGGTCGGCTCCAACGCGCGTCCCGCCAACACAGTAAATACCGCGTTTCCGGTGGTCGCGCAGCGTGTGGCGACAACGCCTCTTACGCCATTTGCGTTCGGTCACATGATCCTCAACTTCAATCAGTTCACCGGTCAGAGCGCGTCAAGCAGCGGCACCATTGTGTCGCGTCGGCAGGCGTTTGTGAGCGTGCAGCACAGCGCAACCGGGCGGTTCTCGGCGTCAACCGGCGCCGTGCGACTCTACAGCGCCGATCAGCCGCTTGCCGCACAACTGCGGTATCGCTTCTAAAGGAGAGTCGCATGAAACATTCCAAACTCTTCCTGTTCAGCGCGCTGCTCGCGGCCGCGACACTTTCGACAAGCGCGTTTTCGCAATCTGAGGCGAGCTGCGCAGCCAATGGCGGCACGAACTGCCAGGGCACGATTCCAGACTTTCCGATCAGCACGCCCTACAGCTCCACCTTTACTGCACCGGTCGTTACCTGCAACGGTCTGTCTCGCGGTCTTGGCATCCGTGTGAACCTCGTGCACGACAACGTCGGCGATTTAACGATTAGCGTCGCCGGTCCCGCCGGAAATGCGGTGCTCTTGAACCAGCCCGCTGGTGCATTCGTCGGCGGCTGCGCCGGCGATGACGTGTTGGCAACCTTCGTCGGCTCAGGCGGCGCAGCTGCGAATTCCTGCATTGAGGGCGCGCTTCCGGCAGTCGCAGGTTCCGTCAATGTCGTCTCCGGCGCGGCGGCGCTCGCAGGCTCGAACGGGAGCGGCATCTGGACACTGACCGTGACCGACAACAGCAACGGCTTTGAAGGCTTCGTCCAGGACTGGTCGGTGGTCGCAAACTGTGACCCAGCACCGGTTCCGGTTCAAAA
>JAAFJI010000109.1 GCA_013298045.1 Betaproteobacteria bacterium
GGTCGTGGTCGAGGCGATGTCGGGCGAGCCGTGGCATCCGTTTGTTATGTGGACGATCGAGCAGGGCTATTTTGGACTCGAAAATCTGGCGCTGATCCCGGGCTATGTCGGCGGGGCACCCGTGCAAAACATCGGTGCCTACGGCGTCGAAATCAAAGCCTCGTGCGAACGGGTCATCGCGGTCGATGTGACCGACGGCAGCGAGCGATCGTTCACCCGCGAGCAATGCGCATTCGGCTACCGCGACAGCGTGTTCAAGCAGGTGGACGCTGAAAATCCGCGCGACCGCTTCGTGATCACCCGCGTTCAGTTTCGCCTCTCCCGGCGCTTCACGCCACAACTCAGCTACGGCGACATTCAGAACGAACTCGCGGCGATGCAGGTGCCGACGGCCGAGGTGCGCGCACGCGATGTTGCCAACGCAGTGATCGCGATTCGCAGCCGAAAACTACCCGATCCGGCGGTGATTGGTAACGCGGGTAGTTTCTTCAAGAACCCAATCGTAGAAAACAGCGTCGCTGAGCAAATCAAAGAAAACTTTCCCGATCTTCGCCCTTATAAATTTGGCGAGAAATCAAAAATAGCCGCAGGTTGGTTGATAGATAAATGCGGCTGGAAAGGTAAGCGCATTGGGGCAACCGGTGTCCATGCTGAACACGCCCTCGTGCTCGTCAATTACGGCGGCGCAACTGGTGCCGAAATCTGGTCGCTCGCGCAAGCGATTCGCGCCGATGTTCAGGCGAAGTTTGGTATTTCGCTCGACGCGGAACCGCGGGTGGTGTGATCGCGTCGCCGAATCAGCTCGGCGTATCTACAACAGCGCTTGCACAAAATACGACGCCCTCATCAACCCAGCCGCGTGCGAGCATTCGCAGTTTGCTTGTCGTACTCACGACATAGCGATGATTGCCGTTGTTGCTCGCGGCGCGGTTATTGAACACACGAGTCACCGGGACGGGCGCTGACGACGGACAACTACCGCCCGTTGGCGGTACCACCGAAAAGTCGTAGCCCTCCGGTCGCAGATTCGACCAGAGTCGCCCCCACTGGCAGGTCTCACCCTGCGCGAAAAAGTGCGAGTTACTACCACCCGCATTCGGCGGCGAATAGAAGCGGCAGACCGGGTTGAGTCCCGCCTCTACAACATACGCTTCTTTCGCCATAAAGCGCATGCCGGTGCGTGCCAAACCGAGCGACGGATTGGCATCAAGCGCCGCCTGTTCGCTCGGCACGCCGGTGATGAAGTAGCGATCAATGCCTGCGTGGTAATACTCGACGACCTCGCGAGGGCTGTTGCCGCGTGGGTCGAGCGGCGCGATTGATAGGCTCGATTCGCTCGTTGGATCGAACGGATCCCATCCAGAATTCAAGAGCAGCGCGGGGAGCGGCGCGATATCGGCATCGTTGACGACGATATCGCCGGACGCGCCGAGCGGGGAGTCGATTTTCCAGTCGCTTTCAGTAGCACCAGAGCCATCGAGTCGTGCCCTCAGAATGACGCCGCCAACGCGAGCGTAAGCGTGCGCGTCGGTAACGCTGACAAGCTGCTGATAGCCCCGATCTTCGAGCCGCCACCCGGACGCGGGCGACGATGGCGTTAGCTCCAGCGGCACGTCGGTGCGAATCGGGTTGCCATCGAGCGCGTAGCGAAAGTCCCCGCTGTAGGCATATGGTTCGCGCACCCAAAATCGTCCGTTGTCGAGCCAGTAGACTGGCAGCAGGAGCGTTGCGCGCGGCACCTTGCCTTGCTCAATGTCGTAGCGCAGCGCCCGCACGGAGCCGCATTGACCGCCAAAGCAATTCTGTGGTGCGATCATTATCCAAAGCGCGCCTCGATCAACATGCCTCAGTCCGCTATAGCGATACGCACCGCCCGGCACGACGTTCGGAAGTTCGATGCGCCAATCGGGATCAAACGCGTTCTGCGCGACGTCGAAGCGACGAATTTCCGGTCGCATTTGACCGCTTGCAACGCCTGATGCATAAATGTAGCGATCGCCGTCGTAGACTGCGCCGCCGAATGTTCCAAGCCGCGACCAATCGATGTAGGTGATCGCCGCCGTCGCGTAATTGACAAGCGCATGTGTCGCGGCGAGCGCTTCGCCGCGTTCGTTGGTGAATGTGCCACTGAGTAAGACACCGCCGCGCGGGGCAGGTATTGCGTCACCAACAAAACGTACGCGCGGTGTCCACGTGGTGTCCGGCGCGCCGTTGCGTCGCAGCTTGAGCAGATTTGTGTAGACGCGACCTTCGAGCATGGTCTCAAAGGTGCCACTCATCAACACTTCACCGCTCTCAAGGCGGGCAATCTTTACCTGCGTGGATGGCGATCCCATCAGTGGCAGCGGAGCGCTTCGCCGAATCTGTAACGAACTGGCGTCGACCGTTGTGATGGCAGTTCTCGCCGCGATGTAGATCGCATCGCCTAGTACGCTCGGGCGCGTTGCATATGAGTAGTCGGCGACAGCAAGCGTTACGCTCGCCAGGCGCGTGCCATCGGAGTCGAGCGGGATAAGATCGAGTGTCGCGGGGCTCAGGTACGAGTCGATCAATTGACGCTCGTAGACCACTGCGCGACCGTTCGCTACGAAAAAGCCAAGCGCGTTGACGCTGCCGCTGACCTGGCTGGGAAGGCGCGGCATGCTGCAATCGCGATTGACGCGGGTGACGGTGATCGGCTTTCCGCCTGTAGGGTCAGCCCCGTCGGTCAAGCCCAAGAAAACGCTGCCCTGGCCGTCGTCGATTGCCTCGGTGTAGGCACGTCCAGGATCTTCGCGGCTACAAAGCAGTCGCGGCGTTGACTCGGAGGTTGCGTAGCGTGCGAGGCGGCTGTCGTGCATCTGTCGCCTCGAATCGTCGAGCGTTGCATAAATGACCAAGTCGTTGTCGCTGGTCACTGAAATTCGCGCAGCGTGCGGTGCTGGCAGTGTCCATGCAGAATCCACTGCGCCTGCGATCGTGTCCACCCGCCCGACGCGAAAGCTCAAGTCTCCGCTCGCGAGCCGATCCGCCGCCACAAAGTAGAGCCAGCGGTCGCTGCCGCGTGCGATTCGATGTACCCCCGCGCCGAAGTCGGCGTTCGCCGATTGCGGATCGGTCGCCAGCGGGAAGATTTCATCAAACACCTTGGTCACGACTGCGGGCGACGAGGCGCTGATCTGAAGCAGGCTGCGACGGATTCGGGTTTTTTCGAGCGAGACCACGAAAACGTCGCCGTTCGCGCCGGTTGCAAGATCCAACACGCGCCCGGTGCCTTCGGGACGCCATGCGATGTCGAGTTCGTTGTTCGACGCATTGAGCCGCGCTAAGTCGGCGAACGGCACGCCATGAATACGCGTTCCGAATCCGTATAAGTAAAGACGATTTGATGGGATATCTGCTTGGATCTGCGGCTGCACTCGATCCGCCAGCCCACTCAAATCGGGGTTGATGAGCAACAAGGCGTGGGCGGTCGTCGCGGCGAGCGAAGACAGCAGGGCGACCGCGTAAAGTACCGGTTTCATGAAGCGAACCCTTCAGACTGAGCGCCCCCGCTCGCCGCGATTATTGCATTCTGTTCTGCTTGTCCGCGCGAGGTGCTGAACTCATCCCCAACTCACCGCCGCGATCGGCGGCAGACGCGCGTCCAGCGCTACCCACGATTCGCCTGCGTCTTCGCTGATCCAGAGACCGCCGGTGGTGGAGCCCATTGCGAGCGTCGTGTTGTCGTTGGCGAGCGCGAGGCCATGTCGATACACGAGGTCGTAGGCATGCGTTTGCGGCAGCCCGTCGCGGAAGACGTCCCATGTCTTGCCGCCGTCGTCGGTGCGCGCAACATGCATCGCGCCGTCGGTCGCGTAGCGGAAGGTGTCGGCGCGAGCGGGTACGACCCAGGCGCGAAGCGGGTTGGCCGTGTCGCACACAATTGGGAAGCCGAAGTCGGCGGCGGTCGGTGCTGGGAGTCGGGTGAAATGCTCACCTGCATCGGTGGATCGGTAGCACCCGGCGTGGTGTTGTACCCACATCACATCCGGCGAACCAGCGCACAGGGCAAGCGAGTGTGCGTCTTGCGTATTTGGGTTGTGTACCTGCGCTTCGGGCATGAACGGCGCGTGCATCCCCTCGCCGATCAATTGCCAGATCGCACCGTCATCGTGGGTCGTCCACACGCCGCCGCACGAAATTGCAATCGTTACATGACGATGATCGCGCGGGTCCACCGCAATCGAGTGCAGCCCCGGATGATCGTTACCGCCGCCGAACCATCCGAGCCGGCGTTCATCGAACCAGAGCGACTCCGAGAGTTGCCAAGATGCGCCGCCGTCACGCGAACGAAACATCGCGGCGGGCATCGTGCCCGCCCAGAGCTCGCCCGCACGAGAGCCCGCGCACGCGAGCGACCACACCATCTCCGCGTTCCAGGGCGTCGTATCGTCTGCCCATTCGCCGGTTTTTGGTTTTTCCGGAAACGCGGGGGACGCAATCTCGTTCCAACTCGCCCCGCGATCGGTGCTTTTGCGCATTTTGAGTCCGAAGTGTCCAAGGCGAAGTGCGGCATACCACGCGCCATCGCGCGGATCGGTGAGAACCTGTGTGACTGGTTCGCCGTGAAAATGATGACCCATGACTTCGAAACCGAGCTTCGTCTTTTCGAGTGTGAAGAGGCCTTTGCGTGTGGAGACAAACAGCGACTGCATTATGAGTTCCTCGGTGCGGACGAAATGAGCGCCTACGCTGGCTGCGTCGGGGCTTCACGCAGCGCTAGCGGTTCGCGAGCTCAGCATTGGAATTGCGCGAAGAGTCTAGCACCGCGCGAGCTAGATGCCTCTCCAGCGGAAGCCAAATCTTGACGGTGAGTCCTCGCGACTCAGGCCCATCCGATAGCGTGAGTGTGCCGCCATGTTGCGCTGCAATCCGCCGGGCGATATTCATCCCGAGTCCGCTTCCAGTCTGTTCGTTGCCCGGAACTCGAAAGAAGCGTTCGAATACGCGTTCCCTGTGCTTTTCCGGAATGCCCGGCCCCTCATCGCTAATCGATAGTTGGATGCCATCTTGGGAGAGATTGATCCGAGCAGTAACGCGCGTGCCTGCCTCGGAATATCGGATCGCGTTGTCCAGTAAGTTGTCGATCATGGACCCAAACATCTCGGAATCGACTTCGTAGTCGCAATCACCCGCTGCATCTAATTCGAGCGTGATTTCTTTGTTGCTCGCGAGCTGAGAGAAAAACACCATCCGCTCCTGCAGCAGCGCGGTCAGGTTTACGCGTCTCAGGCGCGGTTCGTAAGAGCGCGCGTCTATCCGTGCACTCATCAAAAACTTGTTGACGAGATTGACCGCGCGATCGGTTCCATCGCGAAGCTCCTTCGTGGCGATGCGTCTCTCTTGTGCTGCCCTCGCGTGGGTGAGCGCATGAACCTGTGCCTGAATCACTGCGAGCGGCGTGCGTAGTTCGTGCGCAACGTCAGAGATAAAGTTTCTTTCATTCACGATAGCGGCATCAAGCTTCGCGAGCATCGCGTTCATTGCATGAACGACTGGATCCAATTCCGTGTAGCCGGCCTCTACGTTGAGCGGTGAGAGATCGTCGGGTTTGCGCTCGATGATCGCATCTGCCAATCGATTCAACGGGGCAATGCCGTAACCGGCAAGCACCAGAGCGACGAGCACCGCGACGGGGATGTAGAAGATCAAGGGGATCACTACATAGGCTTTTATGATGTCGGGCAAATTATCGGGATAAAACCGACCGTTAACCCGGGCAAGTTGCAGTAGCAGCTCTCCGCCTTTTTCATTAAATCCGTAGATACGCCATGACACGGAATTCACCTCGATATCTGTTGGGTAGGATGAGACGTGCTCAAACGGTATCGCCGTACGACCCGGTGTTCGATAGATCTCTTTCCCGCCCGGCGAGACCACGCGCATCGCCATTTCGAAACTTGCTTTCTCGCTTCCCGTTTCCAGCAAACGTGTGCTTTCGCGCAACATCTCGTCCAGCAAACGCAGTTGTGCATAGCTCACGGGTTCAACCTGCGAATGACGGTTTACTACGCGGAGCAGATCGTTGCCGGCATTGGTGAAATAGGTATCCGCTTCGCCTCCGTCGTGGCGGCCGAATTGGTAGACGAGATTGGCGATCATCACTGCCGCAAATACGATCAGCATGACGAGCCGACTTGCGATCATGCGGCGTTTGAGCGAAGGGCGCATTCGCATTAGATTCGCTCCTCAAGCAGATAGCCGACGCCGCGAATCGTTTTGATGCTCTGTTGACCCACCTTTCGTCGCAAGTGGTGGATATGAACCTCTAGCGCGTTGCTATCGATGGCGGAGCCGAGATTGAACAACACCGCTTCAAGTTGTGCGCGAGTGACGTAATGGCCGGCGCGGGAGGCTAGTTCGATGAGAAGCTGAAACTCACGTGGCGATAGTTCCAAACGCTCTTCATCCAGGAGCGCCTGCTGCCGCGCGGTATCGATAGTGAGACGTCCGAGCGACCATATCTTCGAAGCAAACCCACTACTGCGTCTTGCGAGGGCGCGAATCCGCGAATTAAGCTCCTCCACGGCAAATGGTTTTGGCAGATAGTCGTCTGCCCCGGCATCGAGCCCACGTACTCGATCGGTTACCGTATCTCGCGCAGTTAGCATGATGACCGGCGTGCGGTTGCCAGATTCGCGCATGTATTGCAGCGCGTCCAAACCCGAGCCGTCTGGCAGCGAAATGTCCATGAGCACAATTGAGAACGCATCCGATTCGATCAACCGTTTCGCATCTGCGACATGCCGAACCCAGACCGATTTCCAGTGATTTTGCGCGAGGATTGTTTGCAGCGCGCGCCCAAGCTGAAGATCGTCCTCCAACACCAAAATTCGCATCTCAATTGAGCCCAGTGGTTGATTGAAAACCGGCGAAGTCCGCGGCACGTGTTTGTGAGGCGTAGTACACCACATCCAAGTCGATTGTGCGGCCCATTGCCTTAAGCATTTCTTAAGCAATTGCGAATCTTTGCCAAAGAAAACGTGCGGTAGCCGAAATACGATCTCACCCTTCAGTTTCTGCAACGAAGAAAGAGAATCGTATGACGTGTTTGTTACCTATGGGTCGTGTTCGGACGTTCGGATTGGCGGGCGTTGTGCCCTTGTGTTTCGGTGTGATGGCAAGCGGAGTGCACGCGCAGTCAGCGCAGGCTGCACCCGAGAAATCCTGGAGCGTTCAACTCGGCATAAGCGCCGTGTCGACCGGCGAGTACGAAGGCGCGAAGCGCACAGTGACCACCGCGACCCCGATTCTGCTGGCGTCTTACAAGACTCAATATTGGGGTAGTGTTTCGTTCGATCAACGCGCGCGTGGTCTCGCGTGGCGCTTTCTTGATCGAGAAGACTATGCGTTCGGCGTGTCCGTGGGCGCGAACGAAAGCCGCGTGGACAACAAGGACGGGACACTCTTCCGACCGGGTAGCAAACGTCTTCGCGGTATGGGCGAAATCAAGGCCGGTGGCGAGGTCTCCGTCTTTGCAGAGTACAACTATGTGTTGCCCGTTCGAATTCAGGTGACGAAGGGGCTGGGCGACAAGTACGCCGAGGCCAAGGGCGCGATCTTTAAGGGACACGCCGGTGTGCTGGCTGAGATGTCGGCAGAGTTTTCGTGCCCAGTTACGACGCAGCTGCGCGTGTCGTTTACGCCGTCGGTAACCTGGGCCGATACCGAGTACACCAAGACTTATTTTGGTGTTTCCACTGCGCAAGCGAGCCGATCCGGATTCAAGGCGTACAAGGCGAGCAGCGGCGTGAAGAGCGGTGGCGCTGAGCTGAGCGCGAGCTATGCCTTGACTAAAAATTGGACGGTCGTTGCCTCCGCGTCGGCCAATCAGCTCCTCGGGGATGCAGCCGATAGTCCCATCGTTGCTAAGAAGACGCAGAAGAGTTTCGCGGCCGGGTTCCTGTACTCGTTTTAGCGAATAACTGGCTCTGCCATGGCGAGCGCGAAGGTCGGCGGTATGCCTGAGTTTTGCGCCATGGAAGTGCAGACGGCGGCATTGCTTGCGAGATCGGTTAGCCGCCGCTCAAGGCCTGGATGACATCGATACGATCATCCGCTCCGAGCGCAATGCCGAGATTTGCACGGTCGCGAATTAGAGTGCCATTGATGAAAATCGCGACGTGTTTGCGAATGTGTGATTGTTCGTCGAGCACGTAATGTCGCATCGCAGGTGCCGCGACAAACGCAGCTTCGAGCGCACCGCCCAGGCTTGTTGCCGCGAGCGTTTGCTTCGGACAGGCGACGTGGCGTTGGAGATGGGGCGCAAAGGTAATCGTCGGCATTGAAGCATTATCTGTCGTCGGTCGGATCGGCGACGCGAGTGTTTTCGCAAAATTCATGTCCGGTCGAACGTAGAACCGCGTCGGTCACAATCTTTCAATTCCTACGCCTAATTAAATTTAGCATGTAGCTTAATAAATTTAATTGTGGACTATTAATAAAAATAGCTTAGATTAAAGAAAATATCCAGCGAAAGTGACTATTTCTTTCTGAGTTTGCCTGATTTTGGTAGTTCAACCAAATTTGGTATATTTACCAAATGTCCGCGAAATTTTCACTTCCCACGGTCGCGTCGCTGCCGACGAGCGCGCCCGCGAGGCTTCGCATCCTTACGGCCGGTGTTGAAGTGTTGCATTCGGATGGTTTCGCTGCGCTTACGCAACAAGCGGTCGCCGAAAAGGCGGGCGTTCGGCAAAGCCACATCACCTATTACTTTCCGACGCGGCTCGATTTGTTGCGGGCGACCGCGCAGTTCGGTTGCGAGTGCATGATGGACCCGATCTCGAATGCGGCGATCAGCGGTGATGTGACGTACGAGCAGTTTCGAGAATTGTTGCTTCCCGATTTCGCCGATCGCAATTGGTGGCGTCTGATGACAGCGCTGGTAAACGCCTGTGCGGAGAGCGACGGCATTCGCAGCTGGATTGAGCAGTTCGACGCGCAAATTCGCGCTCGTCTGCGCGAAGGCTTCAAAGCGTTCGGCATCGCGCTGAGCGATCTGGATATTGAGTTCTTGCATGCAACCTACATCGGCGCGATCACGCTAGACATGCAGGTATTAACCGAGGCTTCGCAAGCGCGCGCGCGGGAAATCGTTGGTATGGGAATCGATCTGCTGGCAACCAAAGCGCGTCATACCGACTACATCGTGTCAAAAATCAATCAATCGGCGTCGCGACGAACGGCGCTTGCCACCCCTGTCCGGTCGGTCAAGGCGCGAAAGACAGCGTCTAAGCCGGCAAATCCTCCTCCCAAAGCGAGAACATCCTAATGAAGAAAAGAATGAAATTGCAACGAATACCAATGTTGAGTGCGCTCGCCGCGTCGCTCGTACTTACAGGATGTGCGGTGGGTCCCACGTATGTCGCACCGAACGCGAGCACTGCAGCGAACGCGAAGCAGTGGTACGCGGATCGCGCCGGGGCTGCGGCAAATGTTCCGGCGAACGAGTTTTGGCAGCGCTGGAATGATTCGTCGCTTTCGACGTTGCTCGACAACGCGATGAAGACCGCAACGACGATCGAGGCCGCACAAGCGCGCATCGCGCAAGCGCGTGCAGGCGCGACGATTGCGCGTAGCGGATCGCTACCGAGCGCGACCGCCTCGAGTACGCTCTCGCGCGGCGAACAAGGCACCGGTGTTGCAAGCGTGTTCTCCGGGGCCGTGCAGGCCGCGTGGGAGCTCGATTTATTCGGTGCGAATCGTCGCGGTCGCGACGCGGCGGATGCTCGGCTTGAAGCGCGCGAACGCGACTTGGCCGATGCGCGAGTTTCGCTTGCTTCCGACATCGCAACGGCTTATGTCAATCTTCGCGTCAACGAAGCGCTGCTCGGTGGCTTCGATCGCGATGCAAAGAGCCGCTCGGAGACCGAACGCTTGACGCAGCTTAAAACGAAGGCCGGTTTTGAAGCGCCCGCTAACGCAGCGCTCGCTTCCGCCGCAGCGTCGGAAGCAAAAACGCGTGTGGTTTCGCAGCAAGCGGAGATTGATCTCGCGGTGAAGTCGCTGGTCACACTCACTGCAATGAGCGAGCCCGAAGTGCGCGCAACCCTGCAGCCGCGCAGCGGGCAACTCAATCCGCCGCCGCAACTCGCGCTGCCCTCGGTGCCCGCCGAGATGCTGGCGCGTCGCGCTGATCTCGCGGCGCTAGAGCGTGAACTCGCGGCCAACGTTGCCGACATCGGCGCAGCAGAGGCTGATCGCTATCCGCGCATCACGCTCAGCGGCTCGATAGGCTACAGCGCCACACGCGCATTCGGCAACACGCTCGATGGCGCGACCTGGGGCTTCGGGCCGTCAGTCTCCATCCCGCTTTTTGACGCGGGTCGTCGCAAAGCGAATGTCGAACTCGCCAAAGCGCGTTACGCCGAGCTTAACGCGAACTATCGTGCGACTGCGTTGCGTGCTGTGCGCGAAGTCGAAGAGGCGCTTACGCGAATCGACAGTGTGCAAAAACGCGATGCCGACACCAAAGCCTCACTCGCGAACTACGAGTCGTTCGCGAAAGCGGCTGAGGCGCGTTTATCGGCGGGCGTTGGTAGCGTGCTCGAACTTGAAGATGCGCGACGCGCCGTACTCGGTGCACAAGTCAACGTGCTCACACTTGAGCGCGAACGCATGACCGCGTGGATTTCGCTCTTTCGCGCCGTCGGTGGCGACTGGAATGCGAACGCGACGCAAGCGGCAATGAACGCGGTGTCTGCAACACGCTAAACCGCGAACCCAACAACGAATTTCAAAGAACAACACCTCATCCAATCATGAAACGAACCAAGGTTTCCTCCTCCTCACAATCTTCCAACATCTTTCGCTTCAGCACGCTCGCCATCGCGATGAGCGCGGCGGCGTTGCTCGTCGCCTGCGGCGGCAAAGAAGCGGATAAAGCGAAAACCGACGCGGGCGGCGCAGCCGCAACCCAAAAAGCCGATGCCGCAAAACCAGGGGCTGCGGTAGCGAGCACTGCGCGCCCGGTGCTCACCGTAAACGTCACCAAACCGCAAATCTCCGATTGGCCGGTTCGCTTGAGTGCGAATGGCAACATCGTCGCCTGGCAAGAAGCGATTGTCGGTGCCGAGGCGAACGGTCTTCGGCTTAACGAAGTTCGAGTAAATGTCGGCGATCAGGTGAAACGCGGCCAGGTACTTGCGAGCTTTGCAGCGGAGACGTCGCGCGCCGACGTCGCGGTACTGCAAGCAAGCGTCGCCGAGGCCGAAGCCGCGCTCGCCGAGGCGCAGGCGAACGCCGCACGCGCCAGAACGCTACAAGACTCCGGCGCGCTTTCGGCACAGCAGATCAATCAATTTCTAACCGGCGAGAAAACCGCCGCCGCGAGACTTGCTGCGGCGAAGGCGCAAGCGCAATCGAGCCAATTGCGATTGGGATTTACGCGGGTGGTTGCCCCCGACGATGGCGTGATCTCCGCACGCACCGCAACGGTCGGCGCAGTGGTTGGCACCGGACAAGAACTGTTCCGCCTGATCCGACAAAACCGACTCGAATGGCGCGGCGAGGTGACTGCCGCCGAGCTGCCGAAGATCGGCGCGGGTCAGAAGGTCGCGATCGCCGCACCAAGCGGCGAAACGGTGAACGGCAAGGTACGAATCGTTGCGCCAACGGTTGATCCGCAAACCCGAAATGCGATTGCGTATGTCGATCTAGAGCGGAGCGCTGCCGCGAAGCCCGGCATGTTTGCGCGCGGCGAATTCGAGCTCGCCCAGGGCAAAGCGATTCACGTTCCGCAATCGGCGGTTGTCGCGCGCGACGGATTTACCTACGTGATGCGTGTCGATTCCGGCAATAAAGTGACACAGATTAAGGTGGCGACCGCGCGTCGCAATGGCGAGCGTATCGAAATCAAAGACGGGCTCAAAGACAGCGACGCAATCGTCGCAAGCGGTGCCGCGTTCTTGACCGAGGGCGACACCGTGCGTGTCGTCGAGGCGGCGCAATCGACCGCGAAACCGGCGGCCAAACCAGCCGCCGCGTCGAAGTAATGCACGAAGGATCAAGACAATGAACGTTTCAGCTTGGTGCATACGCAACCCAATTCCTGCCTTGATGTTTTTTGTGCTGCTCACGCTTGCCGGCGTGTATTCGTACAAAACGATGCAGGTACAAAATTTCCCCGATCTCGAATTGCCGACGATCAATGTGACCGCATCGCTGCCGGGGGCAGCACCAGCGCAGATGGAGTCCGAGGTGGCGCGCAAGATCGAAAACTCGATTGCGACGATT
>JAAFJI010000011.1 GCA_013298045.1 Betaproteobacteria bacterium
TTCTCGGTGACGAATCGAAACGGCGAATCGAGATGCCGATAGAGCGCGAAGAAGTGCCAGTCGTCGGCAACGTACCAGCTCGAAAGCAGCGGTTGATAGGCATACGCGACTGTCGCTGTCGCCACCAGGGCAACCAGCAGGTAGCGCAGACCGGGGCGGGCAACGAGACTATTCATCGTGCGCGCCACAGAAGCCTCCAACGACGCGCGGGGCTTGCGCCAGGGCGCGTCGTTCTCATACGCAATTACTTCACGCCGAGTAATTCAACCTCGAACTGCAGCGTCGAATTTGCGGGGATCGCACCAGGAATTTCCCGTGCGCCATACGCAAGTTGAGGGATGATCGTGAGCACGCGGGTGCCGCCGATTTTCATGCCCTGCACGCCCTCGTCCCAGCCCTTGATCACGCGCCCGCCGCCCAACGGAAATTCGAAGGGCTGGCCGCGATCTTTCGACGAATCGAATTTCGCGCCGCGCTTACCATCGACCCAGAGCCAGCCGGTGTAGTGAACACTCGCGATCTGCCCCGCCTTCGCTTCGGCACCGGTACCAACCTTGCTGTCTTCATACTTGAGCCCAGACGCCGTGGTTACGGTTTGGCTCGCAACCGGCGCGGCGGTGGCAGGCTTTGCCGCTTCGGCGGGTTTTGCCGCTTCGGCGGGTTTAACCCCGGTTTGTGCGTTTGCAATACCAAGCGTCATCGTGCTTGCGCAAAATAGCGCGAATAATGTTGTTTTCATAGGAGAAATAGTAAGGATAGTTACAGGGAAGAAGTTTAACGAACTCGCCGCCGCCGACGCGGACGCTCAGAGGTGGCGTCGTCTTTGTAACGATTGGGTTTCGGTGAAACGATACGACCGAGCATCGCACCTTTCAGAAATGCAAACGGCGCCAAAGCGCCGTTTGCACGAAAGCGAGAAACGCTTACGCGGCCTTTTTATCCATATCGCGCAGTTCGCGTCGCAGGATTTTGCCGACTGGCGTTTTCGGCAGATCGGCGCGGAACACGATGTACTTCGGCTTTTTGTAGCCAGCCAGGTTCTTCTCGCAGTAGTCGCGCACCTGTTGCTCGGTCAAGTTCGGGTCCTTCTTGACAACGAACACTTTGACCGCCTCGCCGGATTTCTCATCTGGCACCCCGATCACGGCGCATTCCATCACGCCCGGGCAGCTCGCAACTACATCTTCAACCTCGTTCGGATAGACATTGAAGCCGGAGACCAGCACCATGTCTTTCTTGCGATCGACGATCTTCACGTAACCGCGTTCGTCCATCACGCCGATGTCGCCGGATTTGAAGTAGCCGTCGGCGCTGAATACTTTCGCCGTTTCATCCGGACGCTGCCAATACCCCGCCATGACTTGCGGGCCGCGGATGCAAATCTCGCCGGGCTCACCGAGTTTCACGTCGTTGTTGTCATCGTCACGAATCGCGATTTCAGTCGACGGAATCGGCAGACCGATGGTGCCGGAGTAGGCGTCGCTGTCGGTCGGATTACACGTCGCAGAAGGAGACGTCTCCGACAAACCATAGCCTTCGACAATCGGGCAGCCGGTTGCGGCGAGCCATTTGTCGGCGACCGCTTTCTGCACCGCCATACCGCCGCCGTTTGAAACCCGCAGATTCTTCACGTTCAGCTCGCTGAACGAGGGATCATTCACGAGCGCGTTATAGAGCGTGTTCACTGCGGGGAAAGTATGCAACTCGAAGCCTTTGAGCGCTTTGATGGTGCCCGGAATGTCACGCGGATTCGGAATCAAAATCGACATGCCGCCGGTGCGCAGCACGAGCAGATAGCAAATCGTGAACGCAAAGATGTGATACAGCGGCAGGGCGCAAACCGTGATGAGCTGCTCGGGCGCGGGGCCCTTCTTCGGGTGATTGAGTGCCGGCTGCATCCACGCTTCCGATTGCAGCACGTTCGAGATGATGTTTCGATGAAGCAGCGTCGCGCCTTTGGAGACGCCGGTGGTGCCGCCGGTGTATTGCAGCACGGCGGGGTCGTTGAATTTCGACTTGGACGGCGACAGCGCAAGCCCCTTGCCTTTAGCCATCGCATCGTTGAATTTCACCGCCGTGGGTAGCGAGAACGCGGGCACCATCTTCTTCTTGTTGCGCACGACGTAGTTAACGATTGCGCCTTTCAAGAAACCGAGCATGTCGCCCATCGCCGCAACGACGATGTGTTTCACCGGCGTTTTGTCGACCACTTGCTGCAAGGTCGCGGCGAAGTTCTCGAGAATGATGATTGCTTTCGATCCGGAATCTTTGAGCTGATGTTCGAGCTCGCGCGGCGTGTAGAGCGGATTCACGTTCACCGCCACGAACCCAGCGCGCAAGACGGCAGCCACTGCAATTGGATACTGCAGCACGTTAGGCATCATGATCGCGACGCGATCGCCTTGGGCAAGGCCAAGGCTTTGCAGATACGCACCCATCGCACGGGATCCCGCATCGACGTCGGCATAGCTAATCGTCTTGCCCATGCAGGTAAACGCACTGCGTGCGGCGAATTTCTGAAAGCTCTCCTCGAGCAGCTGCACGATCGACGCGTACTGCGAATTGTCGATCGTATGCGGCATCCCGCTCGGGTACGACTTAAGCCAAATCTTCTCCATCATGTCCTCCTGTCATGCGCCGCGTCCTCCAAAGATTGCGACCTGAAGCGGCACAGTCGCACTCTTGCACTTTGGTTGCAACGCGCGGCGGCTTTCGAGCTAGCTCAACGGTGCAACAAACCATCGAGCATAGTAACAGCGCTCACAGGAAGACCAATGCGTTTCAACCCGGGCAGTCCCAACCTCTTCGAACTTAATAACTATACCAATTATTGCCTTGATAAATATGCAGTTTTTGCTATTTTAAGGACTTTGCGAAAAAAGTTGTTTTATGCTTATGTGTGTTGTTTAATGGGGCATCAATGAACTATTTTGTTAGCGATGTCACTACACTTGTATCCATGGCTCTCCTCACCCTGCACAACGCACAACTCGCATTCGGTCTCGCGCCGCTGCTCGACCACGCCGACTTTGCGATCGAATCGCGCGAGCGGATCGGCCTTATCGGTCGCAATGGTGCGGGCAAAAGCTCGCTCTTGAAAGTGCTCGCGGGAACGCAGCATTTGGATGATGGCGAGATCGCGAGAGAGAGCGGTGTGCGCGCGGCGTACGTGCCGCAGGAATCGAGTTTCGCCGAGGGCGCAACCGTGTTCGACGCAGTCGCCGACGGGCTAGCCGACGTGCGAGCGATGCGAGCGCGCTACGAGGCGCTCTCGCACGACGATTCACACAGCGACGAATTTGCGAACTTGCAACACGAAATCGATGCGCGCGACGGCTGGACGTGGGAATCGCGGGTTGAAACGACGCTCACACAACTCGGTTTGAACGGCGACGCGCTCGTCAACACACTCTCCGGCGGCCAAAAGAAACGCGTCACGCTCGCGCAAGCGCTGGTTGCCGCGCCGGACGTGCTCTTGCTCGACGAACCAACCAACCATCTCGATCTCGCATCGATTGCCTGGCTCGAATCGCTGCTCGTGAATTTCAAAGGCAGCGCCGTCATCATCAGCCACGATCGCACTTTTCTCGACAACGTCGTCACGCGCATCATCGAACTCGATCGCGGCAAACTCACCGCGTATCCCGGCAACTACGCCGCATACGAAACGCAGAAAGCCGCGCAGCTCGAATTCGAGTCGACAGTGAACGCGAAATTCGACAAACTTCTCGCACAAGAAGAAGTGTGGATTCGCAAGGGCGTCGAAGCGCGGCGGACGCGAAACGAAGGCCGCGTGTTGCGACTGCTTCGCCTGCGAGACGAGCGCGCCAAACGTCGCGAATCGCTTGGTCGTGTGAAGATGGACATTGCGAGCGGTGCGCAATCGGGGAAAGTGATTGCCGAATTGACCGATGTTTCAAAGTCTTTTGGACAGAAGACGATCGTCAAAGATTTCACCGCAACCATCTTGCGCGGCGACAAAGTCGGCCTGGTCGGCGCCAACGGCATCGGCAAAACAACGCTTCTGAAGTTGATCCTGGGCGAACTCGCAGCCGACAGCGGCAAGATTCGCACCGGTGTGAATATGCAAATCGCCTACTTCGATCAAATGCGCGACGGTCTCGACGAAGAGGCGACGCTCGCCGAATTCATCTCACCTGGCAGCGATTGGATCGAAGCGGGCAGCACGCGCACGCACGTGATGACGTACCTGCAAAACTTCCTCTTCCCGCCCGAGCGCGCGAAAGCGCAAGTGAAAATGCTCTCAGGTGGCGAACGCAATCGCTTGCTCCTCGCGCGCCACTTCGCGAAAGAAGCAAACGTGCTCGTGCTCGACGAACCGACCAACGATCTCGACATCGACACGCTGGAGTTACTCGAAGACAAACTCGCAAACTACGAAGGCACCGTCTTCATCGTCTCGCACGATCGACGTTTCCTCGATAACGTTGTCACCAGTTGCATCGTCGCCGAAGGCAATGGGCTGTGGCGCGAATACGAAGGCGGCATCACCGATTGGCAAGCGCAGGCGAAGTTGATGGCGTCGCTGCAGGTTCCCCTCTCCCCCGCGCGGGAAAGGATGTCCGATAGAGCGAGTGAGGGAGAGCGCGTCGCGATAGATTCAAGCGTTGCAAAGCCTCAACCCGTCAATCCCGTTCGTGGTGAGCCTGTCGAACCACAATCTGCCACAAAACAAAAACTCAGCTACAAAGAACAGCGCGAGCTAGACCAACTCCCCACGCAAATCGAAGCGCTTGAAAAAGAGCAGACCGAACTGAACGCACTCATTGGCGACGGTCGCATTTTTCAGACGGACGCAACACGGGCGGCCAGAGCGTCAAAACGCCTTGGCGAAATTGACGCTTTAATTTTCCAAGCGATGGAGCGGTGGGAGGCTTTGGCGTCGCGATAGGCTCCTATTCGTTGTACGAAGTGAAGCCTCAACGCGACACGCTCGAATTCCTCGTAAAGAGCATTCACCATCAAATCTAAATCAGCTTAGTCTTGCGCAGGCACGCGACGACAACGAACAAGTTTGTTTTTTTCGACGCGGCAATTTACCGCATTTATAGATACCGCGATCATTCACGCGCGTGTCGCAATGACATCCTGCGCGCAGCCGTCACCTGAGCGTGTTTACATCGTTGGGCTTGAGAAGGTAGCAACGAACAAGTCGATCTGTCCCGTCGTGCGCAGTGTTTTCGAGCGTCGGAGAATTCGCGCCGATTGGCAATTGCGGAATTTGGTCGCACTACAACGATAACGTTTGCGCCAGATGACGACGCGAGGTCGCACGCTGCGTGCGAGACGCCGACCGCAGACGCGAAAACATAATCGACCAACGCAGCAGTTCTATCGCGTTGAGTTAGTCGCGTCGCACAACGTGGTTGCTTTACTGCGGTGCGACGCAACCGCTTTTTCGTAGCAATTGGCATCCAATCATCATCGACCGAGTTCCTCCGATCTTGTCCACGGTGATCGACTCGTGCTAACGCTCGCCAATACGCGCGCGCAAGTGTCACTTGGTTCGCGGGACAAGAATTTTTGAAGCAGTTTGAGGGCGAGCTAGCGTGGTGCGTTGACAAAAATGCACCGGGGGGGGTAGGATGCATCTGCGGGGGGTAGTATTTGTTGAGTCTTTCATCTCACTCGTTTAGTTACTGCTGTTTTTGGAGATCGTCATGAACCGAACTTATTCAATCTACGCATCTTTTTTTGTTGCCGCCTTTTCTGGATTTTTGGCATCTTCTGCTTTCGCAAATTGCGCCCCATGCGCTTACGGTCCGGATCCTGAGTGGCGCTGGAGATGTGAGGGGGGCGACCCCAATCGTTGCAGCATTAGTCAGGGAGGGCAACGCTGCGATTCGACCCAACCCGCCCCTTGGTGCGCGAGCGGCACTATTCCGGCACGAGTTGCCGCCTCGACCAAGAGAGTCGTTGCTAGAGCGGACACCGTCGATAAACAACATAACCTTGAACACGCTGCCGGATATGTGGGATCGAATGACAGCTCGGTCTACGCGCCAAACTTCATCAAAGTAAACGATGTAGTACCAGCTGCCTCGGATAAGTTCGAGCATCCGGCTCTTCGTAAGGTCATTGAAGGGTGGCGTAGTTATGAGGGGGAAGGACTTGAACTGGGGCAAATGACGACATCGATCGTAATACCTGGAAACGATATAGCTGCGCGGAAGTTAGCACGCGACGCTGGTTTGCATTTCGGTCATCCAAAGGCGAAGCCACTTTTTTATCGCATAGAGTTTTCCGAACCTCAACCGTACGGTGATTTGAGCGTGTGGAAAGCGAAAGTCTTCGGGGGAGGGTCTGCGGTCAACATCAACGCTTTCGAAGGCGCATTCAATGTGATTTTGCAACTCGTAAACACTCGCGAAAACTCATATAACGTTGTGCGAGTTGATGAAATTAGTGAATAGCGACCTGGCTCCGTTTTAACGTTTGATCTCGATGGCTTATGCGAAGGCAGCGAGCGTCTTACTCCCATTCGACGAGGAGCGGTTCTTTTCAGTTTGACTTCGGCGCCTTTACTGCCTTGCCGTTCACCATCGCGTCGTTCAAGGCCGCAAGCGGTTGCTTCGCATTCTTGCGCACACCGGCGACGTCGTGACGGCGAAAACTCGCTCAATTGACGAACAGTTGCGAAGCGGGTGAGATGGCTTTCGCGCCTCGCCGATCACACTCGCGCGAGTCGACGCGCCCTTCTTCGATCCGCTCAGTAAATCAGTTTTCCGTCCGAAGAAAAAATCGCGAGCTCGGGGCGAATGTTGAGCACGGTGCCGGTACTTGTTTGACGGAATGTGATCTCGCCGAGTTCGATGGCTTCATTGGCGAGGACTCGCCGCACCTGCTCGCTGTTCGGATTTTTGCCGCTGCGGCGGATCGCCTCGAGCGCGAGCCGCGCGGAAATGTAGCCTTCTAGCGCAAGCTCATCAGGGGCCACACCTGCAGCGTGCGCTGTCATGTCCTGGCGGAACTGGCGAACGATTTGGCTCTTGTTGTCGGAGGCGATGGGCGTCGTCGAGAGCAGCGTAACCCCTTTGATGCCGTTGCCCAAGCGCGCGGTGATTGATGCGGTGCCAACGTCAGAGGTCAAATAGAAATTAAACTGGTTCCCCACAGCGCGTGCGGACTTAATTAAGTCGGCCGCTGCCTCGTAGCCGGTCAACAGCAGCACGGCGTCGGGCCGAAACGCAGCGATCTCGGGAAGCGCACTGGCGCTTTGGATTGCTTTCTCGCCAATCTCAACCTGTTTCTGCTCAAAGCCCCCCGCCGACTGGAGCGCTTTTAAGTAAACCGCGCTCCGTGCGAGCGAAGCGGACTCGCGGCCGGTGAGCACGACGACGCGACGACGGTTCAAATCACCCAAATTGCGTGCGATCGCCTTCGCGGTCTCAACGTCGGAGAGCCTCGGCGTCCATAGCGTATCGGCAAGGGAAACACGTTGCTGCGGAGAACAGGCGACGCCACCAATGACAGCGACTCGCGATTTTCTGGCGACCAGAGACATGCTCTGAATAGTCGCTTCCCCGGAACCGCCCAAGATCGCGAGCGCTCCGCTCTTGACCAACTCGGTGGTGAACTCGGCCGCATCAACCGAGTTGCCTTCATCGTTCTCGATCCTAAGCGTAACAATTTTGCCGGCGATTCCGCCACCCGCGTTCACCGCTTTTACCGCAGTCGACGCGCCTCGCACAAAGCTGATGCCCGCGCCGCCCTGATGCGACGACATCGGCATGACGGCACCCAAGAGTAGCGTCGAGTCACCTTCCTTGCGAGCCTGCCCCTCAGCCAGACCAAGGGCTAAGGACGCGAGCGCCGCCGCGACAACTTTTGACGAGCTGAGAGACCCCCACATATAACTCCGCGCGAAAACAGCCGATGATTCGAAAATCTAACATGGAAAAGTCCTAACCGAACTGCGGTTTTCATCTGAATTGGGGCGAATTTCGCGAAACTCAGCGAAGCCTCTATCGGCGCGCAACAGCCCTCTATACAACGCAAGCACCTGACCGCGAAGTTGGTCCAGAGCCTCGAAACGCAACGAATGTGCGAGCGTGGGGCTCATCAGACCGCCTAGACCAACCGCGCCTTTACCGTCTTGCCTTTCACCTTCCCGTTGTTCAGCGCCGCGACTGCTTTCTTCGCAACCCCACGCGCGACGGCGACGTAAATCGCGAAATCATTCACGTTGATCTTGCCGACTTGATCCTTCGCGAGACCGCCTTCACCTGTGAGCGCTCCGAGCACGTCGCCGGCGCGGATTTTTTCTTTTCTGCCACCCAAGATTTGAAGGGTCGTCATCGGTGGTACGAGGGGCGCATCGCTAGTAGCGGTAAGTTCCGAGAGTGGGTGCCATTCGCATTCGCGACCCTGAATGTCTTCGATCTTCGTAATCCAGTGCATTTCATTGAGACCTACCAAGTTCAACGCGAGGCCAAGCTCGTCGCCGCGTCCGGTTCGACCAACGCGGTGAATATGGAGTTCGGGTTCGGGCGTGACGTCGATGTTGATGACCGCGTCAAGCCCTTGAATGTCGAGCCCGCGTGCGGCGACGTCGGTTGCAACGAGTACCGAACAACTCTTGTTCGCGAACTGAATGAGCACTTGATCACGATCTTTTTGTTCGAGTTCGCCGTGCAGCGCGAGGGCAGAAAAACCGTCAGCTTGCAAACGCTCCAGTACGTCTTTGCACTTCGCTTTAGTGTTGCAAAACGCGAGTGTGGACGTGGGTCGAAAGTGTCGGAGCAAGAGCGAAACAGCGGGCAAACGTTGAACTTTTTCAATCTCGTAGAAGTATTGCCGAATCTTTTTATCGTCGTGCTGCGCCTCGACTTTGACCGTTTTCGGATTGCGTTGAAACTGTTTCGCGAGCCCTTCAACGCCGGGCGGGTACGTTGCGGAAAACAGAAGCGTTTGTCTCGCGCGCGGACACTGCGAAATCACTTTCGCGATGTCGTCGTAAAAGCCCATGTCGAGCATGCGATCAGCCTCATCGAGCACGAGCGTCTTCATCTCGCGAAGATCGAGCGCGCCAACATCGAGCAAATCCATGATGCGACCGGGTGTGCCGACCGCAATGTGCGCGCCGTGTTCCAAGCTCGCGCGCTGCGGACGCATCGGAATGCCGCCACAGAGCGTCAAAATTTTGATGTTGTCCTCCGCGCGCGCGAGGCGACGCAGCTCTTGTGTGACTTGATCCGCAAGCTCGCGCGTCGGGCAGAGCACGAGCGCTTGCGTCGCGCGATTGCTCGCATCGAGTTTTGCGAGCAGCGGAAGCGCGAACGCGGCGGTTTTACCGCTGCCAGTCGCCGCCTGCGCGATGAGATCGTTTCCTGCGAGCGAAATCGGCAAGCTCGCCGCCTGAATCGGCGTCATCGTCGCGTACCCCAGCCGATCAAGATTGGCGAGCATTGAGGATGAAAGCGGTAAAGATACAAACCGGGTCTGCATAGCATGGCGCATGAAATCAACAACTCCGTCATTCTAAGCCCTAATTTTTGGGCATTAGAGACGATTTATTGCTAGATTAAGAGATGGCATATGCGTAATCGAATGCAATTTTTATGCGGCGTTGTATTGGGGAGTTGATTATTCCCAAAGTGCGCCATGCTTTCTCCGCCCCCAGGAGGGAGATCAAAACACTTTCAGCGACGCACGCGAACTGGTGCATTTCCCCCTGGGCTCAGGTCTGTCATCGCGCAGATGCAATTTCACATTTGACCAATTACATCGAGCGATCTACGCAAGCCGTTTCATCATCGTGAATTTCGACAGATCTGGCGCGTACCCTGCAATTTCAAGCGCTACGCGGTAGCCCTGTTTCTCGTAGAAACCACGCGCTTGAAACGACCAGGTTTCAAGATAGATCAGCACGCATCTGCGCGCCATCGCCGCCCTTTCAAATTCACGAAGCAACACCGCCCCGAGGTCTTGTCCGCGCAGTGTTTCCGGCAACCAAATTTGCTGCAGTTCGGCATTCTGGCCCCAAGTGCGCCCGACCGCACCGCCGATGGCGTGACCGGCGTCGTCACGTGCGAAGCAGGAGAGATGACGCACGTCCGCGAGACGCGGCTCCGCCGTGTCGTTGTAGGCACCGATGCCGTTATCGACGACCGCGAGCGCAGCTTTGTCGTCCGGGGTGTCGTGCAAAGTGATTGTGTAGTTCATGGGGCTTGAAATCTGGCTGGGTTGCCTCAATGTCTCGCGCTACGCGCGCGGAAGCCATTTTCGCCGTTTACCAACGAAAAACTATCACGATCATGAGCAAACAAACCCTTTCTTTCCAAGCCGAAGTTGCGCAGCTGCTTCATCTGGTCACGCACTCACTCTATTCGAATAAGGAAATTTTCCTGCGCGAATTGATTTCGAACGCGTCCGACGCGTGCGACAAACTTCGCTTCGAAGCGCTCAACAACACAGCGCTGTTCGAAGATGCGCCGACGCTCGAAGTTCGCGTTGCATTCGACAAGGAAGCAAAAACGATCACGATCACCGACAACGGGATCGGCTTATCGCAGCAAGAAGCGATCGACAACTTGGGCACGATTGCGAAGAGCGGTACGCGTGAATTCGTTTCGAAACTCTCCGGCGATCAAAAGTCCGATTCGCAATTGATTGGTCAATTCGGTGTTGGTTTTTATTCGGGCTTTATCGTTGCCGACAAGATCACCGTCGAATCGCGTCGCGCGGGACTCAACGCCGAAGAAGGCGTGCGCTGGATTTCCGGTGGCAGTGGCGATTTCGAGGTAGAAACGATTACGCGGGAAAAACGTGGGACGAGCGTGATCCTGCATCTGCGCGACGACGCCGAAGAGTTTGCGAACAACTGGCGCATCAAGAGCATTATCGGGAAATACTCCGATCACATTTCGCTGCCGATTCTCATGCAAAAAGAAGAGTGGGATAAAGAGAAAAGCGAGAACACCGTTACGGATGAATGGGAGCCGGTCAATCAGGCTAGTGCGCTCTGGACACGTGCGAAAAAGGACATCACGCCAGAGCAATACAACGAGTTCTACAAACAGATTGCCTACGATCAAACCGATCCGCTCGCCTACACGCACAACAAAGTCGAAGGCAATCAGGAGTACACGCAGCTGCTCTACATCCCGGCGACTGCGCCGATGGATTTGTGGGATCGCAACACGAAAGCGGGCGTAAAACTTTACGTAAAACGCGTGTTCATCATGGACGATGCGGAGGCGCTCATCCCGTCGTACCTGCGGTTTGTAAAGGGCGTTGTGGATTCGAGCGATTTGCCGCTCAATGTGTCGCGAGAATTGCTGCAAGAAAGCCGCGATGTCAAAGCCATTCGCGAAGGTTGCACGAAGCGCGTGCTTGGCATGCTCGAAGATTTGGCAAACAACGAAGACGCGGCGCAGAAAGAAAAGTACGCAACGTTTTACAAAGAATTCGGCGCAGTGCTCAAAGAAGGTTTGGGCGAGGATTTCACCAATCGCGAACGCCTCGCGAAACTTGCGCGCTACGCCTCCACGACGAGCGACTCGGTTTCGGTCAGCCTCTCTGACTACAAAAGCCGCATGAAAGAAGGTCAAAAGGCGATTTACTACCTTACCTCGGAAACACTTGCGACGGCGAAAAATTCCCCGCAAATTGAGGCGTTTAAGAAAAAAGGTATTGAAGTACTACTCATGACCGACCGCGTCGATGAGTGGACGCTCTCGTACTTGCGCGAATTTGACGGTACGCCGCTGCAATCGGTCGCGAAAGGCGCAGTTGATCTTGGGGATCTGCAAGACGAAGAGGAAAAGAAAGCGGCAGAGGTCGCTGCGGAATCGTTCAAGCCAGTGATTGAAAAATTGAAAGAAGTGCTCAAAGAAAAAGCCGACGACGTGCGCGTGACAACGCGTCTTGTCGATAGCCCCGCGTGCTTAGTCGTGAAGGACGGCGGCATGAGCACGCAACTCGCACGCATGCTCAAGCAAGCAGGTCAGACCGCGCCGGATACGAAACCGATTCTCGAAGTGAACGCCGAGCATGCGATTGCAAAGAAACTGCACTCACTCATTGGCACCGAGTCGCATTTCGCCGACCTTGCGTTGATCGTCTTCGATCAAGCGCTACTCGCCGAAGGCGGCATGCCCGACGATCCGGCGGCGTATGTGCGCCGTGTCAACGCATTGCTCGCACATTAGCGATTTTTGCGTTCTAAGCGCTTTGCTTCGCGAGACGACACGGCGTCAGTGAAACAAAGCGAACAACCAAATAATCAAGGCAACCGCCACCAGTAGTGCGTTGCGCGATACGCGTCTTCGAGGTCGCCGGAAAGTACCCGGCGGCTTTGGATCGATCGCGCTCGATCGTTGAAATCGGTGAATGAAATTCATCGGACTAGCGTCTGATCACTTGTTTGGCGCGGACGTAGCCATCAACCTGATCGCCCTCGACTTCCAGCAAGTTTCCTGGGGCAAGCGTGCTGCCGAATTTGCTGCCATCGACGATGCGGGTGCTCGCGTCCACACGCACCGGCAGACCCGAAATCGAAAACTCCTTCGGGTCTTTGCCTGCGTTTTCGGTCTTGTAGACGCCCCGGAGTGTCACATCGACACCCTCGTTTGGTCTTGCGCCCTCGTAGCGGCGGATTTCGGTGGCAATGAACACATTCGGGTTGGTGTCAAAGAATCCGGTAATTTTCACCAGCGAGCCGTTTTCGAGCGGCGATCCATTGACCGTCCCGGCCCCGCGCGTTGGTCGAACGACGAGACCGCCGATGAAGAACTCTTCCCCAGCGGCTTTGCAATCGGTGCATGCAGCGGCCTGACTTAAGCCGGCTACCGTACCCGTCAACTTCGCCTGCTCGGAGGGCTCGCGTTTGCGCACGAGCGTTGCCCGGACACGGTTGTCACCGGTCGGGTAGCCGTGCACCTGCACGTTGTCGCTTGGCTGGAGCGACGCCAGACCGTTTGCGAGCCCCTCAAAGCGGGTCGCGGCATCGACATCGATTCCGATCCTATTGCTCACGAAGCTGCCAGTCGCAACGCTGATGCGCTCGACCGGTCCTCGAACCTCGGCACCGCTCGTGATTCTCACCGCCCGCGCCTCGCCCGGAGCCGCAGTGCGAAACGCCTCAATGCGCACCATCATGCCGGGGCGCAGACCGCGTCCATCATCGTCCGCAGTTTCGATGATCGTCTCGGTGGTCGGACCGACGCGAAAGCTCACGCCATTGACCTTAATCGAGCTATTCTCATCGAGCGGTCCGAGCGCTACCAGCGGCGTGTCGGGAATCGCGGCACCGCTGCCGCCCTCGTCAGGTATGCCAAGTTCACCGCCGCAACCAAAGAGCGCGGCAACGACAAGAGCGCTGCCCAGGAACATGCGGCGAGGAGGAGTGGGTTTCATGATTTTGGGGTTCTACGTTGCCGCGACGAGGCAGGCGCGGGATTGAAAGCGGTCTCAGGCACGTTTTGCAAACGGTAATTGACATAGGTGCCGACTCGCAGCTCGCAGGCGTCTGTCGAATCGCGCGACACTTCCGGCGCATCGCAAATCGCCTGGTACAGGGCATCACGGGTTTCTTTCCAGTGCTTGGCTGCGATGGCTGCGATTTTCGCTGCGTCTTCATGTGAGATGTTCTTCGTGCCGATCGCGTACTCCAGCTGTGCAGGGCGACTTCCCAATACGTTTTCGGCACCGGTATCGAGCATTGCCGCTGCGTTGCGAGTAAACAGCGAGAGCTGATCGTCGGCTGCACCTTTCGGCGAGAAGTTCTCGCTCAACAAGGTCACGCGACCATCGGATTCGCTCACGAAGCCCAATCGAATCAGCTCGTCTAGAACGGTGCGCGGGTGCACATCGTTCACCACAGAAGCCGCAACCGAACTGAAGCTTTTGCCGCCATGCGGGTCGTTCGCAATTGGAAGCGTTTTTGCACGAGGCGACATTCGAACTTCATGAGCCCAGCGCGAGAAGACGCGGGCGACTAGTGTTTGCCGGGCGGCACGTTCGTCAGCTGCAGCCGTTTCGCGCGGTTCCGCCAAACGCGCGGCGACCGCCTTTCGGTGAAGACCAGTGATCACCGAGAGCCGACTTGCGTTGCCTGCTTCAGCTGCACCGCACAGCGACTGCCCTTCCAAAAAAATGCAATCGCGGAGGATTTCCTCAAGCTGCGCGAGTTTGAGCCCCGCGCGCAGGGCGAGCCGCACAACCGGGCGAACTACGATGCGAAACGTTCGCGACACCGCATCAGCCGAAATTTGGGATGTCGCGCTCGCCGCCAAAGCGGGGGAGGGTTGGGCAACCGAGCGCGACATGGGTGAATAATAAATGGGAAATTTTCCCATGTCAAGCGGAACCCGCATGCGCGTCGCGTCGCGGGGACTGTGTAACGGGATCCGCGCCGACAAAGTCCACTACCATCGCAGCATGCCACTCCAATTCGACAATCGATTTCTTCGTGCGCTACCGGGCGATCCGAGCGACTCGCGTCACTCTCGGCAAGTGCATGGCGCGATGTGGTCGCACGTTGCGCCGACGCCGGTACGATCGCCGCGACTCATTGCGCACGCTTCGGACGTTGCGGCTTTGCTTGGTCTTGATGCGGCGGAAGTGCAGGACGAGAGCTTCGTCGGCGCGTTGGCTGGCAACGCATTGCTGCCTGGAATGACGGCCTACGCCACGGTGTACGGCGGGCATCAGTTTGGTAACTGGGCGGGGCAGTTGGGCGATGGTCGCGCGATCCTTCTCGGCGAAACGGTCAACGACCGGGGTGAACGCTTCGAGCTACAGCTTAAAGGTGCCGGGCCGACGCCCTACTCCCGACGCGCCGACGGGCGCGCGGTGCTGCGCTCTTCCATTCGCGAGTTTCTCTGCTCCGAGGCAATGCATCATCTGGGCATTCCAAGCACGCGCGCGCTTTCGCTCGTACTCACCGGCGAGCAGGTGGAACGCGATATGTTCTACGACGGCAACGCCGATATGGAGCCCGGCGCGATAGTGTGCCGCGTCGCACCTAGCTTCCTTCGTTTCGGTCACTTCGAGATTTTCGCGTCGCGCGGAGAGTCAGAGTTACTAAGGCGTTTGATCGATTTCACGATCAGCAGCTACTTCCCGCAATACACAGATCTCGTTGACGACGAGCGCATTTTGGCTTGGTTCGGCGAGGTGTGCGAACGAACCGCGACCCTCATCGCCGAGTGGATGCGCGTAGGCTTTGTGCACGGGGTGATGAATACCGACAATATGTCAATCCTCGGCTTGACCATTGACTACGGTCCCTACGGCTGGATCGACAATTTCGATCCGGGCTGGACGCCGAACACGACCGACGCTCAGGGGCGGCGCTATTGTTTCGGACGGCAGCCTGGAGTGGCACAGTGGAATCTTGCGCGGCTTGCCGATGCGCTTGCAACGCTCGATCTTCCGGTCGATGCGCTGGAGCGCGAGTTGAACCGCTACCAGCGCCGCTACACGCTGGAAATCACTCGCGTTTACGCAAACAAGTTTGGGCTGGATCAATGGCGTGACCAAGAGGGCGACATCGTAGATGCCGCGTTTCAATGGATGGCGGCATCGGGCGTTGATATGACGACATTCTTTCGCGCGCTGGCGCAGGCCGATTCAGCCGACGATCTCGCCCATACGTTCTACGGCGAGGTGCGGTGGCACGACGCCCGCGAAGCTGTGACCCACTGGTTTATTCGCTATCAGCGGGCGGTGAACGCGCCCGGCGCACCGTCAAAACACGCTCGCGTGGCACGTATGAGTGCAGCCAACCCGGTCTACGTCCTCCGGAACTATCTGGCGCAGGAGGCAATCGATCTTGCACACGAGGGTGACTACTCGCGCATTGCGCAGCTGCTCGATGTGCTGCGCCAACCGTATTGCGTCCAACCAGGACGCGAGCACTTTTCTGGCAAACGTCCCGACTGGGCGCTCAATAAGCCGGGTTGTTCGATGCTTTCGTGCAGCTCCTGAGTCGCCGAAACCACGACTTTCGAGCACAATGCATGCTATTGCCCAAATAGTTTGGATAATCTGGCTATGTCGTTGCCACCGCTCGATTTGCAGTCCGAGATGCTCGATGTCATCACCAAACACATCGGCGCGACGATTTCCATTTACGACCGCTCGCTCAAATTTCGCTATGTGAGCGAGAGCTTTGCGCGCTGGTTTGGTGTCGCGCCCGAACAGATGATTGGGCGCAGCTTGGAAGAGATGTATGGATCGAGCGTGTTTGCGGGCTACAAGGCCTACATTGATCGGGCGCTCGCAGGCGAAACACTCACCTACGATCGATTGCTTCGCTCTCCAGCGGGTGAGGAAACGTGGCGCACGGTGAGCCTCGTGCCGTGGCGAAATGCGGCTGGCGAGGTCATCGGCGTAGTTAACTCCGCGCTTTCGGTGCATGAGCTTAAAACTACGACCGAGGCGCTGCGCGTTGCCAATCAGCGCCTGCAATCGCATATGGACAACTCGCCGCTTGCGGTGCTGGAATTCGACGCAAATCTGAATCTTTCCCACTGGTCGCCGCGCGCCGAAACGATGTTCGGCTGGAGCGCCGACGAGGCGCTCAAAACCTCCGTGGTCTCCCTGCTTGGCAATCCAATCGACGATAGCCAGATTCGCGTCGCCTTTCGTTTGTTGCAAACCGGCGATACCGTGAGCAATCGTGTCGAGGCGATCCATCAGCGCAAAGACGGCAGCACGATTCACTGCGAGTGGTTTAACTCGGCGCTCACCGACCGGGCCGGCAAAGTCACCTCGATCATGTCACTCGTGCAAGACGTATCCGCGCGCGTGCAAGCTGCCGAGCAGCTGCGCTACATCGCCGAGCATGATTCGCTGACTGGTCTTCCGAACCGCTCGGTGCTGCACTCCCATGTCGATCGGGCATTGCGTCGCGCGCGACGCACGATGGAGCTAGTCGCGCTGTTGTTCATCGACCTTGACGGGTTTAAAGCAGTCAACGACACCTATGGCCACGGCGCAGGCGACGAAGTGCTGCGCGAAGTGGCGCGGCGTCTCAAGGGCTGCGTGCGTGCAACCGACACCGTCGCACGATTGGGCGGCGACGAGTTTGTCGTATTGCTCGAAGGCGATGTGAGCCCCGAAACACCCGCGCTCGTCGGCGCGCGGATACTAAAGTCGATCAATCTTCCGTTTCATTTCACGGCCGGCTTCGGCGGCGCCGGGATTCTTCGCGAAGGTCAAGCGCAGCTTGGCGCGAGTATTGGCGTAGCGATGCATCCGCCGCTTGAAAGCCATGTCGATAGCCTGTTCAAGCGTGCCGATGCCGCGATGTACGCAGCCAAACGCTCGGGCAAAGGACGGGTCTGCATCGCCGATCTCGATTGACCTGGTAGCGCCTGGCTAGTGCGCCGGCTCATGCGCTCGATTTTCGATGTCGCAATTCGTGAGCCGCGTTCGTCTTTCTCATCGACGCAACTCGTTGTAGAGGATCGACCATGGCGACCGTTCACAGCACCAAAATTGGCTCCGGAGGCAGCGTAGCGCCAGGCGCGGTGTCCCAGTTCAAATGGAACAATCCGCCGTGGGGCACGGTGCTCGGCTATTTCGCCTGCCCGACGCCGCCCAACCCGTCCGGACCGCACGGCACGAGCCGAGGCGAAGTTGCGGTCACCCGTGTTCGCTGCCACTGGACGCGCGACAACTACAACAGCGACTCAAAGTATGTATTGATCGACGTGACCAACACCGGCGACCAGCCGACGAGCTACGATCTCTATCAAAGCTGGATTGGGTGAGCGCGCGAACCATGCGACACGAAGGCTCGCTCGATAATTGGCGTTTTCTACCAATGCCCCATAATTTATCGTTTTTTCTACGCTTCCGAATGTTGTCGATTTAGCTTTTTAGGCACCATAGAAATAAGATAATTGCGGCATAAACTTAAATTGCTGTTGCGCGAGTCGTCTACGGTGCAAACGCTACAGTTTTTGAGGAGTGAGACGCGCTTTCAGCGCGTTTAATTTTTGCCCGATCTTCTCTTCCAGCCCGCGATCGGTGGGTCGATAGAAATTGAGTGGCTTCATATCGTCGGGGAAGTATGTTTCGCCCGCTGCGAAGCCGCCCTCTTCGTCGTGCGCGTAGCGATAGCCCGTGCCATAGCCGATGTCTTTCATCAGTTTGGTGGGCGCGTTTCTTAGTCGCAGCGGCACTGGACGCGTGCCGCTTTCGGCCGCCGCGTTGCGCGCCTCCTTGTAGGCTCGATAGACGGCGTTGCTCTTCGCGGCCACCGCGAGAAACACGCAGGCCTCGGCGAGCGCGAGCTCGCCCTCCGGCGAGCCCAATCGTTCGAACGCCGCCACCGCGTTTAGCGTGATCTCAAGCGCACGCGGATCGGCAAGACCAATGTCCTCAGAGGCCATCCGGATCATTCGGCGACCGACGTAGAGCGGGTCGGCACCGCCTTCGAGCATTCGGCAAAACCAGTAAAGCGCGGCGTCCGGATCGGAACCGCGCACGCTTTTGTGAAGCGCGCTGATCAAATCGTAGAACTGCTCGCCGCCCTTATCGAACCTTGCCCGCGCGCGCGTGAGCGTCGCTTTCACCACATTGGCATCGACCCGCTCGATACGTCTCGCATGGGTTGCCGCGTCGAGTTGTTCGATCAAATTCAGGAAACGTCGACCGTCGCCATCGGCGTAGTCGATCAAGAGTTGCTCTGCGTCGGTGTCGATCTCGTAGGTCGCGCCAAGCATCGTGCGCGCTTTCGCAAACATCGCGCGCAGCGCATCTGCGTCTAGCGCTTCGAGCACGTACACCTGCGCACGCGAAAGCAGCGCCGAGTTCACCTCGAACGATGGGTTCTCGGTCGTCGCGCCGATGAAGGTAAAGAGCCCGGATTCGACGTGCGGCAAAAATGCGTCTTGTTGCGCTTTGTTGAAGCGATGGACTTCATCGACAAACATGATGGTGCGGCGCGCAAATTGATCGCGCATCGCCTGCGCGCGCTCAATGGCGTCGCGAATGTCTTTGACCCCAGCGAGCACCGCCGACAACCCAATCATTTCGCAATCGAACGCTTTAGCGAGCAGCCGAGCGATGGTCGTTTTGCCGACACCTGGCGGTCCCCAAAAAATCATTGAATGGGGTACGTTCGCCGCAATCGCATTGGCCAGCGGTTTGCCGTCTGCAAGCAGATGTCGCTGCCCCACGACATCGGCAATCGTTTGTGGACGCAGTCGTTCGGCGAGCGGAGCGGATGACGAGATCGGAGCCATTGCAACGAAGCGTAGCGTAGACCGACGAAATCCCGCAGGTGTCGCCGAAAATCTGCGACATTGGGATTTTCGCGGAGGAGGTTAGGAGTTATCTTAAAGCGATCACACCGAACAGATACGACAGAAAAACCGGTCGTCTGTTGGTTCGAAGTGCCTAAAATTCGAGCACTTCCTTTCGCGCACCGCGTCGATCTTCGTACGTCGCGCTCACCCGAGACACTATGCCATTTCGAGTTTCAAGCTTGCGTACCGCGCTACTTGTGCCATTCGTCGGCCTGGTGATACTCGTGGCTGCCGCAATCGGCGGTCTGTCGTACCTCACCGGTGTGCGTGCGGTGGAGGACTTTTCCAATCAAATTCTGCGCGATGTGTCCAATCGCGTGACCCAAGCGACAACACAGCACTTTGCGGTGTCGAAGGTCGCGCTCAACGCCGTCGCACCGGACGCGGCGAGTTTCGTCCCCGGTGCATCGGCGTCGGTCAACGCGCTCACGCCGCAGTCGCTCGACGAGATTGAGCAGCGCCTATGGCTTGCCACCGGTCTCTTTCCGGATGTGAGCGGGTACGTCTATTTTGGTGGTGAGGATGGTCGTTTTGTCGGCGTAAATCGAAGCGCTGCAGGCACCGAGCTTCGCGTCAAAGACAAACCGGACGTCGAGCGCGTCGCGTACCGCAGCTCCGGGCCGGGCTTGCGCGGCGATCGATTGCGCAGCGACGTCTACGATCCACGCACCCGCCCCTGGTACAAGGCGGCAATCGGGCGCGGCGGTCTCGCCTGGTCGCCGGTGTATATCGCCGCGACCAGCCGGGCGCTGACCATTACGCTCGCCAAACCGATGTATGACGGCAGCGGTAAATTGCGAGGCGTCGTCGCCACCGACATCCCGCTTAAAAGCCTCGACGATTTCGTCGCATCGCTAAAGGTCAGCCAAAACGGCGTTGCTTTTGTGGTGGAGCGCGACGGCTCGCTCATTGCAACCTCGAATGCGCAACCTCTGGTCGCCGAGGTCAGCGGCGCGAGCGTGAGTGCGCGCCGCCTGCGCGCGACCGAGGCGAGCGATCCGCTCATTCGCGCAGCGTTTGGCTCGCTCGGCGCCATCTCGAAACCGAACGCCAACGACGGTGCGCTCAAAACAAGCCGCTTTCAGAGCGAGCAATTCGACATCGTCGATTTTGCGGCCAATGCACAAACCGACGACGCCGGACTCGACTGGACCATGATCGTGGCCGTCCCTCGCGCCGATCACATGACGGTGCTGCGACGAACGGCGTGGCAAAACTTTGCGATCGCAGCGCTTGCCGTGGCTCTGGCGATCGGTCTTGGTATGTGGCTCACGCAGCGCGTGAGCTCGGCGGTAAAACGACTCTCGGATGCGACCCGCCTGCTCGCCAGCGGCCACATGCCAAACGGACTCGCACTAGACCGCAATGACGAGCTTGGCTCGATTGCAAAAACGGTGAACGAGCTTAGCGCCGGGTTGCTGCACGATCCGCTCACCAGCGCGCTCAACCGATCGACCTTCGAGAAACGCTTCGAGGCGCGTGCAACCGCTGTGGTCGAAGCTCGCGCGACGCCGTTCGCGCTTGTCTTTGTCGATCTCGACAAATTCAAGAGGATCAACGACAACTTCGGTCACGCGATGGGCGACGCGGTGCTCGCGATTTCGGCGCAACGCCTGGCAAGCGTTTTGCGCAAGGACGATCTACTTTGTCGCTACGGCGGGGACGAGTTCATCGCGTTGCTCGGAGACGTCGCCGACGAGGCTGCGCTCGACAACGCACTGGCGCGCATTCAAGATGCGCTGGTTCAGCCGATCGTGGTTGCCGGTCACGCACTTTCGGTCGCGGCATCATGCGGCGGTGCCCTCTTTCCCGCTAACGGCCAGTCACTCGGGGCGCTCACCGCCTACGCAGATGCGCGGATGTACCGCGAAAAAGGAGTCGGATCGAAAATACGGCGCGCGTGAGTCTTGCACCGAGACGCGCGAGAACGAACAATTAAACTTTTAATCGTAATGCCGCTATAAATAAAGCGTTAAATCTTAATAAATAATAAATCGTTACGTACGATTAAATTCAAAAAACGCCTATTTCAATGGACATTTGAAGAAAAAGTTATTGCTTCAAAATGTCAGCCCCAGCCGGCGGTGAAAACTGAAACGCGTTCGCTTCGACGCTCGCATTTTTAGCGAGCGAGCCGAAGCGCAGTGTGTTTACGTTTTGCAACGCATCGCGCCAAACGATCTCCTTTGGCTGCGACGCCACGATGGCAACACTGAGTTCGGGGACTTGTGCGTCGGGCTTTCTCGCCTTCGCTTCGACAAAACCGACCGAACCTTGATTCGGCAGCGCTTTGAGCGCGAACACTTTCTCTGCAGAAGCCGGGTCGAGAAGTAACGCCAATGGCTGTTCGCTCAATGCGTCGCCAATTTTGCGAATGGTGACCTGATTTAGATCTTCGTCATGCAGCCATACCGTCGTGCCGTCGCTCACGATCGATTGCTTGTACGGTTTCTCGTAGACGAAACGAAACTTGCCCGGTCGCGCCATCACGAACGAACCCGATGAGCTGCGCGCAATACGTCCGTTTTTGTCGCGCACTTCCTGGGAAAAAGTCCCGGCAAGCGAGCTCAGATCTTTAGTGAATGCGCGAAATTCGGTCAGTCCATCTTGCGCAGAGGCGTGCGCGCACGCGAGCATTGCACCGACGAGCACAGATGCAAAACGAAGCAAAGATTGAGATAGTTTCATAGACGAAAAACGTTGTTTTAGTTGTGACCGTTCACGGCAATTTTCGTTCGCTACCCAATGCAGCTAGGAACGGCACTCGCCGCGATCATTTCGAACCGGTGATCGCGACCAGAGTCGCGCCTACCGTTGCCAAGCTTTGCGTCCTAGCGACCAACGGGAGCGACGTCATAGTGGAGCGTCGTCCTAGCGAAGCGACGTCCTGTTCTTGTGCCGCATCGAATCGGCGCGAAAAGCGCGCACTATTCGGTTTTTGGCACAAGAACTTCACGCTTTCCCATCGCATTCGGACGCGATACGACGCCCGCCTGCTCCATTGCCTCGATCAATCGCGCGGCGCCGTTGTACCCGATTCGCAAACGCCTTTGAATGTACGAGATTGTTGGCTGCCGCGATTCGAGCACAGCGGCGACCGCCTCATCGTAGCGCGGGTCTTTCTCGCCATCCATGCCACCACCGCCTGCACGCACTTCGGCAAGCGTCATCTCGTCGGTGCCTTCAAGGACGCCCTCAATGTATTGCACCGGCATCTGTGCTTTCCAGTGTTGCACGACACGATGCACTTCATCGTCCGTTACGAACGCACCATGCACACGAATCGGAATGCCGGTGCCGCCCATCATGTAGAGCATGTCGCCGCGACCGAGCAGCGCCTCAGCGCCCATTTGATCGAGAATCGTGCGCGAATCGATTTTGCTTGCGACTTGAAACGCGATACGCGTTGGTACGTTCGCTTTGATGAGACCGGTAATCACATCGACCGAAGGACGTTGCGTCGCGAGAATTAAGTGAATCCCCGCTGCGCGCGCCTTCTGCGCAAGGCGTGCAATCAGCTCTTCGATTTTCTTGCCGGTGACCATCATCAGATCGGCCAATTCATCGATCACGACGACGATGAATGGCAACTCTTCAAGCGGTTCCGGCTCGTCCGGCGTGAGCGACAGTGGATTGGCAATCGGTGCGCCCTTCGCTGCCGATTCGCGCACTTTTTGATTGAAGCTCGAGAGCTGGCGCACGCCCATCAAGCTCATCAATTTGTAGCGTCGCTCCATCTCGCTCACACACCAATTGAGCGCGTTCGAGGCAAGCTTCATGTCGGTGACCACCGGGCAGAGCAGATGCGGCACCCCTTCGTACACCGAAAGCTCCAACATTTTCGGATCGATCAATACCAGGCGTACCTCGCGCGGCTCGGCTTTGTAGAGCAGCGACAGAATCATTTGGTTGATGCCGACCGATTTGCCGGAACCGGTCGTGCCGGCAACCATGCAGTGCGGCATCTTTGCAAGATCGGCGACGACCGGACGCCCCGAAATGTCTTTGCCCATACCGATCGTGAGCAGGCTCGCCGAATCGTTGTAGACGGTGCTGCCGAGAATTTCGATTAAGCCAACGCTTTGCCGTTTCGGATTGGGTACTTCCAGTCCCATGCACGACTTGCCGGGAATCGTTTCGACCACGCGGATGCTCATCACGCTCATCGCGCGCGCGAGATCTTTTGCAAGGTTCACAATCGAATTGCCTTTGACGCCAATATCCGGCTCGATTTCGTAGCGCGTGACGACCGGTCCCGGGTAGGCGGCAAGCACTTTCACCGGCACATTGAATTCGGCGAGTTTGCGCTCGATCAAACGCGACGTGAATTCGAGCGTCTCCGGCGTCACCGTCGGCTGCTCTTTAGGTATCGCCTCAAGCAACGCCAGCTGCGGCAAGGTCGAGTCCGGCAGTTCGGAGAATAGTGCGGTTTGCTTCTCGCGCTGCACCCGCTCCGAAAGCTTTACCGGCACCACTTCGTCAACGATCTTGATCGGCTCATGCGTCTCGACCCGCTTGGCTTCTTCGGCGATGTAGGCCTCGCGCTCGGCGATCATCGGCTCGGCAATCTCTAAGTCGCGGGCAACCTCTTGCTGCGCTTCACGGCGCGATCGCCAGGCGGACGTCCCGTCGATCAAGAGCGCACCGATCCGCTCGGTGACATCGAGCCAGCGTACGTTGAATGCAACGCTTGCGCCGATGGCAAGCAGCAAAATCAGGAGCAGCGTCGCGGGGAGGAAACCCAAGGTCCGCAACAGCGGGAGACCGAAAGACTGACCGATCGCACCGCCCGCGCCTTGGGGCAGAAACGCGAAAAGCGCGTGAAGGCGCAACGCCTCGAGCGCCGCGCTGGAGAGCAGCAGCAGCAACAAGCCGAGCCATGTCCAGTAGGACCACTCCTCAACATTGACCGTGCTTGCATCGTCTCGGGCGGTCACCGGCTTTCGTCGCCACCACCAGACGAGCGCAAAGACCCACAGCCACCATACCGATGCGCCGATTGCAAAGTAAGCAATGTCGCTTAACCACGCACCGCTTGATCCAAGCCAGTTTCGCGCGAGAGGCACGTTGCCGGTGGTGGACCACGCAGGGTCGCTCACCCGGTAGCTCAGGCAGGCGAGAATCGCGCAAACCACAAGCGCCCCGCATACGATCCATAACGACCAGGCGCGCACGACGTCGATTCGATCGGTGGACAGCGGCACCCGCGGACTCGCCCGAAACCGCCGATTTTTCCTCGGTCGCGATAGCAGGGCTCTGACTCGTTCAAACATGGTCACAGTGTAGAGTTTTCATGTTCAATCGCTCGCGGCAAACGCAGCGAACCGAAAAAACAAAAAAGGCGCTCTGGCTTCACCCGAGAGCGCCTTTCGAGCGTTTGGTCGATCAGTATTTTGCGCTGAGCACCGGCTTCTGCGCCGCGTAGTACGCGGCGAGATTTTGCACGTCCTGCTTCGAGAGCGACTTTGCGAAGCCCGACATGATGGCGTTGTTGCGCGCGCCGGATTGGTAATCGCGCAACGACTTTTCGAGGTAATCGCGCCACTGACCCGCCAGGCGCGGGTTGTTCGCGTCGGTACTGTTTCCATCAAGGCCGTGACAGGCAGCGCAGACTTCCTTCGCTTTAGCCGCGCCGGCCGCCAGGTCGGCAGCGAGGCTCGCCGACGAAGCCGCAAAGGCAGCCACGAGGACACCCAAAAGTAGTGGTCTCATTTCGCTGCCTCCGTCGCGTAGTACGCCGCAAGATCGGCCATGTCCTTATCCGACAAACTCGCCGCAATGGCGCGCATGCTCGGATGCTTTCGATCGCCCGACTTGTACGCCTTGAGCGCATTGACGAAATACTGCGGGTGCTGACCCGCGATCTTTGGCACGTGATACACCTCAGGATAGGCAGTGCGCCAACCCGGAATACCGTGACACCCCTGACACATTTGTACCTTTTGCGCCCCGACCTTTGCATCGCCAGCGGGAGCTTGCGCGAAAACAGAGGTTGCGGAAACAGCGTAAACGGCGGCGGCTGCCCAAGCAGCTAGCGCGTTGCGTTGCATAGTTATTAGCTTTGGTTGCGAAAAATCTTCCAAATTATATGTCGCGTACACAGGCTTTGGCGCGCTTCCCTATCGTTCGCTCGGTTGGTGACAGACGCGCGCCCCTTGCGAGTCTGTGAAGCGCCATCAACTAACATTGCAATTCGTTTTTTCCGTGAGGAGCACAGTTCACCATGAGCGCCAACATTACCCACGTTTCCGACGCCTCGTTCGACGCAGACGTTCTGAAATCGGACACTCCGGTGCTTGTCGATTTCTGGGCCGAGTGGTGTGGACCATGCAAAATGATTGCGCCAGTGCTCGAAGAGGTCGCTGTCAGTCATGCTGGCAAGATCAAAATTGCCAAGCTAGACGTCGATGACAACCGTGAAGTCGCCGCGAAATACGGCATTCGCGGCATCCCGACGCTCATGATTTTCAAGAACGGCGAACTCGCTGCACAAAAAGTTGGCGCACTCTCAAAAGCGCAGCTCACGGCTTTCGTCGATTCTCAAGTCTAGTTCTCACCCAGTCAGGTGTCGCCGCAGCGCGACACCTGCAATCAAAAACGCCACAGCCTGGATCGGGCGAACCACATCGCCCGCGTGGCGTTTGACAGTCTGGGCAACTCGATAGACAATTCGCCAAACGCTGCGCCTCGGTTCTCGAGGTGACCTCTCCCCGAAAAATAAAAGCAAACGTCTCTGGCGTCCACTGACTCCGCTCATTCGCCACAGCCCATTCGATCTTTACGCTCCAAGCCGGTTCGTTCCCGCCCGCGCACACTGTGCCCGGCGTCGGTAGAGCGAAACCTCTCCGCCGCACATTTCACATCGCGGCTCCCCAACCACTGTTCCAATGAACATCGCAGAACTAAAACTCAAGTCCGCCGCTGAACTCCTAGAAATCGCAATTGCAAACGAGTTGGAAAACGCCAACCGATTGCGAAAGCACGACCTCATCTTCGCACTGCTCAAACAGCAAGCCAAGAAAGGCGAAGCGATCAAGGGCTCCGGCGTACTCGAAGTGCTGCCAGACGGCTACGGCTTCCTGCGGTCGCCCGAGGCGAGCTATCTCGCGGGAACCGATGACATCTACATCTCGCCGTCGCAGATTCGTCGCTTCAACCTACACACCGGCGATTCGATTGAAGGCGAAGTACGCACACCCAAAGAAGGCGAACGCTATTTCGCTCTGACGCGCCTCGATTCGGTCAACGGTCTGTCGCCGGAAGCGGGCAAGAACAAGGTTTTGTTCGAAAACTTGACGCCGCTCTTCCCTGACGAAATCATGCGTCTTGAGCGTGATATCAAGGCGGAAGAAAACATCACCGGTCGCGTGATCGACATCGTCGCGCCGATCGGCAAAGGTCAGCGCGGCATCATCGTCGCGCCACCGAAGTCCGGCAAAACGGTGATGATGCAGCACGTTGCGCACGCCATTGCGAGCAACCATCCCGATGTTGTGTTGATCGTGCTCCTGATCGACGAGCGGCCCGAGGAAGTCACCGACATGCAGCGCACGGTGCGCGGCGAGGTGGTTGCCTCGACCTTCGACGAACCAGCGACACGCCACGTGCAAGTCGCCGAAATGGTGATCGAAAAGGCGAAGCGCCTGGTTGAACACAAAAAGGACGTTGTGATTCTGCTCGACTCGATCACACGACTCGCTCGCGCTTACAACACGGTGATGCCTTCGTCCGGCAAGGTGCTCACTGGCGGTGTCGAAGCCAATGCCTTGCAACGTCCGAAGCGCTTCTTCGGCGCGGCGCGCAACATCGAAGAAGGCGGCAGCTTGACCATCATCGCCACCGCCTTGATCGACACCGGCAGTCGTATGGACGACGTGATCTACGAAGAATTCAAAGGCACCGGCAACATGGAGATTCATCTCGATCGCCGCATGGCCGAAAAGCGCGTTTACCCGGCGATCAACATCGGTCGCTCCGGCACCCGTCGCGAAGAGCTTTTGTTAGAACCAAGCGTGCTGCAAAAAACCTGGATCCTGCGCAAACTCTTCTCCGAAATGGACGAGATCGAAGCCATGGAAAAGCTCCAGAAACACATGCGCGAAACGAAAAACAATAAAGAATTCTTCGAGGCGATGACTCGCGCGCGATAGCACCATTCATCGACGCACGGTAAGGGACGCGAGAGCCTCTCGCGATCTGGCCGCACCGGTTTTCAAGAGTTCAAGCATGGCCGTCGAATTCGCATCGATCATATGCATCACCCGATCGAGATTGCCGTTCGCGCGCTCGAACAGAACAATTGCCTGAGAAAGTAGCGCTCGTCGCTGTCCAATTGCGAGCCCCGGTTGCGCCGCGAGACGAAATTTGGTCTCCGCAAACAAGCCGCTCACCCAAACATCTAGGCCAACGCCATTGCGCTCCTCGCGCACGTTCGCAGGCAGGCTCGCGAGCTCGCTCGTTACCGCTTCGAGTTCGGCAACGAGGGCCGACGGATCGGTCGCCGCAACAAGCTCCATCTCGACGACCTGCAAACGAGTCACGAACAAATTGATCGTTGCCAGCGACTGGGTCGTGTCCAGTCGCACGAGCTTTTCACCGTGCGCAATCGCGGTCTTGAACGCGGCTCGCGCTTCTGCATAACGACCGAGCTTGCCGTAGACATCGGCGACCAGCGAACCGATGAAGCTCAGATTGCCGAGCGTGCGGACGTTGTCGCCGTCGGTGGCAAGCAGCGACTGCAACAGGGCAAGCGCGCGCTTGCCATAGACGAGCGCCTCGGGCAGTCCCGCGTTTTTCGGCACGTCGCTCGAAAGCGAGGCGGCGCGATAGCCTAGCGCGGTCGCGAGCGTAGTGTCCAGATCGCGCTTGTCCCCATCATCGAGCGTTGATCGATCCACCGAGTCGAGAATTTTTATTGCTTCCGCAAGCAGCGAGAGTCGGCGCTCCGCTGCGAGATCCACCCCGGCCGCGCGTGCGTATTCGATAAATACCTCGGCACGCGCAGCGTCGATCCGATAGCTCGCGCCGCCAGCGAGTGGCTCGCGCGCATTGGCAAGCGCTTGCTCGAAGAGCGCCCGTGCCGCGTCGCGGCGATCGGCCTCGCCTTCGAGCGTTGCGAGCCGAGTCGTGGCAAACAAAGCAAGCGGATAGGACTGCGCGTCGCGTGGCGAAATCTGCTCGGCGCGCTCGATCTGGCGCACAGCGGTGAGAAGCGTCTCCCGCCGCGCGGTCAGTGGCTGCAATGCGCGCTCCTGTACCGACGCAAGATTTAAGTAGCCGCGGGCGATATCGAGAAGTAGCGCGCGATCATCGCCTGCTCCGTCGGCGAGCGCGTGCTGATAGCGCAAGCTCTGGTTGAGTACGAGGCTCTGAACTTCGCGCGTGCCGGGAATGTCGCCAAGCAGGCTGAGCGCATCGGTTTGCACCGCATTGGCGAACGATCGCGAGGCCGCGAAGAGCTTTTCGATCCGCCCTTGCGCAGCGCGCGCTTCGTTGGCTTTTTTGATCGCGGTGAGCATGCCGCCGAGCAAGCCAACCGCGGCGAGTGCAGCGAACGCAACCGACCACCGATTACGACGTAGGAACTTACTCGTGCGGTAGGCAAAGCGGTCGGCTCGCGCACGCACCGGAAGATCGTCTAAGTAGCGACTCAAGTCATCGGCGAGCTGTTCGGCGGAGGCGTAGCGTCGTTGCGGTTCTTTGCGCAGCGCCATCAGCACGATGTTGTCGAGATCGCCGCGCAGGTCACGTTGCAGCCGACGTGCATCTAGCGTGTGCAGGACGTTCTGCGGATCGAGCGAGCGCGCGGTCGATGGCGACGACTCCGGTTTGCCGATGATGTCGCTTGGGCGTTGCGGCTCGGTGTCGACGATCTCTTTGGCGAGTGCGAGCGGTGTGGTCGAGCCGGAACGGTACGGGCTCTTTCCAGTCAACAATCGATATAGAAGCACGCCAAGCGCGTATACGTCGGACGCGGTCGTGATCGCATCGCCTCGCACCTGCTCGGGACTCGCGTAGGCCGGTGTCATCGCATTGGCGATGGTCGCGGGTGCGGCGACCTCGCTGCCGCTGTCAGGGGTCGCGACGTCGAGCAATTTGGCGATTCCGAAGTCAAGTAGTTTCACCACACCTTCGTCGTTGACCAAAATATTGCTCGGTTTTAAGTCACGGTGAACGATGAGTCGTTGATGGGCGTAGTGCACCGCAGCGCACACGTCGCAAACGAGTTTCAACCGCTGTTCGAGGTTGAGCGCTTTCATCTCGCAGTAGATATCGATTGGAAAACCGCTGACGTACTCCATGACGTAGTAGAGCGTTCCATCTTCGCCCTGTCCTCCGTCAATCAAGCGCGCAATATTTACGTGATCGAGATTGGCAATAATCTGCCGTTCCGCTTTAAATCTATGGGCAATCGCGTCGCTTGCCAAATCCGAGCGAATCAGTTTGATCGCGACCTGTTTCTCGTAGCTCGTATCGTCGCGCACCGCCTTGTACACGCGTCCCATGCCGCCACGCGCGATCTCCTCAGTGATGCGATACGCGCCCAGCCGCTGCCCGACGCGTGAATCTGCTGCAGTGGGCGTAGCGCCGATTTGCGCTGCAATTGCGTCCGTGAATGCGCGGCGCGACTGCGCTTCGTCGCCAGGCGCAGCCCCTAAAAACCCCTCGGTCGTTTCGGCTTGTTGCAGCCATTGCAGCACCTCGCGCAGCATCGCTGCGTCGCCCGCACAACACGCACGCGCGTGGTCGAGCCGCGCCGCCATCGGCAGCTCAAGGCATTCGTTGACCACATCGGTCAGTCGTTGCCATCGCTCCGGGCTCATTTCGGTCAGCATGGGGAACTAGCGGCAATTGCGGCGAAATAGCTCACCGGCTCGCGCTCTCGCCCCCGGTTGCCGTCTCGATTTCGCGCTTGAGAAACAGCCGCGCCATCGTCCAGTCGCGCTTTACCGTTGCAATCGAGGTGCCGAGAATTTCGGCAGTTTTGTCAAGTGAAAGCCCTCCGAAAAAGCGTAGATCGATCACCTGCGCTTGCCGGGTCGACAGCGCGCGCAGCTTTTCAAGCGCAGCGTCTAGCGCGATGAAGTCGATCTCGACTTGAGCGGCGTTGACGAGCGTTTGTTCGCTTAAAAACAGATGCTGCACACACTGCTCGTGATAGTTGATCGCGGTTTGATCCAGGCTTGCGAACGCGAGGTCGCCGCCGCGTTTCTGCGCGAGCTTTGCGCGTGCGTGATCGACCAGAATGTGGCGCATCACCTGCGATGCGAGCCGGAAAAAGTGCGCCCGATCATGCCAGGGCACTGCAGTCAGTTCGTTGAGACGAATGAAGGCCTCGTTGACCAGCGCCGTGCCTTGCAGCGTGTGATCGACCCGCTCGCGGCGGATCTGATTGTGCGCAACGCGGCGTAGCTCTTCGTAAATCAAGGGCATCAAGTGCGCTGCGGCCGACCGATCACCCGCGTTGTGGCGCGCCAAAAGCGTGGTCATTTCGCGGGAATCGAGCTCAGGCTCAATGACGGTTGCTGCGGATTTCTGCGGGTTCATCGTTGTTGGCGCGTTCAAGCTGCACAGGCGTGCTGCGAAAGCCGCGCCGCTCGCCGCGCGCGGTCACCCGACGCATCTTGCCAGCGAACATGGAAAAACCGACCGCAAGAGGTGAGCCCTTTACGAACTTTTCGCGCTGTTGCAGCGTAAGCGCCACATCGACGCGGCGGTTCTACAAACATCGAGCGAAAAAGATCAACATTACTTAATAAAGCCTCAATAAATAAGCGTTTTGCGACATTTCCTCTATTTTTCACTAGCCGCTTTTATTCTGATTTTTATGTTTCTTTATGAGGCATTAGTAGACAAATATGAAAAATCGTAACTTAGCGGCATCTGCGGAAACGTTCGCGGCGCAAACAAGCCTACGTCTGTTCATACGGCACGCGTCGTGGTTTGTTGTCGCCGTGCTTCTCATCGCGACGAATCTCGCGCAGGCTCAGGTCGCGGTCACCGGCAGCGGCGGCGAAGCCGATCGCCACTTTGGCGAGTTCACCGCAACAG
>JAAFJI010000110.1 GCA_013298045.1 Betaproteobacteria bacterium
CGAAAGCGATGGGCAAGAATCCGAAGATGATTGAGCCACTGGTGCCCGTTGATTTGGTCGTCGATCACTCGGTGATGATCGATCATTACGGCGGCAAAGATGCGCTCGATCTCAACATGAAACTCGAGTTCTCGCGCAATCGCGAGCGCTACGAATTCATGAAGTGGGGCATGCAGGCGTTCGACACGTTTAAAGTCGTGCCACCGGGCGTGGGCATCGTGCATCAAGTGAACTTGGAATATCTCGCGCCCGGCGTGCACATGAAAGATGGCGTTGCGTATCCCGACACGCTGGTCGGCACCGATAGTCACACGACGATGATCAACGGCATCGGCGTGGTTGGCTGGGGCGTTGGCGGCATTGAGGCGGAAGCCGCGATGCTGGGGCAGCCGGTGTACATGTTGACGCCGGATGTTGTTGGGGTGAATCTCACGGGCAAATTGCCGGAAGGCACCACCGCGACCGATCTCGTGTTGACCGTCACCGAGATGTTGCGCAAAGCAAAGGTCGTAGGCAAGTTTGTCGAGTTCTTTGGTGAAGGCACGGCGTCCCTCGCCGTTCCTGATCGCGCAACGATCGCCAACATGGCTCCCGAATATGGCGCAACGATGGGCTTCTTTCCGGTCGATGCCGCAACAGTGGATTACCTGCGCGCCACCGGTCGCGACGACAAAGCGATTGCTAGATTCGAAGCGTATTGGAAAGCGCAAGAGTTGTTCGGCATCCCGCGCGCGGGCGAGATCGATTATTCGCAAACGCTCTCGCTCGATCTCTCAACGATCAAGCCCTCGCTCGCAGGTCCGAAGCGTCCGCAGGATCGCGTGCTCTTAACGGAGCTTGGTTCGAGTTTCACGACCCTCTTCTCCACACCCGTTGCGCAGAACGGTTTCGAGCAAACGCTCGACAAGCTTGGCAACCGCGTGACTACAAGCGCCGGTGCGAACGTAGGGAACGGCGATGTATTGATCGCGGCCATTACAAGCTGTACCAACACATCGAACCCCGGCGTGATGCTCGCTGCGGGCTTGCTTGCGAAGAAGGCTGTCGAACGCGGCCTCGCGGTGAACCCGCGAATCAAAACATCGCTTGCGCCGGGATCGCGCGTGGTGACCGAATACCTTGCGAACTCGGGACTTTTGCCGTACCTCGAAAAACTCGGCTTCAATGTCGCGGCCTACGGCTGCACAACCTGCATCGGCAATGCTGGTGATTTGACTGCTGACTTGAACGAAGCAATCACGCAAAACGATTTGATTTGCGCTGCTGTGCTCTCCGGCAATCGCAATTTCGAAGCACGCATTCATCCAAATTTGAAAGCGAATTTCCTCGCCTCGCCGCCGCTCGTTGTTGCTTTCGCCATCGCAGGCACCGTGCTCAAAAATCTGGAAACGGATTCACTCGGCATCGGCAGCGACGGTAAGCCCGTCATGCTCAAAGACGTTTGGCCGACGAGCCACGAAATCGCCGCGCTCTTGCCGCACGCGCGCCATCCCGAAACCTTCCGTCGCCTTTACGCAAATCCCGGCGCAGACAATCCGCTATGGCAAGCGATCAAGGGCGTTGCGGGCGATGCCTATTCGTGGCCGAAATCAACCTATATCGCAGAGCCGCCATTCTTCGCGAATTTCGGCAAACCAATCACTACAGGTGACATCAAAAACGCACGAGCGCTCGGCGTATTCGGCGATTCAATCACGACCGATCACATCTCGCCCGCAGGCAACATAAAGGAATCCTCGCCCGCAGGCGTATGGCTCAAGGCGAATGGCGTGACGAAGGTCGATTTCAACAGCTACGGCGCGCGCCGCGGCAACCACGAAGTGATGATGCGCGGCACCTTCGCCAATGTGCGCATCAAAAACCTGATGATTCCGCTTGACGCAAACGGCGTGCGCGAAGAAGGCGGCGTCACGCTGCATCAACCCAGTGGAGAGAAGATTTCAATCTACGACGCCGCGATGAAATACGTCGCAGCAGGCACGCCAACCATCGTCTTCGGCGGCGAAGAATACGGCACGGGTTCGTCGCGCGATTGGGCCGCTAAGGGCACGCAATTGCAAGGCGTCAAAGCCGTGATCGCGAAAAGCTTCGAGCGAATCCATCGCAGCAACCTAGTTGGCATGGGCGTGCTCCCATTGCAATTCAAACCAGGCGAAGGCGCAGACACACTCGGCATCAAAGGCGACGAAACTTTCGATATCACTGGAATCGACAAAATCGAGCCGCAGATGGAATACACGCTCACCATTCATCGCAAAGATGGATCAAGCGTGAGCACGAAAGTCATTTCGCGCATCGACACGCCGATTGAAGTGGACTACTACAAGCAAGGCGGTATCTTGCCGTTTGTGCTCGCACAATTGCTCTCATAGGGTACGAACAGAATCCGGGAGCGCTTGCGCGCGAATGTCTCCACTGAAAAATGGCGATTCGCGAGCAAGCGCGCAGCCACAAAAGTCGCGCCATCGACAAAATAATCCTAGCCGCGATGCGACGAGCGTAGACTTCGAACGCCGGGTTTCTAGATAACAATCCATGATCGACCTACTGCCCTCTTGGCCACTACTCTCAGCCTTCCTTGCGGCAAGCTTCGTACTCGCGATCACGCCCGGCCCCGGCGTGCTCTACATCGTCGCACGCAGTATGGCGCAAGGGCGCTCGTCGGGTCTTGCCTCCGTGGCAGGCGTCGCGCTCGGGAACTTGGGTAACGCGATTGCCGCAAGCTTTGGATTGGCTGCGCTGTTTGCGGTTTCGTCGGTCGCGTTCACGTTTGTGAAATACGCCGGTGCCGCGTATTTGATTTTTCTCGGTGCACAAGCCTTGCGCGCGGCTGCGCAAACCGATGACCGCGCGCCCGCAGGTACAAGCAAAGGCGAGCATCTGATCGCCAAAATCGATCTGCGTCGAATCTTTCGCGACGGCTTTGTCGTCGCGCTGCTCAACCCGAAGACCACAATCTTCTTCGCCGCGTTCTTGCCCCAATTCATTGACCCGAAAGGATCGGTCGCGACGCAAAGTATCTTGCTCGGTGCGATCTTCGTCGTAGTGGCCGCAATCACCGATTCAGCCTATGCGCTCGCCGCGAGCCGGGTTGCGCCCCTGCTCAGCCGGGCGAAGCACGCGAGCGCCATCGGGCGCTACGCGAGCGGGTTCACCTACATCGGGATGGGATTACTCGCGGCGTTTTCATCGCAGCGACCGACAAAGTCTTAGCGAGAACGCGAATGCTAGTCGCAGTAGCTGCAGATCTTCTGAATGCGCAAACCTTGGCGTTCATTGCCCAATATATAAAAGAATGTATTGGAAAAAAGCATACAGTTATTATTGCGCTTAACGTGGCTTAGATTCTTATTTACTGGGGCGAACCGCCGTAAAGCTGTCGCTCAACTGCACACTGCTGTTACTGCGTGGCATATGGTCTGCGATCCACGTAATACGCGCCCTCGATCCCCGCAAGACTTCGTCCGCGAGCATCCTTTGCAGCGCGGATCTCATTGACCAATTCAAGCGCGGTTTTGTCGCACGGTGGCAATTCAACGTTGCTCACGTCTTTCGGCACAACGCGCTCGCCCCACTCCACATAATGAGAGCAAAGCGTAAGCCCTGCGCCGAAGGCGGGCATCAACAGTTTCGCACCCGGCGCGATGCGCTTTTCCTCAAGCGCTTCGACCAAGGCGACCGGAACCGTCGCGGCGCTCATGTTGCCGTATTTGTGCACCGTAAGATGCACCTTTTCCATTGAGATGCCCGCATATTTTGCAACCGATTCAATGATGCGCGAATTCGCCTGATGCGGCACGACCAGATCGATCTCATCGGGCTTTACATTGACCTTTGCCAGCGTCTTCGCGCTTGCATCGGTCATTCCTTGCACTGCTTTCTTGAAAATTTGTGGTCCGTCGAAATCCCACAGCATGTCGCCAAAGGTGACGTTCACGTTCGCGTAGGTCGCGCCGTAACCGCGCACCCGGAGAATGCCGCGCGCGTCGCCGTAGCAGCCGAGCGTCTCGGCGAGCAATCCGGTTCGGCTCTCGGTTTGCTCAAGCACCACCGCCGCGCACCCGTCGCCAAACAAAACCGCGCAACCACGGTTGTCCCAATCCATGTAGCGCGAAATGAGCTCTACGCCAATCACCAGCGCACGTTTTGCAGTGCCCATGCGCACAAACGCGTTCGCCGTAGACAGGCCGTAGAGAAAACTGGTGCAGGCGGTGTTGACGTCCATCGCCGCTGCGCCGTCGGCACCGAGTTTGTATTGAAGCGCCGAGGCGGTGTTCGGCACCATCTCGTCAAAGCTGCAACTGCCGTAGACGATTAAGTCAATGTCGGTCGGTTTGAGCCCAGCGCACGCGAGCGCACGCATCGCTGCAACATAGGCCATTTCGATGGCTGGCACATGCGAAATTCGGCGCTCGCGCATCCCTGTGCGCGACGTGATCCATTCATCATCGGTGTCCAAAAACGTTGCGAGATCGGCGTTAGTCAACACCGATGGCGGCATGCATTTCCCCCAGCCGGTGATTGCAGCGTAATTCATGGACTCTCCTCCCTGTATTTTTGTGGCTCGTAGGTCGCGGATTATCCTCGAACGCGACGCCGAGGATGTCGGTGCGGCTCATGATCGCGCAACCGCCTCCGAAGCCCCTTAAAATCTCGCTATGGCTCGCATACTAAATATCGCCACTTATCGCTTCGTTGAAATTGACGATCCGTCGGCGCTGCGCGCTCTGCTCGCGGCCCACACCAAGGCGCTCGGACTCAAGGGCACAATACTTCTCGCCCCCGAGGGAATCAACGCGTTTCTCGCCGGCGCGGAGACTGCGGTTCGCACGTTTCTTGCCATCCTCGACGACGATCCTCGTTTCGCGAGTTTAGACATCAAGGAGAGTTGGTCGAACGCGATGCCCTTTCACAAGATGAAAATCAAGGTGAAGGACGAGATCGTTACTTTCCGTCAATCGCAGGTAAATCCTGCGAAAACGCCCGTGCCGTTCATGTCGCCAACCGACTTGAAGACACGCCTGGATCGCGGCGAAGATATTGTTTTGCTGGATACGCGAAACGACGTGGAGGTCGATACCGGCACGTTTAAAGGTGCACGCTTCTGGGGCAACAAAAATTTCACCGAATTCGGCGAAATTGCAAAGCTACGAGCGGCGGAACTCCACGGCAAAACTGTGGTGAGTTTTTGTACCGGCGGCATTCGCTGTGAAAAAGCAGCGCCGTATTTGCGCTCCCTCGGCGTTGCCGACGTCTACCAGCTTGAAGGCGGAATTCTTCGCTATTTCGAGAAGGTCGGACGCGAGCACTACGAAGGCGATTGCTTCGTGTTCGATGAGCGTGCGGCGGTTGACGCCGCACTCGAAGCGAAGCCGCGGTAAGCGACGCCGCCCCCCCAGCGCTTCGCTACTTGATCGTCTCCGGTGCCACGCGACGCATTTCTTGCACAAACGACGCGGGATCGACGCTAAGCGCCTGTGTCGCGCCGGCAGCGCAGTCTTTTCTAGGCACATTGCTGCCGGTGACATAGCAGCGTTCGTTAACCGTTACCGCCTCTTCTTTTGCTGGTTGCGCACTGCACGCGCAAAGCAGCGCACAAACTGCAAACAACGGGAACCTCACACTTAGATTCTTCATGGCTTCTCTTTTGGAGTTGAGTAATATCGACCGCAGCGATTGGCCGCGATCTTGTCGCTGCGCGCCGCTACATGAGACAGGCAGTCTAGCATTCTGCGCACACGCATTCGAGGCCGCAATCGATTTGTTATTCGAGACCCGAGACAAAGTTTTTGCGCACCGGCTCGGCGCTTGCGAAGCTCAATGCTTCCACTTGACCACCGAGAGCAGGTTGTTGAAATCATCCGTCCAAAACGGCGCGCCTTCCACTCGCTCGAGCGGCTTTGCTGCTTCGATACCGTCAAGCGTTTTCGCATCACGAGCGAGCAACACCCACGTACTCGACGAATGTAGTGCGTTGTTCGACTGCGCCGGGTCTTCTACAACCACTGCCGCGAGTCTCTCTGCGGCAACGATTTCGGCGAGCACTGGCGGCAGATTCAAGAAGCGATTGGATACGTGGTAGGCGAGGATCCCCGTGTCGCCGAGCTGATTCATAAACACCCGCACAGCCTCGTCGGTGATCAAGTGCATAGGAATTGAATCGCCGGAGAATGCATCGACCGCGAGCACACTAAACCGGTTTGAAGCCTCGCGCTCAAGCGAGAGCCTGGCGTCGCCAATAATGACTTGCGGCTTCGACGGACTGTCGGCAAGATAGGTGAAATGTTTGCGGGCCAGTCGCTCGACTTCAGCATTGATTTCGTAAATTCGACACTGATCGATGTCACGGCAATATGCCGCTACCGTGCCGACCCCGAGACCGATCATGCCGATGCGCAGCCCGTTGGCCGAGCGCGGTGCCTGGGTGCGCTGGTGATTGACCGCGCGACCGAAGCCCGAGGTTGGCGTGTAGTATGTCGTCGGCTCTCGTCGCCATTTTTCATGCGTGTATTGCTCGCCGTGCAGGATCGCGCCGTGGACCATGCGCACCAGGTGATTCTCTTCGCCCGGCTCGTCGTAGGATTTTATTTTCATCACACCGTAGAAATTGCGCGTGACCTCCAGCGAGTTGTTGTGTTCGGTCTTCCAGTAGTAGGCACCGGTGCCGACGACACCCATCGCGAGCGCAACGGCGAGCCATTGCAAGAATGGATGCGCGCCCGTCGCCACTGGCACGAACAACAACGCCGCAACAAATAGCGCGACCGGCGTTTCAAGAAAGGTTGGAAATGCGAGCGGCGCGACCACGCTCACGACGAGTGCGCCCAACGCACCACCGACCGAGATCAACAGATAAAAGCGGGTCAGATGCGCGGGCTCGGGCTTCGCGTCGACGAGCTCGCCGTGGCACACCATACAAACGACAAACAATCCGATGCAGAACACCGACGTTTGAACGATCAAATCGAACTGATAGGTTTTGTCGATCAACAACGCGCACATTGCGATCACAAGCACGAAAAACGGCCCCACAAAATACTGTCGCTTGTACCAACCAGTGCCGTCGAAGGTCAGAATGAAAGTGAGTAGATAAAGTGTGAGCGGCAACACCCAGAGCAGCGGCACCGAGGCAACGTTCTGTGTAATGTGATTCGAAACGGCAAGCAACAACATTGAACCGGCCGCCGACAGCGCAATCCAGCGAAGTTGCGCGACCCGCGCTGGCGCGATGGCATCCCGAGGGCTTGCCGGATCGGACTGAACGCTTGCGACCGGTGCAGCGCTCGAAACCCGCCAAGCGAGCGCGGCCAAGAGCACGACATAGAGCGCGAACGCAAACGACCATCCGTAGGCCTGCGCGCGGACGCCCACGAAGGGCTCAATCACCGTCGGGTAGGCCACCAGCGCAGCGAGCGACGCGGCGTTCGAGAGCGCGAACAGCCGGTATGGATTTTTACCCGGGTTGAGGCGCGCAAAGTAGCTTTGAATCAAAGGACTGGTGGTCGAGAGTAGTAAATACGGCAAGCCGATCGTCACCGCAAGCAGCACAAGAATCCGACTGATCGGCTCTTCGGTGCCAAGCGGTTTAAGGGCCTCTGGAGCAAGGATGGGCAACACGACAAGGCAGAGCAGCGCAACCACGATGTGCGCCCTTGGCTGGTTGCGCGGACCGAGTGCACGAGGCGCGACGTCTGCGTACGCGTACCCGAGCAACAACGCCGCCTGGAAGAACAGCATGCACGTGGTCCACACCGCCGAGGATCCCCCAAACCAAGGCAGGATTTGCTTTGCAATGAGCGGTTGAACGAGGAAAAGCAGGAACGCCGAAAGGGCGACAGTCAGATAGAAGTGCATAGCGAAATGCTACAGCCACCGCTCGGCGCGGAACCGACCGCGATCTTTTCGAAAAAGCAATCGCGGCAAGAGCATCTTCTGTCGAACAACAAAAAGGGAGCCGGAGCTCCCTTTGTCTCTAACACAGCCGGATCTAGCGCGCGTCGCGCAACGCTTGGATACGCTGCTCCATCGGTGGGTGCGTTGAGAAGAGCGAGCCCATTTTGCCGCCGATGCCCATTGCTTTCACGCTCTGCGGCAGCTCGCCCGGCGTAAGCCCCCCGAGGCGCGCCAGCGCGTTGATCATCGGCTGCTTGTCGCCCATGAGCTCCGCCGCACCGGCGTCAGCACGGAATTCACGCTGACGCGAGAACCACGCCACGATGATCGCCGCGACCACACCCAACAAGATGTCCATCACAATCGTGGTCACGTAGTACCCGATGCCCGGACCGTCGCTTTGATTGCGCAACACCACTTTGTCGACAAAGTAGCCCACGACGCGCGAAATGAAGATCACAAACGTATTCATCACGCCCTGGATCAAGGTCATCGTGACCATATCGCCGTTGGCAACGTGCGCGACCTCATGACCAATGACCGCTTCAACTTCTTCGCGGGTCATGGACTGGAGCAGACCGGTGGACACTGCCACCAGCGACGAATTCTTAAACGCGCCGGTCGCAAAGGCATTCGGTTCGCCCTCGTAGAGGCCGACTTCAGGCATACCGATCTTCGCCTTGTCGGCAAAGCGTTTTACGGTGTTCACGATCCATGCGTGGGTGGGGTCGGTGGAGTCATTGATGACCTGAACGCCCGAACTCCATTTGGCGATGGGCTTGCTCATGAGCAAGGAAATGATCGCGCCGCCGAAACCCATGACCAACGCGAAGCCGAGTAGCTGCGTCAGATTCAATCCGTTGGCCGAGAGGAAGCGGTTGAGCCCGAGGATGTTGGCGACGATGCCCAAAACAACCACAACGGCCAGGTTGGTAACGAGGAAGAGAAATATGCGCTTCATAGCAGTGAGTGTCGTACTTTCCGTGATTCCAAAGAGGGCTGAGCATTCGACGCTGCGTGCCGCTTGCAGTTCCCTTCGGCGCGTGCGCCGCTGCAACTGCGATAACGTTTCCTGTCGTAGCTCGGATGTGTGAACGATAGCGCGAGTTTCAATGGGTAACCACCGAAGAAACCCCGTAACGCAATGTGGAGCAATAAATTTTACGGTTTAAGCCCGAAAAAATAGTTTATTAGCGCAAATTATTATTGTTTTCGTCAAGTAACTAATTCGTTCAATTATTCATATTATATTGGGCAAATATACTTATAGCTGTTTTATCGGGCATCTCGCCGCTCGGTATGTGGCAAACGTTGCCCAAGCACTTGATTTCTGGCATAATTTTGGGTTTCCGCGCGCATCAAGATGACTTGATTCGCACCGCCCTCAAAAGCGTACGTATCCCGCGAAAGTGACGATTGACGGCAATCGACTACGGGACGCCGTGCCGCAACACCCATAGGACACAGGCCATGAAACAAGGCATTCACCCAAACTATCGCGACGTCGTTTTCCACGACACCGCCGCCAACGAGAAGTGGATCACACGCTCGACCCTCTCTACCAATCGCACCATCAAAATGGACGACGGCAAAGAGTACCCACTCGTCGTGCTCGAAATCTCCTCGGCTTCCCATCCGTTCTACACCGGCAAACAGCAGCGCATTCTCGACACCGCAGGTCGCGTGGAGCGCTTCAACAAAAAGTACGCAAAGAAAGCGGCTTAAGCTGTCGCCAAGCCGCGCCACCGAAAGGCAGCTTCGCGCTGCCTTTTTTGTTTCCCGGCCCTACGAGTCGCCAATCGCGCTCATGGGGCGGCGAACGCGGTGCGGCCCGCCCTGATTTTCCTGATTCCTGACGCCCAGCCTCTGCATGTCCCGTATCGAGCATCAACCGACTGACCGCAACAAGGCGACCTGGAAACGCGTCGCGCTTTTGGCGTTGATTGCGATCTGGTTGTTTTCGGGCATTGTCGGTCGCGATCCGTGGAAACCCGACGAGCCGATCTACATTGGCGTGCTGCACAGCCTTTTCACGCAGGGTGACGCCGCATGGTGGTCGCCAACGATTGGCGGCGCCGCGCTCGTCGGCGAAGCGCCATTCATTCACTGGATCAACGCGCTCGTCGTCTATGTGCCGATGCAGTTTATGCCGCTCCATGAGGCAGCGCGAATCTCCTCGGCGATGTGGGCAGCGATTGCGGCGCTCTGCCTTGCACTCGCAGCCCGCCGCTGGAGCGCGGGTCATGTCTCCTACCTGGCCGCGATCATCTTCATCGGCTGCGTTGGTCTCTACGACCGGGCTCACACCTATGTGCCGGATATCGCACTGGTGGCTGCCATCGCGATCGCATTGCTCGGCAGCGCCGAACTTGCGGCACAACCAAGCCGTGCGACTGCACTGCTCACACTTGCTTGCACGCTTGCCTTCATGTCACGCGGTGCGCTTGGTGGTCTGCTGGTCGCGGTGCCCGTATTCCTACTTAACTTCGCACCGGTGTTGTCGATGCACCGGCTCGCGTTGATTCGATCGCTTGTCTTTTCGTCAGTCGCGATCGCTGCGTTGAGTTTTGCGTTTTCGCATCGCGCGCCGGACGCGTTTCGCGATTGGGTGGCCGACGGGGCGGGTCTGGTGATCGATGAGCGCGAGAGCTTTGCGCCGTTTGCGTATGTCACCGCCTTGCTTTGGTTTGCTTGGCCGGCCTGGCCGATTGCGATCTGGACGGTCGTGCTGCGAGCGCGTGGCTTTGTCGGCGGCTGGCAGCGAGCGGAGATCATTGCGCCCATCGTGTTCTTTGTGTCCTGCTACGCAGTGCTTCTTCTGGGCACCGAGCAGCGCAGCGTGCACGCGATGTACTTCCTGCCGCCGCTTGCGCTTCTGGCTGCGTTCGGCGTCGATACGATCCGACGAACCTGGTACGCGATGATCGATTGGTTTGGCATTTTGGTGTTGGGCATTGCAACTGTCGGTGTCTTTGTGGTGAGCCTCGCGGTTTATCTGAAATGGCCGCCGCACCTCGCCGCGTGGCTGGATCGATTCATTCCCGGGTTTCGCGCTGATTTGCCTTGGCTCGGATACGGTATTGCACTCATTGCGTTTCTTATCTGGATCGCGCTGATTCAACCGGCGCATCAGCACTCGCGACGAGCGCTCATCAACTGGGCCGGATGTGTGACGTTCCTGTGGGTCGTCGCGCAAGCGCTGTTGCTCCGCCCCGCCGATCACGTCACTTCGTACAGGAGTGTGTTCGTCGCGCTCGACAAGCGGTGGCCAGCGCAAGGCTGTGTGAACGCCCAAGACGTTTCGCCCAACGACATCGCGAGCCTTGATTACTACGTCGGTCGCAAAACCGTCTTGGTGGACAATCTGGAAGACGCGCGATGCGAACATCTTTTCCTCGCGAGATGGAAAGGCGAACCTCCGGCGCCGCCGCCGACACAGTACGAATTGCTAGTCCGAGCGGCGCGTCCCGGCAATAGCTCCGAGCAGTTTGAACTCTATCGACGCGTCGTACCCGACTCGCCGATTCCAGCATCGCCCGCCAGCAACCCTTTAGGCGCAAACGGCGCAGAATCCGCGAAAACACCATGAAATTTGTCGACGAAGCCTTTATTGACATCATCGCCGGCGATGGCGGCAACGGCATGGCCTCATTCCGCCGCGAGAAATACATTCCCGAGGGCGGCCCCGATGGCGGCGACGGCGGTAAGGGCGGCTCGGTCTACGCCATTGCAGACGAGAACATCAACACACTGATCGACTACCGCTTCGCGCGCATTCATCGCGCGCAGAAGGGCGAGAACGGTCGCGGCGCGGATTGCTACGGCAAAGGTGGCGAAGACTTGGTGCTTCGCATGCCCGTTGGCACGGTGATTACGGATGAAGAGACCGGCATCGTTCTCGCCGATCTCGCGAAACACGGCGCGAAAGAAATGATCGCGAAGGGCGGTGCAGGCGGTCTGGGCAATATTCACTTCAAATCCAGCGTCAATCGTGCGCCGCGCCAAAAAACTAATGGCGAGGAAGGCGAAAAACGAAGAGTTCGACTTGAGCTAAAAATTCTCGCAGATGTAGGTTTATTGGGGCAACCGAACGCAGGGAAGTCAACGCTTGTACGCGCTGTAAGCGCCGCAAAACCAAAGGTCGCCGACTACCCGTTCACCACACTCGCGCCTTCGCTTGGCGTCGTGCGCATCGGGTACGGTAGTTCATTCGTGATCGCTGATATTCCAGGCTTGATCGAAGGTGCGGCCGAAGGTGCTGGTCTTGGTCATCAATTTCTACGGCATCTACAACGCACAAAACTCATTCTGCATTTGATCGACATCGCCCCGTTC
>JAAFJI010000111.1 GCA_013298045.1 Betaproteobacteria bacterium
CCGCCCTGGATACGGCCTTCGCGGTTCCATTCGGTTTGACCGTGGCGCACCACGTACACGGTGAGTTGCGCGTGTGCGGCGAATGCGACGAGACCGCAGAGGATTACGACGAGATTTGCCAAGCGCGGACGCGCGCTTCTGGCGATTGAATTGATTCGCATAGATTGCCCCACAGAACGAATGTCGCTGCACGTTGCATCGACGAAAACGGGACTATGGGAGAGCCACGTGACCGAAGCGTGACGCTTCGATGACTATCTTGTGACAGAGGTGTGTATCTAGCGCGAAGCGATGTGGCGGGCACCGTGCGCCGTCAACTGGCGACTACTCGTCCCCAATTGTCTTTGCCTTAACTGACCGTTCGGTCAGGGTGGCGCGCCAAAAATTTGTGCTAACTTAACTGTGTGCCCTCAGTCTGAGGCTCAATAGTCGCAGTAAGCAGTTTTTTAGGAGTAGTGCAATGATGTTTCAAAAGCCATATGCTCTGTTAGCTTCGTCCATCGCAATTCTCGTTTCTGCGGTGGGGGGGGGCTAGCGTCAGCTGCCGCCGAACCCGACAAGCCGGACTACATTTGTAAAGGCGATAACGAAGATCCGCCGGTTTATTTTTATCGGGATGCGAAGGGCGTGATTCACCAGCTCAATCTCTACCGTCAAAAAGACGGTTCGATGAGCGGCGGTTTCGCCGAATCAAATCCAGCGGATATTGACTTACTGTGTTCCGCGGGCGTGACGCTCGCAGCGCTGCCAAAGCCTGAGCCCGATACCGACACCAAATATGCGGATCAAAAATCCGTAAACGTGCTTCCAACGCTTCCGTCGAGCTTCAACATCCGCGGCAAACCTCGTTATGGGGGTGGCACCGAAATCGTCGGCAATCTCTATGTTCCTGGCTTGCTGCCCGCGAACCATAATGCTCACTCAACGCAGTTCAAAGTCGCGCAAACGAACTTTCGGTCAGCATCTCAAACCTACGCACTTCATTTCGTCAACATGCTTCTGCATTCGTCGCTGAGCCAATGGGTACCCCCTGCCGACTTTCACGGGAAGGGAATCTTGTTCGGCTATGACGGAACTTTTTGTTCTAGTCAGAACGGTGGAAACCCGGTGTATTCGATCGTAACTGAAACATGGGTTTTTCCGACCCCTCCGAGCGGCAATCCCGGCGCTGCTGCCCGCGTCGCATCGGGAGCAACCCTGCCCGGTGTTGCTGCCGATGAAGCCCCGTGGCATTCCTGCAATTTTTTGTCGGGAACCACCTCCTATGAGATTAACAGCTCAGCAACGCGATCCCAGCTTTCCAAATATTGGTTTCGACCGGTAGGCACCACCACCTGGATACCCGGGGCACTTGTAAATAGTAGCGACTCCAATTTTCGGGGCGGTTACGCCGGCATCGCGTTTGGCGTGGTCGTTGATCAGACCACCCAATTCAATGTTGGCTCTTGGCTACTCTCGTTCACGGACGTAACGCAATGGACAATCCCATGAAAAACGCTTTTGTTAAGCCTCTGCTCCTCGTCGTCTACGCACTCGCAAGCGCCAGCGCCTTCGCGGTCACGGTGACTAAGGTCACGGTGCTCTCGCCCGGTGCGCGAACTTATGAGCCGTTCACCGTTCGTGCGGATTTCGATGAGCCCTTTTGTATGAGTACGACGACGCCGAAGTATTCGTCGTTGAAGCTAGATGGGAATACGCTCAAGGTTCAGCTATCGCACGTGAAAGCTGACAAGTGCGTTTCTTCGCATACGGTCGATTTACCCGGTCTGCCGGCGGGTACATACCTGGTTCAAGTGGCTATCACCCAATCACGTTTCTTTGGTGCGAATCGTGAGACCTACGAAGCAAGCACCGCCGAAACGCCGCACACGGTCGCGCCGTTTTTGGCCGAGCAGATCGTGCCCGCGATTACATGCGACAGAACGATGGCCGACGGTACACGGGGTTTTTCGACCGCCATCGGTTGTTGGGGGGGCATAACTTTGCCGGGAACCATAGACGAGCCACTTGAGACCGATGCGTGGTCAGCGCAGCCGCGAGGCGCGTTTGTTTTCCGCGTTATTCGAACCAGCGATGACCCTGGCGCGCAACTCGTGACGAGCGGCCTGCCGCAAGCATTTATTCAGCTTCTGTCTGTGAGATACCCGGTACCGCGTATTGGTCGACTCTTTACGACGTCACGCGTGGAATGTCAGGCGCTTGCCTCGGCGTGGGGCACCGAAAGTTACTGCGACGGCGGCGCCTGGGCATTGAGGCTCGTCAATGGCGCTTGTCCCCTCGGCGCAACGCGCGTTTATCGACTCTTCCATCCCGTCGCGGTTGAACATCGATATACCCAGGAAGAGGGGATCCTGCCGCTGCTTGTAGAGGCGGGCTACATTGTTGAAGGCGCGGTGTTCTGCGCGTAGATGGAGAGGTTCATGGATTTGTCGCGGGAGCTTTCTTTGAAAACGAAACGCCTCACAGCGACTGTCGTGTGTAGCGTTCGTCTGCTCTGTCTGCTCGCGATCAGTGCGCTCGCCAGCGTGAGCGCCTTTGCAGTCACCGTAACGAACGTCACGGTGCTGTCGCCCGGTGTGCGAACCTATGAACCGATTACAGTTCGCGCGGATTTCGATGCGCCCTTTTGCATGGGGACAGTGACGCCGAAGTATTCGTCGCTCAAGCTCGAACGCGATTTGCTCACCGTTCGGCTTTCGCACTTGAAAGGCGAAACCTGCGTGACGTCCCATACGGTCGAGCTTCCCGGCCTGCCCACAGGAACGTATCGCTTGAAGGTTGCAATCACCGCATCGCGTTTCGTACAACCGGCGGTCTTCGCTGAAACCTACGAGGCGAGCGCAGTCGAGATACCGCTGACCGTGGAGCAGTTTTTCTTCGAGGAGTTCCAGCGTGCTTTCGGCTGCGCAAGAACTAGCGACACGGGTGTGCGATATATGACATCACTCTCTGGTTGCGTCCGGCCACTCGTTGGTCCGTCATCGGTCAACGACGCGCCGCTAGAAATTGACGTGGCGAAACGTGATGGGAAGGGCTCGTTCATATTCCGTATTTTTCGAGTGAGTCAAGGTGGCGGGGCAGCCGCCATCACAACAGGTTTGCCCGAGGCGTTCACACCTTTGACGTGGGTCGAATACCCGCCAACGCTTAACGGGGGCGTTTTCACAACCTCGCTTGCCGAGTGTAAGGGGCTGGCCAAAGCTTGGGGGCGCGAAGACAAATGCGATTTGAGCGCGTTTCGTGTGTTGAAACTCGTCAATGGCGCTTGCCCGCTCGGCTCATCGCGCGTCTACCGGCTCTTCCATCCTGTCGCGGTTGAGCATCGATATACGCAGGAGGAGGGCATCCTGCCGCTCCTCGTGAAGGCGGGCTACATTGTTGAAGGCGCGGTGTTCTGCGCTTAGGTGGAGATGGTCATGGATCTGACGCGAAGGTGATTTCTATGAATACAAGACGCCTCACAACCGTTGTCGTTCGTGCCGTTCGTCGGTTCGGACTGGTTGCGATCGCTGCGCTCGCCAGCGTGAGTGCCTTCGCAGTCACGGTGACGAACGTCACGGTGCTGTCGCCGGGTGTGCGAACCTATGAACCGATTACCGTTCGCGCGGATTTCGATGCGCCCTTTTGCATGGGCACTATGACGCCGAAGTATTCGTCGCTCAAGCTCGAAGGCGATTTGCTCACCGTTCGGCTTTCGCACTTGAAAGGCGAAACCTGCGTGACGTCCCATACGGTCGAGCTTCCCGGCCTGCCCACAGGAACGTATCGCTTGAAGGTTGCAATCACCGCGTCGCGCTTCGTGCAACCGGCGGTCTTCGCGGAAACCTACGATGCGAGTGCGGTGGAGATACCGCTAACGATTGCACCGTTTTTCTATGAAGAGATTGCAAGAACGATGATGTGTGCTCGAACCGGTTCGAAGAACGAGCGCTATCTGAAGCTTGATACGGGTTGCGTCGCTGTGCTCTTTGAAGCAAAAGTTAACGATGCGCCGTTAGAAGTCGATTCAATGAAACCCAACGGAAAAGGGACATTCGATTACCGCATCTTTCGCGAAGCGCAAGCCAGTAGTGCGAATTTCGTGACGACCGGCGTTCCCGACGTGTTCACGCCGCTGATGACAGTAGCCTACCCGCTGCCGTTTAATGGAATCGTATGGACGACCTCATTGGTCGAGTGTCAGAGCCTCGCGAGAGCCTGGGGCACTCAGGGCAACTGCGACCTCGGTGCGTGGGCGCTAAAGCTCGTCAACGGTGCGTGCCCACTCGGCTCATCGCGCGTCTACCGGCTCTTCCATCCTGTCGCGGTTGAGCATCGATATACGCAGGAGGAGGGCATCCTGCCGCTCCTCGTGAAGGCGGGCTACATTGTTGAAGGCGCGGTGTTCTGCGCGTAGCACGTTCACTTAAGAAGCTGGTCGTTGCGAGCGGTGCGAGCGAGTCAATATTTGCGCTGCTAACGCGCCGCGTCGATCAACGAAATATCCGCGCCCATCGCGAGGAGCTTTGGCACGATGTTGTCGTACTTTCGTTCCAGCTCTTGGATGTTCGAGAGCTGCGTGGTACCGCTGGCGACGAGCCCGGCGATGACCAGGCACATCCCTGCGCGGATGTCGGTCGGTAGCACGAAGCGGCCGCCTTTAAGCGGGGTCGGGCCCTGAATGATTGCCGAGTGCGCGTGGTTTTTGTTTTTGAAACGGCAGGGCGCTTCGCCGAGGCAAGAGGTGAAAAGCGTGATGTTCGCACCCATTTCCTTCAGGAATTTGGTGTAGCCCAAACGATCTTCGAAAATCGTTTCGTGCAGCACGCTGGTGCCGTCGGCCTGGGTGAAGAGCACCATAAACGGCTGCTGCCAATCGGTCATGAATCCGGGATGGACTTCGACTTCCATGTGGCTCGCTTTGAGTCGCTTGCCTTGCGGCGCCTTGACGAACACCCCTTCGGAATTGACGCGAAATTCCGCCCCCATCCGCTGGATGTAGTTCAAGAAACTGTAGACCGGATCGTGCGGCACGTTTTCCAGGAGCACGTCGCCGCCGGTCGCAAGCGCGGCGGCAGCGAACGAAACCGCCTGATTGCGATCGATCATGCAGCGCAGCTCGCAACCACGCAGTTTCTCAACGCCGTTGATGATGTAGGTGCGGTTCGCGCTCACCATGATGTCGGCACCCATCTTCTGCAACATCTTCACGAGTTCGACCACTTCGGGCTCGATCGCGGCGTTTTCGATGATGGTGCGACCTTTGGCAAGGGTCGCGGTGATGATGAGATTTTCGGTGGTCATCACCGATGGAAACGGTAGCACCAGGTGCGCGCCGTGCAAGCCTTGCTCGCCGACCGACATTTCGTAGCAGCCATCGACGAGTTCGACTTCTGCGCCCATTTCCTGCAAACCGCGCACATGGAAATCCACCGGGCGTTTGCCGATTTTGTCGCCGCCGAGCGCGGCGTAGAGACGGGCTCGACCGAAGCGATGCAACAGAGGTCCAGCCGCGAGAATCGAGATCCGATTCCGGCGACAAATCTCTGCGGGAATTTCGAATCGATCGACGTTTTTGGCGTTGACGCGAACGGTGTGCTCGTCGAGCGTTTCCACCTGTCCGCCGACTGAGGCGAAGAGCTGTTCGACGACTTTGCGTTCATCGACATCGGGCGCACCCTTGATGAGCACCGGTTCATCGGTGAGAAGCGCCGCGATCACGCATTTGGTGACCTGGTTCGAGCTTCCGGCGATGGTGATCCGACCACCGGAGAGCCGTTTGCCGCCGCGAATCTCAATCCATTTTTCAGCGGTCACGACCGATCCTTTGTTCTGGCGTCATTCATGCTTTTTTTGCGAACAACAACTTACACTATCGCCGCATAAAATATGGCGATCGCTCCATTAATTTTTACTTTTAATACGCACGGAGAAACTCGACTGCGTCAAATTTTCTAGGGCAAAGAATCGATTAGCCAGAAAAAATCGGCAATTCGCGTGACCACGCATCGCTCGCTATCACCAGAATTTCCACCAAGGCGATTTCGGCAGCTCGCTCGCGGTGTTGTACGTGGACTTGAACACGCGCTCGGCGTCGGCGGCAACCTGCGTGTTGCCAAGCGCCTTGTGGCTTTGCACGATTAAGCGGAGTGCCTCTTCGTTGCCGGGCGAATTCGGGAAGCTCGTGATGGAGGACTGCGCTCGATTGATCGCGGCTTGATAGGCACCGCGATTGAAGTAGTAGCGGGCAATATGGACCTCATTCATGGCGAGCGCATTGACCAGATAGCGCATGCGCTGAAGCGAATCGGTGTGATAGCGCGAGCTTGGGTACTTATCGGTGAGTTGCTTGAAGGCGGCGTAGGCGTCGCGTGCAGATTTCTGATCGCGTTCGCTTAAGTCCTGCGTGGCGATGAACGAGAGCAGGCCGAGGTCTTCGATGAAATTCGCGAGCCCCTTCATGTAGAGCGCGTAATCGGCACCGTCGCCCGACGGATAGAGCTTCAGGTAACGCTCGGCAGCGGCAACGGCCTGCGCGCGCTCCTGAAGTCGGTAGTGGCAGTATGCGGTGTCGAGGATCGCCTGTTGCGCTTGCTGTCCGTACGGGAAGCGCGATTCAAGCGTTTCGTAGAGTTTGATCGCTTCCGAGAAATTGCCGCCACCCATCGCGTCTTTGGCGCGTCGATACAATTGCTCTACCGACATCTTGTTCGGCTCAAGCTCGCGCGTGAACATGTCGCCAAACCAGCCGCATCCCGTCAGCAAGACGCTTGCAAGGAGCATGACCACGATGGTTCTGATGGAAAACGAAGCGCGCATGTATCGTCCGAACGTACTAAAAACCGAACCGCAGATTATAGGATGCGCCGCTGCGGACGGGCGCTCGCGCCCGGTCGTCTAATGCCTGCCCATCGCCTCACGATTCCCTATGAACTGGCGGAGATGCGTCTCGATGCCGCGCTCGCGCAGCTGTTCGTCGATCACTCTCGCTCGCGACTGAAGGGATGGCTTGACGAGGGACGCGTCAAACTCGACGGTGCCATTGTTCCTGCAAAAACCAAGTTGATCGGCGGTGAAACGCTCGACACCGATTTCCCCGGCGAGCAGTTGCAAACCGATGCGAAGCCGGAGGACATTCCTCTCGATGTCGTGTTCGAGGACGAGCAGCTTTTGGTCATCAACAAACCTGCCGGTCTGGTCGTACATCCTGGTGCCGGCAATCGCGACGGAACCTTGCTCAATGCGCTTTTGCATCATGCGCCGACGCTCGCCAACGTGGTGCGAGCCGGCATCGTACACCGGCTCGACAAAGATACGAGCGGCGTCATGATGGTGGCAAAAACGCCTGAAGCGCAGACAAAACTCATTCGTCAACTGGCTTCACGCTCTGCGTCGCGCGAGTATCTCGCGCTAGTACACGGCGAGGTCAAGCGACCGGGCACCATTGAGAACTCGATGGGTCGACACCCGAAGGAGCGCACCAAAATGGCGGTGGTCGTGTTCAACGGCAAGCCAGCAATTACGCATTACAAACCGCGCGAGGCGTTCGGCGGCGCTGCGATGAAAGGCAAACACTACACCTTGGTCGAGTGCAAACTCGAGACCGGACGCACCCACCAAATTCGTGTGCACATGTCGAGCTTTCGCCACCCGCTGGTTGGCGACGCCACCTACGGGAAGCGCGGCGACACGCTTTTCTATCGGCAGGCGCTGCACGCCTGGCGTTTGACGCTGGTGCATCCGGGCAGCGGAAAAACGGTGCGCTTCGCCGCACCGCTTGCCAGCGACATGAACATTCTCCTTAAGAATTTGCGTCGCGAACGCGACAACGTCGTGGATTCCGACGACGATTGGGAGGACGATTTTGACGACGGCGATGTGGAAACGATTTATGTTCGGGAATGAGCGCGATCTGGCTCGCGCCCGACGTGGCTAGAAATGCTTATCACGCCTAACTGGATCGCGCCGGACAATGTTCGTGCCGCAATGTCCACTCGCGCGGGCGGCGTGAGTGCCGCGCCGTACGACTCGCTCAATCTAGGCTATTCGACGCAAGACGACCGCGCTCGGGTCGCCGAGAACGAACGACGACTCGCCGCAGCGATGCGGATCGACACCGCTTCGATCCGATGGGTCTATCAGGTGCATGGCAGCGTCGTCCACCGCGCCGAATCGCTGCCGTTAAACGAGCCGCTTGGTGCCACGGTGATGGAGGGCGATGCAATCGTTTCGCACACGCCCGGGATCACCTGCGGCGTGAAAGTCGCGGACTGTATGCCGGTACTCTTTGCTGCGCGCGATGGCAGTGCCGTGGGTGCGGCGCATGCGGGTTGGCGCGGTCTTGCGTGCGGCGTTCTGGAAAACACGATCGCCGCGCTAGATACGCCGCCGCAAAACCTTCGGGCGTGGCTCGGTCCATGTATCGGCGCGACGATGTTTGAGGTGGGCGAGGAGGTGCGCACCGCGTTTCTCGATGCCAGTGCGCCGAGCTCGCGCGACGCCGTCGCAACTGCGTTCGCGCCGCGCGGTGCGCGCGGAAAGTATCTCTGCGATCTGGTCGCGATTGCGCGCGAGCGGCTTCGCGTCGCGGGCGTGGACGAGATATTCGTCGATGGAAGCTGCACCATGAGCGATTCGACGCGCTTTTTCTCGCACCGCCGCGACAAAACGAGTGGACGGATGGCCGCGTTGATCGGAATAACGCAATGGTGAAAAAACACAAAGCCGAGGACGCAGCGCCGCTCGCGACCGCGCCGCCGATGGCCGATGGCGCGCACGTTTTGACCACCGCCGCGACCACCTGGCTCGCCGCAAAGTGCGACGAGGCAACGCTTGCCCGGGGGCGCGCAATCGCCGCACTGATCGAGAACTTGCGTCTGGATGAGCAAAGCGTTGCCGCGGCCTGGCTCGCCGCAGCGCCGCCGGATGTTGCCAGTGAGACGGCGCTGCGGGAATCGTTTGGTGAGGCGGTCGCCGCATTGGTGGTCGGTACTCAGCGGATGGCGAGCATTCAGGAGCTGTCGCGCTCCAGAATCGACGCAAAGGAGGCGAAACAGTCGTTGGCAGCGTCGGGCAAAGACGCGGTGAAGGAAGCAGCGGTCGAAGCGCAGCAGACCGAGGCCATGCGCAAGATGCTCCTCGCGATGGTTGACGACGTGCGGGTGGTGCTCATCAAGCTTGCCGAGCGGCTGGTGTCGCTGCGCACGGCAGCGCTATCGACCGATGCCCGACGTTCTGAGGCCGCGCAAGCCGAAGCACGCGATGTCAAGGATATATTTGCACCGCTTGCAAACCGTTTAGGTATATGGCGAATCAAGTGGGAGCTGGAAGACCTTTCGCTGCGCCTGCTCGAACCGGATCAGTATCACAAGATTTCGCGCTACCTTGACGAAACACGCATCGAGCGTGAAGCCTACATCGACACCTCGAAGGCGCGTATTCGTGATGCGCTTGAATCGGCAGGTATCCAAGTCGATGAGATCAGTGGTCGACCGAAACACATCGATTCTATTTACCAGAAACTCAAACGCAAGCGCTGTTCGATCGAAGAGCTCTACGACATTCGCGCGATCCGCGTGCTGGTGCCGGACGTCAAAGATTGCTACGCGGCGCTTGGTATCGTGCACAGTTTGTTCCAGCCGATTCCTGGCGAATTCGACGACTACATCGCCAAGCCCAAAGCGAACAACTATCGCTCGTTGCACACCGCCGTCATGGGGCCACTCAACCGCGCGCTTGAAGTGCAGATTCGCACGCAGGAGATGCATCAATCGAGCGAGTACGGCGTGGCGGCACACTGGAATTACAAAGAAGGCGGCAACGCCGCGAAAGACGCGGGCTATGCCGCAAAGATTGCGAGCTTGCGACAGGTGCTCTCTTGGGGCGACGAAGTCTCGTCGCCGGGCGAATTGCTCGCGGGCTTTAAGTCCTCGCTGTTCGAAGAAACGATTTTCGTGTTGACGCCGCAGGGCAAGATCATCGATTTGCCGAAGGATTCAACGCCGATCGATTTCGCATTTGCGGTACACACCGGGCTTGGCAATCGTTGTCGCGGTGCGAAGGTCGATGGTGCGATGGTGCCGCTCAACACGCCGCTTAAAAACGGGCAGCGCGTCGAGGTGATTGCGGTTAAAGAGGGTGGCCCGTCGCGAGATTGGTTGAATCCGGAAAACGGCTACGTGCGCTCGCATCGCGCGCGCAGCAAAGTGCGGCAATTCTTCAATGCGCTCGACTTGCAAGAAACGCTTGCCAACGGTCGTGCAATTGTCGAGAAAGACCTACAGCGGCACGGTCAAACCGCGCTGTCGCTCGATAAACTCGCGCACGAGGCTGGCTACAAAACAGTCGAAGATTTTTTCACCGCCGTCGGTCGTGCAGAGGTCAACAATCGCGATCTCGATATCGCAATTCGCAAAGCCGCAGGCATCGCCGACGGCGATGTAGATCAAGAGAAAAGCGAGATTCACACCTCTCGATCGCGCGCGAAGGCATCAAGCGGCGGCATCCTGATTGTCGGCGTCGATAAGCTCGCCACCGGACTCGCGAAATGTTGCAAGCCAGTGCCGCCGGATCCCATCGTGGGATTTGTCACACGGCTCAAAGGCATCACCATTCATCGCGCGGATTGCGCCAACGTGATTCGTATGGAGGCGACCGAGCCGCGCCGCATCATAACCGCCGATTGGGGTGAGACGGCCGCAAGCGAAGTGTTCAGCGTCCAAATCGAAGTGATCGCGGGCGATCGTCAAGGCTTGCTGCGCGACATCTCCGACGTACTCGCGCGCGCGAAGATCAATGTGACCGCAGTGAACACGCTATCCAAAGATTTCATGGCGAAGATGAAATTCACCGCCGAGGTCAAAAGCATGGATCAGCTAAAAAACGCGCTGGCGCAGGTCACGCAGGTGAAAGGTGTACAAGGCGCAAAGCGCGCGTAGTGCTATAGCCCGGCAGCGCAAGTCGAATTCAGGTAGCTTTTGATCGAATTCCAATCGTTGCGCGAGCCACTCAGCGTGAGTCCAGCGACTACCGCACTGTCGCGGATGCCAAGCATCGTGCGCAGCAAGATCGTACCGTCGCGGCTCGGATCGACGATGCCGTCGCCATCGACGTCGACTACTTTCGTTGTCACCAGATCGCGAGCATTCTTTTCCGCGCGATCAATCGTGGTCGTCGCAATGGACGTCGCACCGATCGTGCCGTTCGTCACGACAGCTCCGCGCCCGCCTTGCATCGCACGCAAGATCATCAAGCCATCGGCAACCCCATTGCGCGTTCCGTTGCCCGCACCGTTGACATCGAGATTGCACGGCAGCACGGCTTGGTTAACCCAAAGGTCCGCAGCGGCGGCAACCACTGCGCGTTTCGATGTGTCGCTATGGATCGCGCGGGCCTGGTAGAAAATCGAGTTGCTCGTGTTCGCGTTGGTAATGGTTGTGCCGTTGTTCTCGGAGACGTTTATGGAGTTGAGCAAGCACCAATATTTCGTCGAATCGGGCACTGTGGTCGTGCTCGAGCACGCGCCGAAATCCCAATCGGGGCTGGTATTCATCGTGATCGTCCATACGAACGGCGAATCGTTATCGGCGACATACACCGAGCGGCTTCCTGGCAAGCTGCCGGTGTGGCTCACGTAGTAACCGGCAAGCGCGTTGGTCGCAGTCAGGCGCCACTCCGTCACCCCCGCACCAAAGCTGTAGCGATATTGGTAGTTGTATGCCCCGCTCGAACCGGAGGAAATGAGCGGACCTGCGTATAGGCTATCCGACCCGCTGACGTTACCGCCGGGGAAGTCTAGCAAGTGCGGCGCACGCACGCGTCCGTTCGCACTTTGCACCAAGCGTAGGTACTCTTCCGCCGAAAACACCCAACCGCCGGCACCGCCGTAGTCGCGTGGACGAAAACTGCTCGGTCGCGGCACGACACACGGGGAATATGGAGCGCGATCGTAGATATCGCACCAGGCGTAGAAAAGCGTGCTGCCTGGTTGGTCGTAGTACTCGTTGATCTCGCCGGACAAACGGTCTCTGTTATCGCCTAACGCAACATACGCATTTACGATGCCAAGTGGACGCAATACTTTGGTGCGAACGTAGTCCTCATAGCTCATGCCTGACCGGATTTCGATCACGCGCTCTGTCCAGCAGTATGCGATGTTGGTGTAGAACTGGAAGTACGAACCTGCCACTTGCGGCGGCGAGCCTGGTGCGTAG
>JAAFJI010000112.1 GCA_013298045.1 Betaproteobacteria bacterium
CAGAGTGGCTATCAGTTGAATATTCCGCGTATGTTTGCGGCGTTGTTGCTAATCACTGTCGCGGGTGTGCTGCTTTTTGTGTTGATGAATTGGTTATCGAAACTCGCGCTCGGGCATTGGCATGAGAGTGAGGTGAAGCATGAAGAGTAAGCATTTGCCGTGCGTAGTTCATGGATTCGAAGAACCACTTGCCACACCTCCGAACTGTTATCCCCGCGAAGGCAGGGCCCCAGGCCGAGACGTGTCCGCCACGTCACACTCAGACATCAGCGTAATCTGCCCGGTCTGGGTCCCCGCCTTCGCGGGGATGACGAGATAGAGAGATGGCAAATTTACTCATTAAAAATCCTCTCGCCGTGATGACCGGCCTCGCGGGTGCACACGCGCGACTCGATCTCGCAAACGGCGGCGACATCCGAATCCGCAATGGCAAGATCACAGCCATCGGCGCGCTCGTCCCCGAACCGAACGAACGCGTGATCGACGCAACCGATTGCGTGATCTATCCCGGCTGGATCAACACGCACCATCACCTCTTCCAATCGCTACTGAAAGGGATTCCAGCGGGCATCAATCTCGCGTTGGTGCCGTGGCTCTCGGCAGTTCCGGTGCCGTATCGTCGTTACTTTGATCGCGAAGAAGCGCTCGCAATCGCCGCGCGCGTAGGCATTGTCGAGTTATTGCTTTCGGGCTGCACAACCGTTGCCGATCATCAGTATCACTATTACCCGGACATACCGTTCAACGCTTCCGAAGTGGTGTTCAACGAAGCGGAGAAACTCGGCGTTCGCTTTGCGCTCTTGCGTGGCGGGCAAACGCACATGCGCATCATTGACAAACAGCCGCCGCCACAATGCGCGCCAGAACCGCTCGATCTCATCATGCGGCGCATCGAAGACGACGTGAAACGTTTTCACGATCCAAGCGATTTTTCGATGCGACGCGTCGCATCGGCAATCACGACGCCAACGTGGAGTTGCAAACCCGATGAGCTTCTCGAACTTGCTCGTCACGCGCGGCGTTTGGGTATTCGCCTGCATTCGCATTTGAGCGAGACCTACGACTACGTGAAGTTTTGCCGCGAGGTGCACAACACGACACCTGTCGATTTTTGCGAGAAGCATGAGTGGCTCGGCGAAGATGTCTGGTTCGCGCACATGGTGCATCTCTCGCAGCCTGAAATCGAAAAGTGCGGCCGCACCAAGACCGGCATTGCGCATTGCCCGCAAAGCAATTGTCGATTGGGTTCGGGCGTTGCGCCCGTGCCTGAGATGCTAAAGGCTGGCGTGCCGGTGTCGCTTGCCGTCGATGGCGCGGCGAGCAACGAAGCGGCGGACATGGCAAACGAAGCGCACACCGCGTGGATGGTTCATCGCGCCGCGAAGATCGATGCGAGTGCGATCGATGCAGAGACCGTTATCAATATTGGCACGCAAGGCGGTGCAAACGTGCTCGGCTGGAACGGCATCGGCACGATCGAAATCGGCAAGGCGGCTGATCTCGCGATCTATTCGCTCGACCATCCGCGCTATTTCGGATTGCACGATCTTGCGATCGGGCCGGTCGTTTCGGGCGGCGCGACGCATTGCAAAGCGGTGATTTGTAACGGCCGCGTCGTTGTTGAGGACGGTGCGATTCCGGGACTCGATATGCAACAGTTGAAACGCGACGCGCAGCGACTGGTCGCCATGATGCAGACGTGATTTTTTTGACGTAGATTTCTTACGAGCGCTTCGCGCTTTCATTGAAGCAACGCTACGAAAAATCTGCGGTAATCTGCGTTAAATCTGCGTAATCTGCGTCAAAGAAACTGGTAACTGTAAGCGACTCTATGAACAAACCAACCCTCGAACAACTCGCCGCTCTGCGCGCCGATCTTGGCGATTTGCAAATCATTGATGATGCGTCGCAAGTCACGCGCCTGTCGCGCGATTTCTCGTGGTTCTCGCCGGTGCTGACACCGCTGCTCGAACCCTACAAAGCCGACTTCGTCGTTCGCCCGAAAACAGAAGACGAGATCGTTCGCATCGTTGCCGCCTGCGCAAAACACAAAGTGCCGATCACACCGCGCGGCGCGGGTTCGGGCAACTATGGGCAATGCACGCCGCTGTTCGGTGGCGTAATCCTCGATCTATCGCAATACAACCAACTCGTGTGGCACAAGGGCGATGTCGCGCGCATGCAAGTGGGTATGCGTTTGCTCGACATCGATCGTGCCACGCAACCGAACGGTTGGGAGTTGCGCTGTGTGCCCTCAACGTTTCGCATTGCAACGGTTGGCGGTTTGTATGGTGGCGGCTTCGGTGGTATCGGCTCGATCAACTACGGGCCGCTTGCGAGCACCGGCAACGTGCTTGGTGTGAAAGCGATCACCGTGGAGCCTGAACCGAAACTCGTCGAACTTCGTGCGCCCGAAGCGCTGCTCTTGCACCACGTCTACGGCACCAGCGGCATCGTGCTTGAAATGGAGCTCGCGCTCGCACCCGCGCATGCGTGGCGCGAATGCGTGATCGTCGGCGACGGTATTGAGAACATGCTGCGCTTGGGCGACGAAATTGCGAACTCTCCTGGCCTTATGAAGAAGTCAGTCACGTTTTTCGAGGACAGAGTACAGCCCTATCTACCAACGCTCCATGATCGTTGGCGAACAGGAAAATCTGCATTATTTGTGGTTTATACAGAAAACGCCTCAAGCGCTCTAAATGAATTGGCGATAAAGCATGGTGCTGATATCACTTACGATGAACCACACAACGAGCAAGTCAAAAAGGGAAAGACGATCCTCGAATACACGTGGAATCACACGACACTGCACGCGCTCAAGGTCGACAAAACAATCACCTACATTCAAAGCGGCTTCCCTGCGGGGCAACACATAGAACATGCGCTCAAGATGAAGCAATTGCTCGGTGACGAATGTTTATTGCATCTCGAATTCATTCGCCTCAAAGAAGGTCAGATGACCTTCAGCGGTTTGCAACTCATCAAGTACACAAACGCAGAACGATTGAACGAGATCATGCAAATCCATCGCGACAACGGCGTCTATATCGCGAACCCTCACGTCTATCACGTCGAAGACGGCAAGCAAGGTCAGATCAATCCCGACATCGTGATGACCAAAATGCGCTTCGATCCGATGGGGCTCGTGAACCCTGGAAAGCTGCGCGGTTGGGACGTGCGCGATCAGATCGTTGCGGACGTGAAAGCAGGTAAGGTGAACGTGTCAACGTTGCCGAAGTTTTGAGTTAGTTTGATTCGGGAGGTTTCACGTTCGACGATTGTTTCAGCAATCCCCAGGCAATCAAGCCGAGCAGCAACACACCGACGATCAGTACACCCCAGAGCACGAGCGAACGCTCCGATGGCGCACCGACTTTTTCCTTGATCGTCGAAAGCGCTGTTGGCTCCGCAGCGGGCGATTTAGTCATGCTCGACGCATCCACGGTGGCAAGCGTGAGTTGCGCTTCGCTGCCTTCGGTGTAACCGGGAACCAAACTCGACACCGGTAGTGCGATGGCTTTTGCGTCTTTGCGACCGACCGCGAGAGCGTAAGGCGGCGAACCAGAGGCGACGAATGCAAGACTCACCGGATTCACGATCGCTTGAACGCTCGGAACAGCGCTCGCAAACGCGGTTGAGTTCTTGTCCGCTTCGATTTTGATTTCGCGCGCGACGAGGCCGTTCACTTCGATGGGCGGATTCACTGCTTCGCTATTGTTGCCAGCGATGCGATAAATCACGCTCGATGTTACGAATCGCCACGGTTCGTTCTTCGCGTTTCGCGCGTGAATGCGCACGGGAATGAGCGCGTTACCGGGACCCGCGCGTAACGCGAGCGCGTGCACAGGTGTGGCGAATGGCATCGACGCAATGAGTTCGTTCGGTGCGCTACCGACTGCTGCAACAAGTGGCAATTCTGATCGCACAATCGGCGCGACCGCTGGCATTTCCGCGAGTTGTGCGCTGCGCAATTTGAACGCGGCTTGCGTTGGCCAAATGATGCGTAAGTATTCTCGATCGAGCGCCGCGCCGTTGAGCGCAACGCGCAAATTGCCTGGCGAACCATCGCCACCGAAACGAAACACCGGACTCGCGTCAGCCAGCGTTCGCCAGCTCTTCAAATCTTTACTTGCACTCACTGAGATCGGCACGGGTTCGCCGATTGGCAGCTCCGCGTCGACCAAAAGATAGTCGAGCTTGCCAACGAATTGATTGCTATCGACGAGCGCGCCGATTTGCTTTACTGCGCTCGCCGAAGGCGTCGCCTTGCCTGCGCTATCGAGTGTCACTACGCGATGGCCACCCGCTTCTTCAATGCGCAGTCGCATGCCGCCCAAGTCCGCCCGCTGCTTCTCGGTGACATTGATCGGATAGATAGTAAAGCTACGCGGCGATACGGGCTTCGTCTCGGCGCGCTGCGGCAACAAGGCAATCGGCACGGCTTCGCCGCTCGCGTTGAACACGCGAATATCAGCGAGGTTTGAGGTTTGTATCGCACCAAGTGCGGCGCTTGGTAAGGCGAGGCGCTGTAAGCCTGCGCTAGTCTGCGTTTGCAGTGCGAAGCGCAATGCGTACGACTCCGGTTTGTCGACTTCGGCAGCATGGCTGTACGCAACGAGTGCGACCAATAAAAATGCCAATGATTTCGAAAGACTGAGTTTCATAGCGAAGAAATTCATTGAGCGCTCGCTTCGTTACGTTTCGCAGGCGCGGCTTTCACGGGTGGTAACGGCGCAAGATATCCGACGATAAGCATCAATACGCCGACCACGATAAAGGCCACGATGCGCTCGGTACCGCCCGCATTCGAGAGATCGACGAAGAAAAGCTTTGCAACGGTTAACGCGAGCAGTCCAGCACCGACCATCCACAGCGAACGAAGCACTTTGCGATGCGCGAGCACCATGAGCACCAGCGCGAGCACCGTCCACAAGATTGCGTAACCGGTCTGCACGAGGAACGAGTTGAACAAGGCGTCGGCGTTCCAAGATACGCCTGCGAAATGATGCGCAACCCGCAACCACGTGGTATTGATCGCGATGAAAGCGAGCGCTGCCAACGCAATTTTCGGCGCATTGCCGAAGAGCACGCTCGGCACGCCATCGCGCAATGACTGCAAGCGTTTTAGCCAAAGCAAAATCCCGGCGATGCCGAGTGCGATGGCTAAATCGGTCGGATTCAAAAGCGGGATGTATGGCAAGGGATCGGCGCGGCCATTCGAAATGACGGCGACCGAAAGCGATCCGATGAACACGACGAGCGCAATCGGCGCGGCCGCCCACCAAAGATAAGCCTTGGGAAAGCTCGCGAGCGGCCAGCTGCTATTCGCGCTTCCGCGCGTTGCCCACACCGCGAGCGCAACCAATACCAAGGTTGCCGAGAAGAGAAGCACGACGGAGGCCCAAGCGGTGCGCCACAAGTCGCCGCGATCGACGGCGTAGACGAGCACATCGGCAATCAGGAGCACGATCGTCCACACGCCGATCACATGCATCGCAGTGAACCAAGGACGCGGCGCGTTGCTATCAATTCGACGCAGCAAGATGTAGTGCAACGCGAGCGCGGCGAACCAGAAAATCCAACCGAAATTCTGAAACACGCGATGGTTGTCGAGAATGTTCGCAATCGCTGCCCAAAAAAGCACGATCGCGGTGCCGTAGGCTGGCCAGGCGGCAACGTTCCAATTCGTCCTTTTCGCAAATCGTTCCGCGACGAACGCGCTCGCGACGAAGGCAAGCATGAACAGGTTCACATGCATCGCGGACGAAATTGCGTATTGGCCGAACGTTTCAGCGCCAGGGATGCGTCGCGTGATTTCGAAACCGAGCGCAACAAGCCACCATACGAATCCCAAAATGAACAGCGGGTTCGACAACAACACTTCGAGCGATGCGTATTGTTTAGCAACGCTGCTTTCGCTGTGCGCGAGCGGTTTCTTCGTCCACCATGCCAGCGCGAACGCGGGGAGCGCGAGCATGAGCGCGCCGACGAACAGCGGATTAGCGAATGGATAGATCGATGTTGAGCCTTCGTCGAGCGAACTCAAGAACGAGAGCGCCGCGATGCCTTGCAGCGCCAAACCAAAAAGTCTTGGCATCCACCGCGCTTGCCGCATGCCGACCCAGAACACAGCGGCACCTTCAACCGCCCAGATCGCTGCGGTCCAGCGCGCATCGAAGGCGAGCGGAATCGCAAGCGTGACGAACCCGACGCCGAGCGCGAGGAAGCATTCGATCAAGAGTTTTTGTGTCGCCGCGTTTCGCTTGAGCAAGACAAATGCGAGTAACAAGTAAAACGCGCCTAGTGCGAGCGACGAAAACGCGAGCGCAAATTCGATATGGCGCACGAGCACCGCTTGCAACCCGAACGCGGCGATCGGCGCGCCGAACACAAGCGTTGCGTCCACTGCGCCGTTGACCGATGCACTGAACTTCGTCGTCTCGTGTCGCGAGTAGAGAATCGCGGTGGCCACGTAGATCAAGAAAAAAACGATCAAGAACGGCATCGTGTTCGCAAGCATTGCACTCTCGTAGCGATCCGAGGCCCAGAGCGTGAACACACCGAACGTAAACGCGAAGCCAACAAGATTCAACACGCGCCACGAGCGCTTGTATGCGATGAACAGAATCGCGAGGTTGAGCAACACGTAGTAGGCGAACAAAACGACGTGATTGCCGCCACCCGTGGAGGCGAGAATCGGTGCGAGGAAGCCGCCTGCAAAACCGATCACGGCAAGCGTGCGCGAGTTTTGCAAAAGCGCAATCGCGGCAGAAAGCGCGCAAACGCCGACCATGATGGCGAGCGCGAACCCTGCGGGCAACAGCGAATAGAGTTTGAAGCTCGCAAACACTGTGAGGTACAACACCGCCACGCCTGCGCCTTGCAACGTCATCGCGTAGCCACGCTGTTTGTCGCGCAAGCGAAATCCGGTGACGAGCAGCGCAAGCCCGGCAATGCCGACCAAAGCGAGCCGAAGCTCGACGGGGAAAAGTGCGTTCTCGGCAGCGTACTTCGCGAGAAACGAGAGCCCGATAAAAAGCACGACGACGCCCGCGCGCACGACCGTGTTGCCGCCCGTGAGCCAGGCGACCGCCGCATTAATTGCGGTTTCGAGCGCGTTGGGTTTGGGCGGCGCGGCGGGTGGCGGCGGTGGTTTTGGTGTGGCGGGAGCGCTCGCTTTGGGTGGCGACGAGTCTGCGCCCGCGCCGATTGAGGCGATGCCTTGAGCAACGGTCGATGAAGCCGCACTCTTCTGATCCGTGGCAAGCGCCGCATTCACTGCGTCTGCATATGCGTCGCCCGTTGTGGCGCTCGGCGCGATCGCTGGTGCGTCACCTAACGCATCTCGCGTTGCCGCAAGCTGCGCTTCGCGTTGAGAGACGGGATCGGGCGTGGCGTTCATAGCGGTCGTGGCGGTCGCAGCCGCGCTATTGCTTTTCGCTTTTTTCTCAGTCGCAGCAACAACGATTTTTGGTTGCAGTTTTGCCGCTTCGCGCGCAATTGCGCTGCGCACTGAGAACCGCAACGTGAGTCCCATCAGCGCGCCGATGATCGCGCCGGGAACCCAGCCCAGGTCGTGCATGCCCGGCCACAGCAGGCCAAGGAACGCGCCCCACAACATGCCCCACCAAACCATACGTGCTCCCACGATTTTTTCTTGGGGCAATCATGTCACAGGTTTCGCGAGTCGCATCGAATTGTTGCGAGGTAGCGCGAATCGATACTTTCAGCGCCTTTATTGCACACTATCTTTTAGCACAATCTACTTATGCCTCAATAAATAACACTAATTCTGTATTTTTGATGTATTTCAATAAGCTATTTTTATTGCCTGTAACTCATATTTATTGTGGCATACAATATTTTTGTTAGGACTTCCAGTGCGTAATTTCAAAAGCGCGCCATCCGTGCTTCCACCTTCGCGAGAAACTTCGCGCGACTCGCATCCGTGCTCGCATTCATGTGATAGTGCGCGATGTAGTCGGTCTTGCAGCCTTTTGCACAAAACCACTTGACGTATTTCACGATTTGCGTGCGCGGTGGATCGCCCATGCCGATTGCCATCCAGCGTGCGCGCCCGTAGGTTGAAACGCCTGCGATCTTTTTGACATTCGAGAAAAGCGGCGTCACCGTCGCGCCGTCGATATCAAACGCAACGCCGGGTCGGAATACGCGATCGAAAAAGCCTTTCAAGATCGCGGGGACACCGAAACACCACGTCGGGAAGACGTACACCATCGCATCGCATGTACGAATGAGCTCAACGTAACGCGTTAAGTCGGGCGGAATATAGGCGTGATCGTGATACGTGCGGCGCTCGTCGGCTTTGAGACGCGGATCGAAATCATCTTTGTTCAAATCGATGAGCGTTGTTTGGTGACCGGCTTTGTTGAGCCCAGTCAACGTCGCTTGCAGCACCGCGAAGTTGAAACTATCGTCGAGAGGATGGGCGCGGATGACGAGGACGTTCATAGTGTCACGACGCGTAGGATGGGTGGAGCGAAGCGATACCCATCGGGTTCGAACCGCGCAACGGATGATGGGTATCGCGTCGCTCCACCCATCCTACCACTCGGTCAGAAGCCTTGGTTCTCACCACGAAACGCCCAACCGGTCATACGCTTCTCAACCCACGCGGTCATCGCGTAGAGCACGATGCCAAGCACTGCAAGCATCACGAGCGATGCAAACACGAGCTCGACCTTGAACGCCGCTTGTGCATCTAGCATCAGTTTGCCGAGCCCCGCGTTCGATCCCACCGTTTCGCTCACCACGCTGCCCACGAAGGCCAGCGTGATCGCCACTTTGAGCGAGCCGAAAAAGTACGGCATCGATCGCGGAATGCCGACTTTGCGCATGATGTCTAGCTTGCTCGCGCCAAGCGCTCGGAGCACATCTCGCAATTCCGGCTCCGTTGTTGCAATTCCGGTGGCAACGTTCACGACAATCGGGAAAAACGAGATCAAAAATGCGGTCAGGATTGCAGGCACCGTGCCGATACCAAACCACAAAATCAGAATCGGCACCACCGCGACCTTCGGCACCGCGTTGAATCCGATCATCACCGGATAGAGCGCGCCGTAAATTGCCTTCGACCACCCGATGAACACACCGAGCAACAAGCCAAACACGATGGCAAGGCCAAAGCCTGCAAGCGTTGTGAAGAGCGTTTGCCACGAGTTGGAAACGATCGGATTCCAGTATTTGAGCAGTGCATTCCAGATATCTAGCGGCGAGGGGAGAATCGTCGGTGCAATTGAGAATACGCGGCAGACGATTTCCCAAAGCAGGAACAGTGCGATGACGAAGAGCGTCGGAGCGAGGATGGTTTCTTTGAATTTCTGCATGACCTCGCCCCTAGTGACGTCCGATGAATGAACGAAGCTCCTGCACGAGTTCCTGGAAATGCGGCGAATACGTGACCTCGATATCGCGTGGTCGCTGCAGATCGACTTTTTGCACCTTCACAATCTTCCCGGGTCGGTCACTCATCACATACACCGTGTCGCACAAAAACACCGCCTCCCTTAAATCGTGCGTCACGAGCAGCGCGGTGATCTGTTTTTGTGCATGAAGGTCGCGCATCATGCACCAAAGTTCTTCGCGCGTGAACGCGTCGAGCGCGCCGAAGGGCTCATCGAGCATGAGGATTTCGGGCTCATGAATCAGCGCGCGACAGATGCTCGTGCGCTGCTGCATGCCGCCGGAGAGTTGCCAGGGAAATTTTTCAGTGAATCCTTTGAGTCCGACCGATTCAAGCAACGCGCGCGCTTTTTGTCGATACTCGTCGCGCTTCGAGCCGATTTGCGAGCGATGCGGTTGCACGATTTCAAGCGGCAAGAGTACGTTGTCCACCGCCGTGCGCCAAGGCAGAAGGTTCGAGGCTTGAAACGCCATGCCGACTTTGTTGATCGGACCGCTAATCGCATTACCCTCCAAAGTGAGCGTGCCGCTTGCAACCGGCATCAGTCCGCTGATTAACTTCATCATCGATGACTTGCCGCAACCTGACGGACCCACCACCGCGATGAATTCGCCCTTATGCACCGTGAGCGTTAAATCGTCGACCGCCTTGACGGCGTTCGCGCCCGCGCCGTACACCATGCTCACGTGTTTCAATTCGACCAAGGGATCGCCGAGATTCATGCCAACATTCCGATCATTCGCGTTTAACGCATTCTATGAGCGCGTTTCGTGCCGGGCGCGATAACCGAACCAAAACAAGTTTGCGTGTGCGCTATGAGGGCTATAACGGGTCTCGCAGCACGATTCGGGTAAAACCCGTCCGCTTCCCGCCTCGTTTGGCATACGCTTTGCGGTGAACGACCATCTTTTTCGGAGGCTTCATGAATTTCAAGCACGCGCTCGGTTTGGGCGCACTACTCATTTCTTTGTCGAGCGCAGGCATCGCTGTCGCTCAAACGCCGGTCAAATTTACGCTCGACTGGCGTTTCGAAGGTCCTGCCGCCCCTTACCTTTGGGCATTGGAGAAGGGTTACTACAAAGCCGAGGGGCTCGATGTGACGATCGACAACGGCGCGAACTCGACCGAGGCAATCAACCGTGTTGGATCGGGCACCTACGACATCGGCTTCGGCGATATCAATTCGCTGATCCGCTTCCGCGACAAGAAGGAAAATGCGCCGATCAAAGCCGTCGCTGTGATCTACAACCAGCCGCCATTTGCCATCGTTTCCCTTGCCAAAAACGGGATCAAGAAACCGAAAGACCTGGAAGGAAAGGTGCTCGGTGCACCGGCCGCAGACGGGGCGTTTGCGCAGTGGAAAGGCTTCGTCGCCGCCAACAAAATCGATGAGAGCAAAGTAAAGGTCGAAAATGTCGGCTTCCCGGTGCGCGAGCCAATGCTTGTCGAGGGTAAAGTCGCCGCGATTACCGGTTTTTCGTTTTCAAGCTACATCAATCTGCGCAGTCGAGGCATCGCGCAGGACGGTGTGAACGTCATGCTGCTCAACGAGCACGGACTCGATCTGTATGGCAACGCGATCATCGTCAATCCAAACTTCGCCGCGAAGAACCCGAAGGCGGTGCAGGGCTTCGTGAAGGCAACACTGCGCGCCTGGAAAGACGTGATTGCCAATCAGCGTGAGGCGGTGCTCATGGTCACCAAGAAAAACCCGGTCGCCGACGAACAGTGGGAGGCCGTGCGCCTGAAGATGGCGATTGACCAGAACGTATTGACCAAAGAGGTGCTCGCCAACGGCATGGGCGGAGTTGATATGAAGCGGCTCACAAAGTCGATCGATCAAATTGGCGAGTCGTTCAAGTTCACGAACAAGCCAAAAGCCGAAGACATCTTCGACGCGAGCTTTCTGCCCCCTAAATCCGAGCGCATGATCGCGGTGAAGTAATCGTTGCGCGTTCGCGCCCGCGTGAAGCGGGCGTCGTCCGTGCCAGAAACCGAGTCGTCTTGGCACGGATACAGTTCACCGAATAAAACCAACAACTTCTATTTGCGTTGCCCTTATTAATATTGTGTTGACCCGAAAAATCGTTACGATCTATGCGACACAATAACGGCTCGAAGCGCTTTTTTTATTGGGCGAAAGAACGAGTAGCTGTTGCAAGCATTGTGAGGGAGCGACTCACGTAAAATCGGTTTGCAATGAACAAGCTAATCGATATTACGGAATACATGCATCTGCTCGGTCGGTCGGCGCGCGCCGCGTCCCGCACCATTGGGCGTGCAAGCACCGCGCAGAAAAACGCGGCGCTGATGGAAACCGCGTCGGCGCTCGAAAAGCGCGACGCCCACATCCTTGAAGAAAACGCGGCAGACGTGCGCGATGCGGTAAAGGGCGATCTGTCCTCGGCGATGGTAGACCGGCTCAAACTCACTTCAAAAACCATCGAAGCGATGGCCACCGGGCTGCGCCAGATTGCGCAGCTCTCCGATCCGGTC
>JAAFJI010000113.1 GCA_013298045.1 Betaproteobacteria bacterium
ACGATTACATGGCGGAACTCTTCGATGCCATCGCGCGCATCGATACGATCATGATCGATTTCTGTCGCGACACCTGGGGCTACATCTCGCTCGGTTTCTTCAAGCAAAAATTGAAAGCGGGCGAGATCGGATCGTCGACGATGCCGCACAAAGTCAATCCGATCGATTTTGAAAATGCCGAAGGCAACTTTGGATTGGCGAACGCGCTGTTGCGTCATCTCTCCGAGAAATTGCCGATTTCACGCTGGCAGCGTGATCTGACCGACTCCACCGTGCTGCGCAACATGGGCGTTGCCGTGGGCTACAGCTTGCTCGGTTTGGTTTCCGCGCTACAAGGCATCGGCAAACTCGAAGTCAATGCGGACGCGATGTTGAAAGACCTCGACAACAATTGGGAAGTGCTTGCCGAACCGATTCAAACGGTGATGCGACGCTACGCTGTGTCGGGTGCTTACGAGCAACTTAAGGAGCTGACACGTGGTAATCGAGTCACACCAGAAGGCTTCGCGAAGTTTATCGACGGACTCTCGATTCCGGTCGAGGCTCGCCGAGCGCTTCGTGAACTGACGCCTGCGAAGTACGTGGGGCTCGCGGAAAAACTGGCGCGGGAATACGGCGCGTAGTTATACGGCGCGTAGTTGCGACGAATCTTCATTTTCAGTGCGTCGAGCGTAGTGATTGTCAAAGACCTAACAGCATATTGCGTGTTTGCCGATAATTTCTTGGCGATGACGTTATATTTTATTAATTTCGATAAATAAGTAAATTTCTCTTATTGCCATATAAATATCGGCAATGACTTCTGGTGTTGAGATGACAACCTTCAACGTCGCAGTTTCAGTCGCCTAACTTTCTCGTCATCGAGCGCGATCTTATCTGCGTGCGCGACTCGTCGAAATCGCATAAACATAGGGTCGTTTCCCTGGATGCTTCACGCGTGCTGCGCCTAGAATCGATCACACCTTCAGGAGGTCTTTCAATGAAACTCGCATCGCTTTCCCGCGCGGCGCTGGTCGTCGCATCGATCATCGCGTTCGCGTCCCCTTCGGCGCAAACAGCGGCACCTGCCGCCGACAAAAACCTCGCGCGCAATCTCGCCGCGAATTGCGCAAACTGTCATGGCACCGGTGGTAAGAGCGTGGCCGAAGTGCCATCGCTCGCAGGCGCGCCCGCGAACGTGACGATTCAAAAAATGAAGGACTATCGCGACGGCAAATTGCCCGCAACGATCATGCATCAACTCGCCAAGGGCTACACCGACGAGCAGATCGCATTGATCGCCGATTACTTCGCGAAACAACCGAAATAAGAGAGGGACGATCATGAAACACATCAATCAAACTCGTCGCGATCTTGTTAAAGGCGCAGGTGCTGTTGGCATTCTCGGAACTGCAGCGTTTGCGGGTGGCTGCGCATCCGTTGGCGGTAGCGCGAAGCCAAAAGTTGTTGTCGTTGGCGGCGGCTTCGGCGGTGCGACTGCCGCGAAATACATCGCGATGTGGAGCGAGCGCAAGATCGACGTCACGCTCGTTGAACGCGGCGATCAATTCATCTCCTGCCCGATGTCTAATTTGGTGGTCGGCGGCTCGTCCACGCTCGACAAAATTTCGGTCGCGTACGGTGGTCTTGATAAATACGGCGTACGGCGCGTCAAAGGCGAGGCAGTTGGCTTCGACGCCACGAAAAAGACGCTTTCGCTCGCCGACGGCACGACGCTGCCCTACGATCGGTTGATCCTTTCGCCGGGAATCGACTTCATGTACGAAGCGCTCCCGGGACTTGCGACGGGTGAGGCAAAAAGCCGCGTGCTCGCAGCTTGGAAGGCGGGTCCGGAAACCGTCGCACTGCGCAACCAGTTGACCGCAATGAAAGACGGCGGCGTCTACGCGATTCACATTCCGAAAGCGCCGTATCGCTGCCCACCGGGACCCTACGAGCGCGCCTGCCAAGTTGCCTGGTATTTCCAGCAAGCAAAGCCGAAGTCGAAGGTGCTGATCCTCGACGCGAACGAAGACGTCGTCTCAAAAAAAGGGCTCTTCACCAAAGCGTGGAACGGCCAATACAAAGGCATCATCGAATATCGCAACAATCAAGAGATCACCGATGTTGACGCGCGCACGCTCTCGCTCAAGATGGCGTTCGGCGACGACGTGAAAGCCGACGTGTTGAACGTATTGCCGCCAATGCGCGCAGGCAATATTGCCGCGATGAACGGTCTCAACAATTCGAACAAGCGCTGGTGCCAAATCGATTGGCTCACCTACGAGTCAACCGCCGTTCCTGGCGTTCACATTTTGGGCGACTCGCTGCAAATCGCGCCCGCAATGCCCAAGAGCGGCCACATGGCGAACCAGCACGGCAAAGTCTGCGCGGCAGCCGTCATCGAGTTGCTCACTGGCGGGCAAGTCAATCAAACGCCGATGGTTGCGAACACCTGCTACTCATTCATCGACGACAAGAACGTTGTTCACGTCGCCAGCGTTCATCGCTACGACGCCGCGCAGAAGACGATGGTGACCGTGCAGGGTGCTGGCGGGCTTTCGGCTGAGCAGAATGCGCTGGAGGGGGTTTATGCGAACTCTTGGGCTAAGAATATTTGGGCAGATATGTTGGCATGAAAGCGGCGATCCCGAAGCGCTTGGTTGCTTATGGTTCCAGTTTGTTCGTTATCTTCGCCTTTTCGTTGGCAGCGGCAGCGAACGCTCAGATTTACAAGAGCGTAGATCCGAATACAGGCGAAGTCCAATACCACAACGCGCCTAGACCAGGCGCTGAGCGGGTGACTTTCGAGTGGCAAGATTCGCTTAGTCCTGCGGAAAAACGCCAAATTGAGGCGAGCCAAAAACAGCGTGATCTCGCGCGAAAGGCGCGTTCCGCGAAAGAGAGCGAGGCAAAAAAGACGCTCGCGAAAAATTTCGCGTCATGTACTGAAAAGCTTTGCGAACCTGAACCAGGAATGCCGATTGACGTAGCCGTTACGGCTTTCTCCCTTGGCAGGGACGGCTTTTCCCACACCAAAGAAGGTAAACGAACAAACTACAAGTGGGGTAAGTGCCACGTTTACGCCGAGCGAAATGCGATCGTGGAGGTGCGTTGCTAGGTCGTAGGGTGGGCAACTTGTTGCCCGCGCGCCGGTTTACGCTCGCGTTACTACGTTCTTGCGAACCCATTCGGCAAATTGTTCTTCACTCAACTCGCTCGCCGCAAGCGAAAGGATCGACCGCGTCGCATCGACTTGCGACGCCGTGAGTCGAAAACCGTTCAGATACAAAAACATACCAACCGCTAAGAACGCAGCGCGTTTGTTGCCGTCGACGAATGCGTGATTTTTGATGAGACCGTAACCGTAACTCGCAGCGAGTGCAGCAGCATCGGGCTCTCCGTAGTGCGCTAGCTGTTGCGGGCGCGCGAGGGCGGATTCGAGCATACCCTCATCGCGCAAACCTGACGCACCGCCGTGTTCGGCGATGCCTTCGTTGTGCAGGAGTTCGAGCGCGCGGCGACTGATCCTGCGCCAACTCATTTGGCGAGCGCGCGGAACGTATCGCGATACTCCTTCATGAATTCGCGACCCGCGTTGAGTTCTTCTTCAATGACCGGATCGTAAGGCGAGAGCATGAATCCGTCGGTGATCTCGGTGAGGAACACCGTGTCGCCTTTCACGAGCTTTAGTCGCGCCAACACTTCCTTCGGCAAAACAACACCAACCGAATTGCCGATTTGGGTGAGTTTGAGCGCTTGCATTTCGACGTCTCCTGAAAACTTGCCGTCATTGTAACGTTTGTAATTACATCAGTAAATACGTTTGTTATAACGCAAGCATTCACTCGCCATTGCTATCGGCAAATAGCTATTCTTTCTATTGCCGCATTAAATAAGAAGCTAGTGATGATTACAGCCTCTGACGGTTTAGCAGATTACAGGCTCGCGTGTTTGATTTAACGCGGCGAAAACGAAATAAGCTATCGCTGACTTCGTACTATTCGTCGTCACACGCCAATCGCGTGTGTATCCGGGTTCAGTTGGTCGGCCCCGCGCGCCTCTAGTAAACCAGCGCTGCTGCGTTGAGCATGCCAACCGAGACCGAGATCGCGGCGAGGAAGGTTGCTTTCGCGCTGTTGCCTTGCTCGATGGAGCCGGTGAGATCGGGCATCACGAGCCTTGCAATCACGAACACAATCAACTGCACAACGGTGGCGACGATCGCAAAGATCACCATGTCCACCACGTTCACCGCGTTGGCGACTGTGCTCGCGACCGGGAGCGCGAAGCCGATCAGCGCGCCGGAGAGTGAAATCGCGGCGGCGTTGTTACCCTCGCGAATGAGCTTGAGCTCTTTGTAGGGCGTAATCGCGGTATAGACGACGATGAAGGCAACGAACAACGCGAGCGCGAGCCCGAAGTAAATCAAGAAGTCATCGATGTAGCGGATCGATTCGCCGACGGTGTAGCTCATGGTGTCCCTCTGGTTAAGTGTGGATGCGTGGTCCGAGGTTCGCGTCGCAATGGACGATGCGAAGACGCGGATTCATTCGAAGTAGTGCGGCAGAAACCGCGACGTGTTCATCGTGATTTCGGTGGCGTCTTCGCGCAGACCGATGCCTGCGGGTTCATCGCCGATGATCCACGAGCCGATGGTCACGAAATTGCCGTCGAAATTCGGAATCGGCGTGTACTGTTGGTAGACAAAACCTTCTTCGCCGTAGGTGCCCTCGGCGCGAATGACTTCGCCGCCTTTGTAGATTTCGACGTTCGCGCCTTCGCGCGACAAGAGCGGCTTTTTCACATAGTCGCCAAGCACTTTATGCCGCGAAAACGAAGCGGGCAACAAAAGCGGATGGTTCGGAAACAGCTCCCACAAAATCGGCAACAGTCCTTTGTTCGCAAGCACCATTTTCCAGGCGGGCTCGATAATGCGCATTTTCGTTTTACGCAGGTTCGCTCCGAATTCGTCGGCGTGCATCCATTCCCAGGGATAGAGTTTGAATAGGGTATCGATGCGCCGATTGTCGACATCGACGAAGGCGAAGTCCGATTCGCTCCAGCCGATTTCTTCAATCGAAATCCACGGCGCTTCGATGCCTGCCTGCATCGCGGTGTCGCGCAGGTAGTCGAGGTTGCCGCCGTCCTCTTCGCTGTCTCCGACACAGGTGAAATGAATGTGCGCGTAGCCGTGCTCTGCCTTCAGCCATTGCCACTGCGCGATCAGTTTTTCATGCAGCGAATTGAATTGATCGGCACCGGGTTTTACATCTTCCAGCCAGTGCCACTGCGCGACACTGCCTTCGATCAGCGAGGTTGGCGTATCGGCATTGAATTCGAGCAGTTTCGGCGGCCCGCTGCCGTTCCAGGCGAGATCGAATCGACCGAAAAGCGACGGATGATCCTCGTTCCAGCTTTCGCGAATCAACGCCCAGGCCGCCTCGGGAATCGCGAGTTCGGCAAAGCGTTCTTTGGTGATGATGTGCTCAGCCGCGTCCATACAGAGCTTGTAGAGCTCGGCCGTTGCGTGCTCCAAATCGTCGATCTGTTGCGACGTGAAGCGGTAGCAAAAGCCCTCGTCCCAGTACACGCCGTCGATCGAGTGAAAGCCAAAGCCAGCGTCTTCGCAGCGCTTGCGCCAATCGGGGCGCACCGCACAGGTTTCTCGCTTCATGAACTAGCCGGAGACCGACGAGCCGCTGCTGCTGTGGCGCGAGCTCGATGAGCCGAAGCCGCCGCGTGACGGGTTGGATGAGACGGTGCCCTTGGCGCGGGAGCCAGGGCGCGTGCTCGTCGAAAAACCCTCCGACGAGCCGGTACGCGAGCTGTAGCGCGGACCGTAGTAGCTTCGCGATCCGGTCGCCGAGCGCTTCTCGTCGATCTCCTCGCAGTCCTCTGGATTGCCCCAGTCGGCGCGGCATTCTTCGAGATTCGCGTAGACATCGCGCGACGTGCCCGAATTGCTCTCCATCCGACCGCAGCCCGAGATGGCGGCAGCGCTGATGAAAATCAAGGTCAATTGAAGCGAGCGTTTGCGGACACGCTCAACCCGATTGGCTCGCGGCGCAGGCGCGCTCGCCGCCAGCGAGCCTGATTCGCTGTCAAAAACCTCGCTTGATTCTCGTTCGAGTGAATGAGCCATGACACCTCCGTTGCGGACTTTTTACACGCCACACCCGGCGCAGTCAATCGACGCCGATCTCGCGTTTCGCGCTCGTATCTACTGCGTGCGATGGCCCGCCGCCGATTTGTACGCTTGAATCATGCGTGCGATTTCTGCCGGATCGACCACATCTTCCAGTCGGTTGAACCCACCGGGCGCACGCGTGTGGACGAGATCGAGGACGGCGTCAAGTCCTTCGCGCCGGTTCATCTCGATGATCGCCGACGTTGCCGGTCGGCGTGCGGCGTCATACGCGAGCAGCGCAGGCTCCACCTCGTCATGCTGCGAAAGTGCGTCGGCGATTGCGCGTGCGTCGAGAATGGCTTGCGTCGCGCCGTTCGAGCCGATCGGATACATCGGATGCGCGGCGTCTCCGAGCAAGCCGACACGCCCAAAACTCCAGCACGGCAGCGGGTCGCGATCGACCATCGGAAACTCGAAGATTGCGCTGGCGGCACGAATCACCTGTGGCACATCGAGGTAGTCAAATCGCCAATCGCCAAATATCGGCATCAGATCCTCGACCCGCCCCGGCTTGTTCCAGTCCTCCCGCCCCGGCGGCACACTGCCATCGCCAACGCGAATGTCCGCGATCCAGTTGAGGAGTGCTGTGCCGTCGTCAAATTGAGCAATCGGGTAGCAGACAAACTTCGCGTCGCGGTGGCCCGCTTGCACCATCGAGCGGCCTGAAAGAAACGCAGGTGCACGTGTGGTGCCGCGCCACATCATCACACCATTCCATTTCGGTAGCCCCTCGCCCGGATGGTGTTTACGACGCACGACAGAGTGAATGCCGTCGGCGGCGATCAAGACATCGCAGTCGATCGAGGTGGAGCGATTAGGCTCGCCAAAGTACGCGCGAATCGCTGTCTCCGACTGATCGAAAGATTGCAGCCGCGCGCCCGTAAACAAATTTTCCGCACCGATTCGCGCGCGCACCGCATCCAGCAGCAGCATTTGCAGTGCACCGCGATGAATCGAATACTGCGGGTGCGAGTAGCCGCCTTCCGCGCCCCGTGGATCTGCGTAGATGGTTTGTCCGAACCGATTCGCAAACACCACCTCTTTGGTGCGTATCGAAACTGCATCAAGCGCATCAGCGAGCCCCAGCTCGCTCAAAACGGCGACCGCGTGCGGCAGCACATTGATACCGACGCCCAGGGGCTCTATCGCTTTGACTGCTTCGAACACACGCACCCGGTGGCCGCGTGCGTGCAGCGTCAACGCTGCGGTCAGACCGCCAATCCCGGCACCGGCAATTGCAATGTCAAATGGCTTGGGCATAACCGTTGCAAGCCGCGCGGCAGCACTCGCCTCGCGTGCGTTCCTTGCGCCCCGACATCGCCAAAAAAGCGCTTCGCGTCAATGCACCATCGCGGAGCGAAGAAATCGCACCACCGTGCCGTCGCGCAGCACCACATCGCCGTCGTCGTCTAGGCTGGCACCCTCGAAGTCGCGCTGAATCAAGAGCAGCTCGGAATCCTCGTGCGTGCCTTCAACCAACACATCGTCTGGGCGAGTAAATTCGTCCGGGGCGTGAAGGTAATCGGCGGAAAACACGGCTTCATCGACTTGCACATAGCTCGCCTCGTTCATGGCGATGGCCAAACGATCATGCAACGAAGAACGATCGGTCGGCTGAAGATTGGTGGGCTGGGCGATGATCGGGGTGGGCATCAAACGCTTTCGGAGGTCGATAGACGAATCTTGGGGGGCGACGAAGCAGTTTTCAAGCCATTCACGCGGAACTGAGCCAATTCGATGACAGGGTGTTGCAATTCATTGACAATGCCTCATCTCGAAGCCTTCACGCACACTCCCGGAACCCACCATGATTGATCTCTACTACTGGACGACACCCAACGGTCACAAGCTCACGATGATGCTCGAAGAAACCGGGCTTAAGTATCGAGTGATCCCAGTCAATATCGGCAAGGGCGCACAATTCGATCCCGCCTTTTTGAAGATCGCGCCGAACAACCGAATCCCGGCACTCGTTGATCACAAGCCGATGCAACCAATGCCAAACGGCGAGCCGCTCGCGCTGTTTGAAAGCGGCGCAATGCTTCTTTACCTAGCCGACAAATCCAAGAAATTTCTCGATCGAAAGAACGCGTACTGGCGAAAAGAAGCGATTCAATGGCTGTTTTGGCAAATGGGCGGATTAGGACCGATGGCCGGACAGAACCACCACTTCAACATGTACGCGCCGGAGAAAATCCCCTACGCCATCAACCGCTACGTCGGCGAAACCGCCCGACTCTACGGCGTTATGGACAAGCGACTCGCTGATCGAGAGTTTCTGGCGGGCGCGTATTCGATCGCTGACATGGCCGCCTATCCGTGGATCGTGCCGCATGAGCGGCAAGGCATGAACCTCTCCGATTTCCCAAACTTAAAGCGATGGTTCGACGCGATCAAAGCGCGTCCCGCGACTGCGCGAGCGTATGAAGTCGCAAAGCAGATCAACACCCAGCCGAGCGGAAGCACCGACGAGGCGAAGCGGTTATTGTTCGGGGCACCAAAAGCGCCGTAGTGCTCTGGCGTCGGGGGCTGACGCAGCTCGCCGCTGCGCAGCCTCGAATGGTATCGGTCGACAAAAATAGCTTTGTCGAGGTCTAGTTTGTCTATGCTGCCATCGACTACATTGCTAGCTCGGTGGTCGAATCGCGTTCGACGCTGAGTGAGTCGAGCCATCGAAATCCGCCACGCCCGCGCGGATCGACCGCCCGGCCGAGCGCGGGAGGGCACGTCATGAAACTGGTTCGTTTAATCTATGCAAGCCGCTTGCTGAACCCTTTGTCGAAGCCGCAGGTTCAGCAGCTGCTATCGACCAGCCGAGCGCGCAATGGGCCCGAGCAAATCACTGGCTATCTCTGCCTCTCGTCGGGCTACGCGCTGCAGTGTCTCGAAGGACCACGGGACGCCGTCAACCGGCTCTACAACCGTATCGCCCACGATCCGCGCCATGAAGACGTCACCGTGCTTCGCTACGTCGAGCCGTGGCGACGTTTGTTTCCGGATTGGAACATGGGCTACGCGGGCACTTTGTCGCAGGCGGCACCAAGTTCGGCGCGCTGGCGCGACGCCACTGGTTTCAATCCGTACCTGGTCGAGAGCGACTTGATCGAGAACGTGATCGAGTCGCTGTGTGAGCAACTCGAGCGAGTCGCGCTGGTTGATTGACCGGCGTCCAAAATCGGTCGAAGGGATTATCCGACGGGTCGCATAACGAACATATCGCGACATTGCCTCATAAAAATTGAGCTTGATCAGAATTAACTAATAAGTCAATTTATCTTTTTATCAGATTTATTTCCATATTTCACAGGGCAATCAGTCACAATGCTGTAATCGTGCGAGTTGCTCAGCGGAATTTGCAAGCAATTCCGCGCTGCGCTCGATTGCCTGATCCAGCGCGATCGGCCCTGGCGCGAGTGAGAACGAACCGCCGTTAAAAAGCGCGCCGAGCGCTGCAAGTGCGGTCGGATCAACGCCACCCGACAGGAGCGTTGCCTTCAACCGCTTGCCTCCGAATTCACGCGCAATCTTTGCTGCAGCGAAAGGCGTCTTGCCGAGTAGCGTTTGTGCGTCGCTTCTCCCCTCGCCAGTGATCAGCCAATCGGCACCAGCGCACGCCTCTTTGAGCGCGATCAATTGTGCGACCGTCTCCGCACCTGACGCGAATTTCGCGCCGAGTAGCTGTAAGGCGTAGCCAAGTCCGCCGGCTGCGCCGGCACCCGGTTTGTCTTTCGCCGACTTTTGTAGTGCCGCTTCGAGTCGCATCGCGTAGTTCTCAATCACGCGATCGATGCGCGACACGTCACCGGGAGCCACGCCCTTTTGCGGTCCAAAAATCGCCGTTGCGCCCATCGCCCCACAAAGCGGATTGTTGACGTCGGAAAGCAACGTAATTTCGCATTCGGCGAGGCGCGTATCAAGCGCCGTGACATCGACCGAGATTAGTGTTGCAAGCCCATCCGGTGTTGCCTCGATCGGTTTGCGCGTACTCGAAATGAACTTGACGCCGAACGCCGCGAGCAGCCCCGCGCCACCGTCACTGGTACACGTACCGCCCAAGCCGACGAAGAAATGACGAATGCCTTCATCGATCAAGAGTCGCATCAGTTCACCGACGCCGTAGGACGAGCGTGCACCCACCGGCACACTCATGTTCGACGGGTCGGTAATGCCGACGACCTGCGCCACCTCGATCACCGCCGCTTCGTAGATGCCGTGGCGAATGAGCGCATAACCCGACTCCGCCGAATGCCCTGCCGCATTCTTCACCAGTGCCTGCTTTCGTCGCGCGTCGGTCGATGCCGCACACACCGCGTCGAGCGTCCCCTCGCCACCGTCAGCCATCGGCCGATGCACAATCTCTGCGGTTGGCAGCACGCGGCGAAGACCGGTTTCAATGGCAGCGCACACCTGCTCGGATGAAAGCGAACCTTTGAACGAATCGGGGGCAAGAACGATTTTCATGGCTGCTATTTTTACTACGTGATGAAGCTTGTAGGCGCGAGCTTGCTCGGGAGAACGCCCACCGAACACCAATCACATACGGAAAGAAGAAATCGCGAGCGAGCTCCCGCCTGCCACGCCGTTTCTACATGGAACTAAACGTCGCGCGCTGCAAACGATCATTCACAGCATCCCAATCTGTGTCCTGCGGCGGCGTTTCAACGACGATCAAGTCGATGCCCGTGCTGTCGTCGAGGGTGCGTAGCTTGGCGTAGATTTCATGTTCGAATCGGGCGGCATTTGCGCCGTCAAGACGAACACGCTCGTTCACGCGACTGCCCGCAAAACGAGGTGAGTGATGAATCAGCCCAACACGCTTTCCAGCGTCGCGCGCGGCATTGAGGAAGATATCCAAAGCGTCACCCGCGAGCATTAGCGCTTTCTTGCGCGGCGCATAGTGCGAATCGAGCGAACCCGACACGCGCGGCGTGTCCTCTGCCACGCGTGTCGCATCCTGCGTTCGGCGCGCGAGTGGCGTGGCAAGTACGTGCTCAAGCTCACGTGCGCGCACCCGACCAGGACGCAGCACACGTGGCTGTTTTCCACTCAGATCGATGATCGTAGATTCAACACCAACCGCGCATTCGCCGCCATCGAGAATAAGTAAATCGTCGCTTGCGAACTCGCTCGCAACATGTTGCGCGGAAGTCGGACTCACATGCCCAAATTTGTTTGCCGACGGCGCAGCAACACCGCCGTCAAATTGCGAGAGTAGTCGCAGCGCAACCGGATGCGAAGGCACGCGCAGCCCGACCGTATCTTGCCCGCCGGTTACCGCATCAAGCACCTGCGGCGCGCGCTTCACGATCAGCGTCATTGGTCCGGGCCAAAACGCGTTTGCCAGTTTTTCTGCGTCATCGCTCCACTCGCTCGCCCAGGCACGCGCATCACTCGCGCGCGCAAGATGCACAATCAACGGATGGTTCGTCGGCCGACCTTTGAGCGCGAAGATTTTCGCAACGGCGGCGGCGTTCGACGCATCGGCCGCCAGCCCGTAAACGGTCTCGGTCGGCAAGCCGATGCACTCGCCCGCGCGCAGTGCCGCGAGCGCGAGCTCAATGTTGCGATCGTGAATCGGGAGAATCGTTGCCATTGCGTGCTTGTGGGCGCGGACCTGGACGCGCTTTATCCGCCACCGAAGCGCGCCCAGGTGCGCGCCTACAAATCGATCTCAACCGTACACGCTTTTTTCGCCTTCCGGTCTTGTTTTGAATCGCTTGTG
>JAAFJI010000114.1 GCA_013298045.1 Betaproteobacteria bacterium
CCCGCCTCGTGAACGCAAGCATGCAATCGCGAGGTTTTTAGGAGAAACATTTTGAGTCTTAATCGCACTGAAAAAGCCGTGGTTATCGACGAAGTGAAAGCGCAAGTAGCAAAAGCGCAGACACTCGTGATGGCCGAGTATCGCGGCACCACAGTGGCCGACATGACCAAGCTGCGCAAGAGCGCGCGTGAGCAGGGCGTGTACCTGCACGTGTTGAAGAACACGCTAGCGCGTCGTGCCGTAGCTGGGTCGCCGTTTGAAGTGGTCTCGGGCGAAATGTCCGGTCCGCTGATTTACGGTTTCTCGACCGATGCAGTGGCTGCAGCGAAAGTAATTAACGATTTCGCGAAAACGAACGACAAGCTCGTGATCAAAGCGGGTTCTTTCGATGGCAAGGCGCTCGACAAAGCAGGCGTTTCCGCGCTCGCGTCGATCCCAAGTCGCGAAGTGCTCTTGGCGCAAATCGCCGGGTTGCTCAATTCGCCGGTCGCGCGTTTCGCGCGCGTACTCGCGGCAGTGTCCGAGAAGAAAGGCGGCGGTGCCGCTCCTGCAGAAGCTCCGGCCGCTGCATAACTCGTCGACACACTCGTTTTCGATATTCAACATTTTTAGATTTAGTTAGGAACACATCATGGCTTTCAATAAAGACGACTTCCTCGCCGCGCTCGACACGATGTCGGTGATGGAATTGAACGACCTCGTCAAAGCAATCGAAGAGAAATTCGGCGTATCTGCTGCTGCAATGGCTGCACCTGCGGCCGGTGGCGGTGGCGCTGCGGCGGCTGCCGTAGAAGAGAAGACTGAGTTCGACGTTGTGCTCAAAGAGACCGGCGCGAACAAAGTTGGCGTGATCAAAGCGGTTCGCGAGATCACCGGGTTGGGTCTCAAAGAGGCGAAAGACCTCGTTGACGGCGCACCGAAGACGGTCAAAGAAGCGATGCCAAAGGCCGATGCCGAAGCTGCTAAGAAGAAGCTTGAGGAAGCTGGCGCGAAGGCAGAGATTAAGTAATCAATGCCCTGTAGACAGGGGCTTTGGAGGCGAAAACCTCCTAAGCCCCTTCGCCGTTTTTAAGAGACGGCTGCCGAATACACACGGGGCGATCAGCGACAGAGCTGATCGCGTTCCGAGTGTGATTCGAGAGCCCTTTCACGCTCCCGCGCGGCTTTGATCACGTCGCGCGACTCTCACTTGATGAGGATTTATGACTTACTCCTTCGCCGAAAAGAAACGCATTCGCAAGAGCTTTGGCTCTCGCACTGCTGGATTGCCCGTACCCTATCTGCTGCAAACGCAGCTCGCGTCCTACGACGAGTTTTTGCAAACGGGTGTGCCGGTCGAGAAGCGGCAAAACATCGGCCTGCATTCGGCATTCACGTCGATCTTCCCGATTTCAAGTCACAACGGTTTCGCGAAGCTCGAATTCTTGAACTACGTGCTTGGCACGCCGATTTTCGATGTGGTTGAGTGTCAACAACGCGGTTTGACCTATGCCGCGCCGGTGCGCGCCAAGGTTCGTTTGATTATTTACGATCGCGAAGCGGCAAAGGACACGGTCAAAGAAATCAAGGAGTCCGAGGTCTACATGGGCGAAATGCCTTTGATGACCGAAAACGGCTCTTTCGTGGTGAACGGCACTGAGCGGGTGATCGTCTCGCAGCTGCATCGCTCACCCGGCGTGTTCTTCGAGCACGACAAAGGCAAAACGCACAGCTCGGGCAAACTGCTGTTCTCGGCGCGGGTGATTCCTTACCGCGGTTCGTGGCTCGACTTCGAATTTGATCCGAAAGATTACCTCTACTTCCGTATCGATCGTCGCCGCAAAATGCCGGTCACGATTCTGCTCAAAGCGCTTGGCTTGAGCGATGAGGAAATCCTCGCACGCTACTTCAAATTCGACGACATCCGCTTCACCGCAAAGGGCAACGAGCTTGCGTTCGTTCCTGAGCGCGTTAAGGGCGAAGTCGCACGATTCGATATCGTCGACGCCAACGGCGCGGTGGTGGTGCCTAAGGACAAGCGCGTCACAGCCAAGCACATTCGAGATTTGCAAAACGCAAAGACCGAAAGCATTGTGATTCCTACAGAAGACGTTTTCGGTCGTATTTTGGCTGCCAACGTTGTTGACAAAGACACCGGGGAGGTCATTGCCAAAGCGAACGAAGAGATCACCGAGGAGCTGCTCAAGAAGTTAGTTGAAGGCGGCGTGAATCACATCCGCACGCTCTACACCAACGAACTCGACGAGGGCCCGTGGATTTCGATGACGCTCAAAACCGACGACGTGCCGGATAAAACCACGGCGCGCGTTGCGATTTATCGCATGATGCGTCCTGGCGAGCCGCCGACTGCAGAAGCGGTCGAAGCACTCTTCAACCGCATGTTCTTTTCGGAAGATGCGTATGATCTGTCGCGCGTCGGTCGTATGAAATTCAACCGTCGTGTCGGTCGCGACACGATCGAGGGACCGATGGTTCTCTCCCACGAGGACATCCTCGATGTCGTGAAAATCATCTGCGACCTGCGCAATGGTCGCGGCGAGGTCGATGACATCGATCACCTGGGTAATCGTCGCGTGCGCTCGGTTGGCGAACTCGCGGAAAACCAGTTCCGCGCTGGCCTTGCACGTGTGGAGCGCGCCGTCAAAGAGCGCCTGGGTCAGGCCGAGAGCGAAAACCTGATGCCGCACGATTTGATCAACGCGAAGCCGATCTCCGCCGCGATCAAGGAGTTCTTCGGTTCGAGTCAGCTCTCGCAGTTCATGGATCAAACCAATCCGCTCTCTGAGATTACACACAAGCGTCGCGTCTCGGCGCTCGGCCCCGGTGGTCTGACGCGCGAGCGCGCGGGCTTCGAAGTGCGCGACGTGCACGTAACGCACTATGGCCGTGTCTGTCCGATCGAAACGCCGGAGGGCCCGAACATTGGTCTCATCAACTCGCTCGCGCTGTTCGCGCGCGTGAACGACTACGGTTTCATTGAAACGCCGTATCGCCGCGTCGTCGATTCGCGCATTACTAACGAAGTCTCGTATCTCTCGGCGATTGAAGAGAGCACCTTCGTTATCGCTCAGGCAAACGCACCGCTTGACGAGAAAAACAATCTGACTGGCGAATTCGTTGCTTGCCGCATCAAAGGCGAATCGACGATGATGCCGCCGTCGGAGGTGAATTACATGGACGTGGCACCTTCGCAGATCGTGTCGGTCGCTGCCTCGCTGATTCCGTTCCTCGAACACGACGACGCAAACCGCGCGTTGATGGGCTCGAACATGCAACGCCAGGCTGTGCCCTGCTTGCGCCCAGAGAAGCCGTTCGTCGGCACTGGGATTGAGCGTACGGCGGCGGTTGATTCCGGCACGGTTGTTGTTGCCAAACGCGGCGGTAAGGTCGATTACGTCGATTCGAGCCGTATCGTGATTCGCGTGAACGACGCGGAAACGGCGGCTGGCGAAGTGGGCGTCGATATCTACAACCTGGTTAAGTACACCCGTTCGAATCAAAACACGAACATCAACCAGCGTCCGCTGGTTCGAATCGGCGATGCGATTGCGAAAGGCGACGTTGTCGCCGACGGCGCTTCGACCGACAAGGGCGAGCTCGCGCTCGGCCAGAACATGCTGGTCGCCTTCATGCCGTGGAACGGCTACAACTACGAAGACTCGATCTTGATTTCCGAGCGTGTGGTCGCCGAAGATCGCTACACCTCGATTCACATTGAGGAATTGACGGTCGTCGCCCGCGACACCAAACTCGGCGCAGAAGAAATCACGCGCGACATCGCGTCGCTCGGCGAAGGTCAACTCTCGCGCCTCGACGAGTCGGGTATCGTCTACATCGGTGCCGAAGTCGAACCGGGCGACGTGCTTGTCGGTAAAGTCACGCCAAAGGGCGAGACGACGCTCACGCCGGAAGAGAAATTGCTGCGCGCAATTTTCGGCGAAAAAGCAAGCGACGTGAAAGATACGTCGCTTCGCGTGCAGTCGGGCATCGCGGGTACCGTGATCGATGTCAAAGTCTTCACCCGCGAAGGCATCGAGCGCGATAAGCGCGCACAGCTCATCATCGACGAGGATTTGCGCAGCTACAAGAAAGACCTTGCTGATCAATTGCGCATTGTCGAAAACGACGCGTTCGAGCGTCTTGAGCGGGTGTTGATCGGCAAAGTCGCAAGCGGCGGGCCAAAGAAACTCGCGAAGGGTACGAAACTCGAAAAAGAGTATCTGAAAGAACTCAACCGCTACGACTGGTTTGATCTTCGACTGGCCGACGACGAAGCTGCGCGTCAGCTCGAAGCGGTGCGCGACAGCCTCACCGCAACGCGCCAGAACTTTGATCTCGCGTTTGAGGCAAAAAAGAAAAAGCTCACGCAGGGCGACGAGTTGCCCGCAGGCGTGCTGAAGATGGTGAAGGTCTACGTCGCCGTGAAGCGTCGTTTGCAACCTGGTGACAAGATGGCTGGACGCCACGGAAACAAAGGCGTAGTCTCGAAAATTACGCCTGTAGAGGATATGCCTTACATGGCCAACGGAACGCCGGTTGACGTGGTGCTGAACCCGCTGGGCGTCCCATCACGGATGAACGTTGGGCAAATTCTTGAAGTTCACCTCGGTTGGGCGGCAAAAGGTATCGGCACCAAGATTGACGCGATGCTTAAGTCCGAAGCGAATGTGAAAGAGATCCGTGGTTTCCTCGAAACGCTCTATCACGAGGTCGGCGAAAAGCAGGATCTGAAGTCATTCAACGACAAAGAAATGCTCGAGTTGGCGGCAAACCTGTCGCAGGGCGTTCCGTTCGCGACGCCGGTGTTCGACGGGGCAACCGAGGCTGAGATTAAGTCGATGCTCAAGCTCGCAGACCTCCCTGAGTCCGGTCAGATCGTATTGCACGATGGTCGCACTGGCGAGGCGTTCGATCGCCCCGTCACCGTCGGCTACATGCACGTGTTGAAGCTCCATCATCTGGTGGACGACAAGATGCACGCGCGCTCCACCGGACCGTACTCGCTCGTGACCCAGCAGCCACTTGGCGGTAAGGCTCAGTTCGGTGGTCAGCGCTTCGGTGAGATGGAAGTGTGGGCGCTTGAAGCGTACGGTGCGGCGTACACGCTGCAGGAAATGTTGACGGTGAAATCCGACGACGTGAACGGTCGTACGAAGGTGTACGAAAACATTGTGAAGGGCGAACACAAGATCGATGCCGGCATGCCGGAATCGTTTAATGTGCTCGTCAAAGAGATCAGATCGCTCGGTATCGACGTCGATCTGGAACGCAAATAATCGGAAGGGATAAACGCTATGAACGCATTGCTTGACCTGTTCAAACAAACCGCCCCGGCCGAAGAATTTGATGCGATCAAAATCGGTCTCGCCTCGCCTGAACGCATTCGCTCCTGGTCGTTCGGCGAAGTCAAAAAGCCGGAAACAATCAACTACCGCACTTTCAAACCCGAGCGCGACGGTCTTTTTTGCGCGAAGATTTTCGGACCGATCAAAGACTACGAATGCTTGTGCGGCAAATACAAGCGCCTGAAGCACCGTGGCGTGATCTGCGAAAAATGCGGCGTTGAAGTCACGCTCGCCAAGGTGCGTCGCGAACGCATGGGTCATATTGAGCTCGCCTCGCCCGTCGCCCACATTTGGTTCTTGAAATCGTTGCCCTCGCGTTTGGGTATGGTTCTCGATATGACGCTGCGCGATATCGAACGCGTTTTGTACTTCGAAGCGTTCGTCGTGGTCGATCCTGGGCTCACGCCGCTGCAACGCGGACAGTTGTTGACCGAAGACGACTTCATGGCAAAGACCGAAGAGTACGGCGACGACTTTAAAGCACTGATGGGAGCCGAAGCGGTTCGCGAGCTGCTCTCCTCGATCCATGTTGCGGAGGACGTGGAGCGGTTACGCAAAGATCTCGACGCGACCTCGTCGGAAGCCAAAATCAAGAAGATTTCGAAGCGCCTCAAAGTGCTCGAAGCGTTCCAGAAATCGGGCATCAAGCCCGAGTGGATGGTGCTCGAAGTGCTGCCGGTGCTGCCTCCGGAACTGCGCCCGCTTGTGCCGCTTGACGGGGGGCGTTTCGCGACCTCCGATTTGAACGATCTCTATCGTCGCGTGATCAATCGTAACAATCGCTTGAAGCGTTTGTTGGAGCTACGCGCACCCGACATCATCGTGCGCAACGAGAAGCGTATGTTGCAAGAGTCGGTTGACTCATTGCTCGACAACGGTCGTCGTGGCAAAGCGATGACCGGTGCCAACAAGCGTCCGCTGAAATCGCTCGCCGACATGATCAAGGGTAAGTCGGGTCGCTTCCGCCAGAACCTGCTTGGTAAACGCGTTGACTACTCCGGTCGCTCGGTGATCGTGGTCGGACCTCAGCTCAAACTGCACCAGTGCGGTCTGCCGAAAAAAATGGCGCTTGAGCTCTTTAAACCGTTCATCTTCAATCGCCTTGAGCAAATGGGCGAAGCCAAAACGATCAAAGAAGCGAAGCGTCGCGTTGAAAGCGAAGATCCTTTGGTGTGGGACCTGCTCGAAGAGGTCATTCGCGAGCACCCGGTACTACTCAACCGCGCGCCAACGCTTCACCGCTTGGGCATTCAGGCGTTCGAGCCGGTTTTGATCGAAGGCAAAGCCATTCAGCTTCACCCGCTCGTCTGTACGGCCTTCAACGCCGACTTCGACGGCGACCAGATGGCTGTTCACGTACCGCTTTCGCTCGAGGCGCAAGCCGAGGCGCGCACGCTGATGCTCGCGTCGAACAACGTACTCCTGCCGTCGAATGGCGACCCCTGCATCGTCCCGTCGCAGGACATCGTGCTCGGTTTGTACTACGCAACGCGCGAAAAGATCAACGCGCGCGGCGAGGGTATGGTGTTTGCCGATATTCATGAAGTTTCGCGTGCGTATGAGACGCGCATGGTCGAAATTCATGCAAAGGTGAAGGTGCGGCTGCGTCAAGTGACCTTTGATGCAAACGGCGAGCGTGTCGAAGAAATTCGTCGCGAAGACACGACCGTTGGTCGCGCTTTGCTTTCGGAAATTCTTCCAGAGGGACTGCCGTTTTCTATCATCAACAAACCGTTGAAGAAAAAAGAAATTTCGAAGCTCATCAACGCGAGTTTCCGTCGCTGCGGTCTGCGCGCTACGGTGGTGTTTGCCGACAAGTTAATGCAAGCGGGTTTCCGCCTCGCAACGCGCGCCGGCTTCTCGTTTGCGGCCGACGATATGTTGGTGCCTAAAGAGAAACAGGGCATTCTTGACGCTTCACAGGCTCAAGTTAAAGAGATTCAGCAGCAGTTTGCTTCCGGTCTCGTGACCTCTGGCGAGCGCTACAACAAGGTCGTTGACATCTGGGGCGCAGCCGGTGACGACATCGCTCGCGCGATGATGAGCCAACTTGGCTCGGAAATGGTCACCGATCGAGACGGCAAGCAAGTTCGCCAGGACTCGTTTAACTCGATTTTCATGATGGCCGACTCCGGCGCTCGCGGTTCGGCGGCACAGATTCGTCAGCTCGCCGGCATGCGCGGTCTGATGGCAAAGCCTGATGGCTCCATCATCGAAACCCCTATTACCGCTAACTTCCGCGAAGGTTTGAACGTGCTTCAATACTTCATCTCGACGCACGGCGCGCGAAAAGGACTCGCGGATACGGCACTGAAGACGGCGAACTCGGGTTATCTGACACGCCGCTTGGTCGATGTCACGCAGGATCTCGTAGTTACCGAAGACGATTGCGGCACCCATGAGGGACTCGTGATGCGCGCGGTGGTCTCTGGCGGCGAAGTCATCGAATCGCTGCGCGATCGAATCCTTGGTCGCACGCTAGCTGCCGATGTGCTTCATCCCGAAACGATGCAAGCGATCGTTCCCGCTGGTACGCTGCTCAATGAGGATCTGGTTGACATGCTCGAATCGATGGGCGTGGACGAAGTCAAAGCGCGCTCGCCTCTGACTTGCAACACACGTCACGGACTCTGCGCAAAATGCTATGGTCGCGATTTGGGTCGTGGCGCGCTGGTCAGCGCGGGCGAAGCGGTTGGTGTCATTGCGGCGCAATCGATCGGTGAGCCCGGCACGCAGCTGACGATGCGCACCTTCCACATCGGTGGAGCCGCGTCTCGAACCGCAGCGCAAAGCACGGTCGAAACCAAATCGGCAGGTACCGCAAACTTCGCAGGCACAATGCGCTATGTGAAGAGCGCCAATGGCGATAAAGTGGTTATCGCGCGATCGGCCGAGGTCGTAATCGTCGACGGGTCTCGCGAGCGCGAGCGCCACAAGGTGCCCTACGGCGCGAAGTTGCTGGTCGAGGACGGCAAGACCGTCAAAGCCGGACAGGTACTCGCCGAATGGGATGCAACGTCGCGCCCGATTTTGACCGAGTTCGCAGGTCGGATCAAATTTGAAAACGTCCAGGAAGGCGTGACCGTTGCAAAGCAGACGGACGACGTTACCGGCATCTCGACGCTCGTTGTGATCGACGCTAAACGCCGTGCAGGCTCGCAGGCGAAAGGCGTTCGCCCACAGCTAAAACTGGTGGACGCGAAAGGCAACGAAATCAAAGCCGCCGGCTCGGATACGGCGCTTACGATCACCTTCCAGATTGGCTCCATCATCGTGGTCAAGGATGGTCAAGAGGTAGCCCCTGGCGACATGCTTGCTCGTATGCCGATGGAGACTTCGAAGACACGCGACATTACCGGCGGTCTGCCGCGCGTGGCTGAGCTCTTCGAAGCGCGCTCGCCGAAAGACGCCGGCATGCTCGCGGAAGTCACGGGGACGGTTTCGTTCGGTAAGGATACGAAAGGCAAACAGCGTCTCGTCATCAAAGATGTCGAAGGCGTTTCGCACGAATATCTGATCCCGAAAGAGAAAGCCGTTATGGCGATTGACGGACAGGTTGTCAACAAAGGCGAGCCGATCGTTGACGGTCCGGCCGATCCGCACGACATCCTGCGTCTGCTCGGCGTTGAATCGCTCGCGAAATACATCATCGATGAGGTGCAAGAGGTTTACCGCTTGCAAGGCGTAAAGATCAACGACAAGCACATCGAGGTGATCGTTCGCCAGATGCTGCGCCGAGTGGTGATCACTCAGGGTGCCGACACCAAGTTCATCACTGGCGAGCAGGTCGAGCGTGCCGAGTTGCTGGCTGAGAACGATCGCGTGAAAGCCGACGGCAAGGCACCGGCGACGTTCGACTACGTGTTGCTCGGTATCACTAAAGCGTCGCTCTCCACCGATTCGTTCATCTCGGCGGCGTCGTTCCAGGAAACGACTCGCGTGCTGACCGAAGCGGCGATCATGGGCAAGAAAGACGAGCTGCGCGGACTCAAGGAAAACGTCATTGTCGGGCGCTTGATCCCTGCAGGTACGGGCTTAGCGTACCATCGCCTCAGAAAAGCTAACCTTGCGGCTGATTTGATCGATACGTCGATACTGGCAGAAACTACTGATGAGACCGAGGTTCAAGCGGACGCAGCGTAGTAGAGCCGTTTATCGATAAGCAACGAATTTGTGCCGCCGCACGTCGGCGGCACAAATACTGACAGCGCACTCTAGGCGAAAAGTCGCTGAGAGTTGACGCTAGAACGAACCGCGGGCTATAATCGCGGTCTTTTCCGAAATCGCTTGAATTTTTTCAGGCGAAAGCCCACTCGCCAACAGTAGCGAATTGGGTTGAAACAACAAAGGCCAAAGCATGCCAACCATTAATCAGCTCGTGCGCCAAGGGCGTACGCCGGTCGTCTCGAAGAGCAAGAGCCCGGCACTCGAAAATGCACCGCAAAAGCGTGGTGTCTGCACCCGCGTCTACACGACGACTCCGAAAAAGCCGAACTCTGCGCTTCGTAAAGTCGCAAAGGTGCGCTTGACCAACGGGTTCGAGGTTATTTCGTACATCGGTGGTGAGGGGCATAACCTCCAGGAGCACTCAGTGGTGCTCATTCGCGGCGGTCGCGTGAAGGATCTTCCTGGCGTTCGCTACCACATGGTGCGCGGCTCGCTCGACACCGCTGGTGTGAAAGACCGCAAGCAATCGCGCTCCAAGTACGGCGCGAAAGCACCGAAGAAGGCGTAAGCGCCTCACGCACCGAGGACAGCGTCAGCGCTTCCTTTTTTGTTCGAGTTCCGCCGTCGGCGCGCTACGTGCCCGGCTTTATTTTCAGAGGTTCCCCATGCCACGTCGTCGCGAAGTTCCCAAACGTGACATCCTGCCCGATCCAAAGTTCGGCAATGTCGAAGTGTCTAAATTTATGAATGTGCTCATGATGGACGGCAAAAAGGCCGTTGCTGAGCGCATCGTTTACGGCGCGCTTGACATCGTTGCGAAAAAGGGTGGAAAGGACGCGCTTGAAGTGTTCTCCACCGCGCTCAACAACGTCAAACCGATGGTTGAGGTGAAAAGCCGCCGTGTCGGTGGTGCGAACTTTCAAGTCCCTGTTGAAGTGCGACCGTCGCGTCGCTCGGCGTTGTCCATGCGCTGGATTCGCGATGCCGCGCGCAAACGCGGCGAAAAGTCGATGGGAGCCCGTCTCGCCAACGAATTGATGGAAGCGGCTGAAGGTCGCGGCGGCGCAGTGAAGAAGCGTGAAGAAGTCCATCGCATGGCAGAGGCAAACAAAGCCTTCTCGCACTTCCGTTTCTAATCACAGCCTTAACGAGTGAAAGTCTGACAAGTCGGGCTTTCCGAGAGTTTCTACTATGCCACGTACCACACCTATTGATCGCTATCGAAACATTGGTATCTCTGCGCACATCGACGCAGGCAAGACCACGACCACCGAGCGCATCCTTTTCTATACTGGCGTTTCGCACAAAATTGGCGAAGTGCACGACGGCGCTGCCACGATGGACTGGATGGAGCAGGAGCGTGAGCGCGGCATCACCATTACGTCCGCTGCGACGACATGCTTCTGGAAGGGAATGGATAAAAACTTCCCCGAGCATCGGATCAACATCATCGATACACCGGGTCACGTTGACTTCACGATTGAAGTGGAGCGCTCAATGCGCGTGCTCGACGGTGCGTGCATGGTTTACTGCGCGGTGGGCGGCGTACAGCCACAGTCGGAAACCGTGTGGCGTCAGGCGAACAAATACAAAGTGCCGCGTCTTGCGTTCGTAAATAAGATGGATCGTACGGGTGCAGACTTCTTCAAGGTCTATGACCAGATGAAGATTCGCCTTAAGGCGAATCCCGTCCCGATGCAAGTGCCTATTGGTGCCGAGGAAAACTTCCAGGGCATCATCGATCTCGTACGCATGAAGGCGATCTTTTGGGACGAAGCTTCGCAAGGCATGAAATACGAAGCGCGCGACATTCCAGCCGAACTTCAGGCGAAAGCGGAAGAGTGGCGCGGTAAGATGGTTGAGAGCGCTGCTGAAGCCAACGAGGACTTGATGAACAAGTATCTCGAAGAGGGCGATTTGTCGGCGGAAGACATCAAGAAGGGTATTCGCCTGCGCACTATCGCAAGCGAAATCGTTCCGATGTTTTGCGGCTCGGCTTTCAAAAACAAAGGCGTACAAGCGATGCTTGATGCCGTGATCGAGTACATGCCGGCACCGACGGATATTCCTCCGGTCGGCGGCACGGATGACGACGAGAAGCCGGTGACCCGCAAAGCGAACGACGAAGAAAAATTCGCGGCGCTTGCGTTCAAGATCATGACCGATCCATTTGTTGGTCAATTGATCTTCTTCCGCGTTTACTCGGGCGTGGTCGCTACTGGCGACACAATTTACAACCCGGTTAAGGGCAAGAAAGAGCGCATTGGTCGCC